>SICM01000038.1 GCA_009694805.1 Candidatus Latescibacterota bacterium
TCCTGGGGGTAGAGTTCAATGTGCCCGTCTTTCACGGTCCCTCCAGCGCCCTCAATCATCTCAGTGGCTACCCGAAGCACCTCAGCGCAACGGCGGGGACGATCCAGGAGATAAACCACATGGACTCCCCCGGAGGCGCTGCTCTGGATCAGAAACGGCTCTGAGGGCTCAAACGCTTTCAGCACCACGGCAAGGCGCTTACGGAGGGACCGAGCAGCACGGGCTTGATGGCAGTCCAGATCAACGATGAGTACCTGAATCCAACCGCCGCGAAAGGGAGGCATTGAGCCCACCCACTCCTTTCTCAAGAGGTGGCTGAGAATGGTTTCGTCATTCAATGGGAACCTATCGACCGTGACCCAATCCTTCCACTCAATTTTGCGGCGAATCCACCTGCGCCACCCGAAGACAAACAGCTTTTTGTAGAGTTCAAAGTCTTCGGCTGTCAAGCCCATCTCCGTCAACTTCTTGGCAATGCGCCGTTGCCGCGCCTCGGTACGTTTCTGTCGCTTGAGCTCGTCGTTCATCTGTCCGCCCCTCTGTAAGCGGTATGAAGGCGGAGGGTTCGCGAGCGGCACGCAGAGGTCGCACCAGCCCGCGAGGTCCCTCCGCCCAAGTTCTCAGCCCTCGAACTCCGCGTCGAGCAGCCCATCCTCAACAGCCACCTGCTTCACAGCTCACCCCCTTATTAAATTGCCTCGGAACCTTCCGAAACCGTCGTTGAGTTGGCCTTCCGGCTTCCAATTCCCTGCCGGGCGGGATTGTGGCCGAACCGGAAGGGATGCAGTGGGCAGGCCGTCACCGGGCACAGCCGAACCTCGTGTGCGGAACCGGCCATGCAGTCCAGGCACTTTGCCCGGATTGCCTTGAGTGGCCTCAAAATGGTCATAAATATCGACACTGTTCACTTACCATTCCCAACTTATGCCCCCCGAAAACCTCGGCAGAAAGCTTTCGGGCCTGAAATATAGGCGTCAGCTTCACCAACGAATACGGCTCTCTAAGAGGCGGTTCCTGCGATAATCTAAAACTGCTATTTATATCAGCTAAAACAATATCTTGCGTCAATTTTTGGTAATCGTGAGTGAACAGTGTCTAAATATCTCTGGGTTTTGGACGGAAAAGGAACGTGCAATAACTTCCCCGCAATCAGCCTTTCGCCTCCTGTAGCAGTCTATCTAGAGCGAGCGGGTCACGGCTGAACCTCCGGCAACCGGGTTGCGCGTCCGGGCTGGTGACGAGCGGCATCAAGTGTGTCCAACTCTGCGGCATCAAAACGCCACTGACCACCCACGCGGTAGCCGGGCAGGAGGCCCTGCTTGAGATGCAATCTTACGGTCCAGTGAGACAGGTTGTAGCGCCTGGCAACGTCGGGAATTGTCAGATTTGGAGTGGGCATGTGCTCTCCTTTCGGGGGAAATAAAAACGGCCTACTATTTCCAAGTTTCACAGGAAATATATAGGCCGTTCCGAAAGGTTCAAATTCCGACAAAATTCCGACAGCTACTTTTTTGCGCTCCGTTTGGGTTGATTGAAGTGGCGCTCTGCCCACTTCTGACAGGCCCTATTGGGGCACGTCTTAGCCCTTTGCCCCCGTGTATTGAGGAAAAAGTACTCTTGGCATCCCTTTCTTTTTGAGTAGCAAATTTTCAGAGGCTGCTTATCCAAAAGTATTTTTGCGACCAGCACAAAGAACCCCGCCAAAACAGACCTGTCCGTATCCACCACGCCAAGTAGCGGCCAAAGTCGGGTTGCAGACTTCAGGTTTTGATGATCGTCAAAGTACAAATATGGAGACGCATAGCGAAGAAAACCGTTCAGCACACTGATGCTTCCATCTCCAAGAGCGATCTTTTTTAGTTCTTGCTGTGCTGACTGGACGCTCCCTAAAGAACTTTTCAAATCTGGATAGATGCTGAAAAGTTTGGCTGTTTGACTTGAATCGCTCAGGTCAGCGGTCAGAAACAAAATCAGGTCTGCCGGAGTGTATTTAGCCTCGATTCGCATGGGGATCGAAATATCGACTACCTCTTGAACCAGGGCCGGTCGCGCAACCCTTCTGGCAATCTCTATCACTTCATCGGCTGTGAACTGCTTCTCTTTGTCTGGTTCGTGCCTCTCGCAGCCGCTTAAGGTTTTGTGTTCTTCTCTCAAACATTTTTCGAAGTCCTTACAAGTTTCACATATTGGTATCTTCATCGTCTTTACCCTCCTCCACGAGGGGTAAGAAAAGGGCCGCTCGGCGGTGGAGCGCCGATTCACGGGGATCAGCCGTTGACGGCCCTTACCGACTGTCCAAAAACTGTACTAACAGCCGTCCCAAACCTTGCAAAACTCTCCCAAACTCTCCTAACCCAAATGTCGGCACAACCGGCATAAAAATCAAGGGGTATCGCCAGAACCCGCGTCGTTATTGGGTTTGGCAAATACCCCCCCATTTTTACTTGGCAAATCCTGAGATTCTGGCTATATTCAAGGGGAAAAGGGCACGGTGCGCCGTGCCCCTACAGATGGGGGGAGGGTGAGGGCCGGACTCCGGCGCCTGACCCCTTTTTTACATATCCTTCATTCACGGCGACAAATCGCCTTTCGCGGCGATGAAACGCCGCGCTCCAATCCTATTCTTATGTCCGAACCTGCCGTTCAACAGACGCTCCTGTCGCAGGCCGTCCTGGAGCGGGAAAAGGAACACCCGGCGCTTCACGCCATGCTGGAGCAGGTGTGCGCCCAGGGCCCGCAGCACGACCTGGACCTGATCGCGCGGGCCTATCATCTGGCCGAGTATGCCCACCGCGACCAGAAGCGCAAGTCGGGGGAGCCCTACGTGACCCACTGCATAGAGGTCGCCCGCATCCTGATCGGCCTCAACCTGGATGCGACGACCGTGGCCGCCGGCCTTCTGCACGATGTGATCGAGGACACGGGCGTCACGCTGGACCGGGTCAGGGCGGAGTTCGGGGAGGAGATGGCCACGCTGGTGGACGGGGTCACGAAGATCCGGCACATCAAGGGAGACGACGAGGAGGACGAGAAAGAGGTCCCCTCGAAGGCCGGCCGGGGGCAGGTCGGAAAGCGGGATGGGGCGCAGAGCCAGGAGGCCGAGCAGGCGGAGAACTTCCGGAAGATGCTCATGTCCATGGCCAAGGACATCCGGGTGATCCTGGTCAAGCTGGGGGACCGGCTCCACAACATGCGGACGCTGAACCACATCGAGGATGAGGAGAAGCGCCGGCGGAAGGCCTTCGAGAGCCGCGACGTGTACGCGCCGCTGGCCCATCGCCTGGGGATCGCTCGCATCCGGTGGGAGCTGGAGGACCTCAGCCTGAAATATCTGGAGCCGGAGGTCTACCGGGACATCCAGGAGAAGGTCAACCTCAAACGGCGGGAGCGGGAGACCTACCTCGAAAAGATCAAGGAGCCTCTCAAAAAGGCCCTTGAAGAGGCCGGGATCAAGGCCAGCATCCACGGCAGGCCGAAGAACTTCTACAGCATCTATGGCAAAATGAAGGACCGGGACAAGGACTTTGAAGACATCTACGACCTGTTCGCGGTGCGGCTCCTCGTCCATTCGGTGCGGGAGTGCTACCACGCCCTGGGGCTCGTCCACACCATGTTCACGCCGGTGATGGCCCGGTTCAAGGACTTCATTGCCACGCCCAAGACGAACCTCTACCAGTCCCTCCACACGACGGTGATCGGCCCCGGCGGACAGATGGTGGAGATTCAGATCCGGACGTGGGAGATGCACCAGATCGCCGAGACCGGCATCGCGGCCCACTGGCTTTACAAGGAGGGGCGGGAGCAGGGGACCGCGCTGGACCGTCAGATGGCGTGGCTCCGGCAGATCGTGGACTGGCAGACCGACACGACGGACCCGAAGGAGTTCATGGAGGAGCTGAAGATCGACCTGTTCCCCCACGAGATCTTCGTGTTCACGCCCAAGGGGGACCTCGTCCAGCTCCCGGAAAAGGCCTCGCCCATCGACTTCGCCTTCGCGGTTCACACGGACGTGGGGCTCCATTGCATCGGGGCGAAGGTGGACGGGGTGATGGTCGCGCTCTCCAGGCCGCTCAAGACCGGGGTGACGGTGGAGGTGATCGTCTCCGGGCACCAGAAACCGACGCGGGACTGGCTGAAGCTCGTCAAGACCTCGAAGGCGCGGAGCCGGATCAAGCGCTGGTTGCGGGACGAGGAGCACGCCGACAGCGTTCGGCTCGGCCAGGAGATCCTGGAGCGGGAGGTGAAGAAGGCCGGTGGGCGGGCGAAGGAGGAGGATCTTCAGGCGGCGGCGCTCAGCTTAGGGGTGGCGGACGTGGAGCACCTCCACGCCGAGATCGGCAGGGGCGAGCTGTCCGTGGTCAAGGTGATGCACAAGCTCTTCCCGGAGGTCAAGGAGTCGGAGTCCCGGACCTTCGGGGCAGGGATCCCCCATCGGCCCAAACCGTTCGGGGGGGTGACCCTCCAGGGGATGGATAACCTGATGATCCAGTTCGCCAAGTGCTGCCATCCCATCCCCGGCGACCGGGTGATCGGCCTGATCACCCGTGGGCGTGGGATCTCGGTCCATCGCACGGACTGCCCCAATGCCTCGGCCTTGATGGGGGACCGGGAGCGGATCGTGGAGGTCCGGTGGGACGCGGCGCGCGACCAGGCCTTCACCGCGCAGATCGTGGTGAAGGCGGTGGATCGGAAGAACCTGCTGCACGACATCACGAAGGTGATCGCGGATACGGGGACGAACGTGAGCGGCGGGGAGTTGAAGACCGGCGGGGGACTGGTCTGGAACCGATTTGCCATCGACGTGCACAACGTCCAGCAGCTTCAGGATCTGATCCATAAGATCGGACAGGTGAATGGGGTCTCGGAGGTGATGCGGATGGACGAGGCGGGGGAGCGGATAGATTGAGGTGTCAAGTGTCAAGTGTCAAGTGTCAAGTGAAGGTTTTACGTGGCACTTGGAACGTGGCACTTTTTTTCACAGTTCTGACGCAGGCAGCCTGAAGAAGACCCGCGTCCCGCATCCCGGCCCCTGGCTCTCCAGGCCGATCTCTCCTCCCATCCGTTCGATCAGGCTCCGGCAGATGTAGAGCCCCAGCCCTGTCCCTCCGTATTTCCGCGTGGCGGAGCCGTCGCTCTGGGTGAACTTTTCGAAGACGAGGCCCTGAAATTCCTTCGGGACCCCGATGCCCGTATCCTCCACCGCCACCTCCACCCACTCCACCCCTTCAGTAGGCAGTAGGCAGTAAGCAGTAGGCAGTAAGAGCTTTTCTTCTCCGTCTTTCTGAGCGTCCTCGGCGTTTTGGCGGTTTCCTTCTGCTTTCTGCCTTCTGCCTTCTGCCTTCCGCCTTTTCGCTGTGACCCTGATCTCCCCGCCTTCAGGCGTGAACTTGACGGCATTTCCAACCAGGTTGATCAGGACCTGCTGCACCCGGATGGCATCTCCTCGCAGCACCGCCGCATCCCCGGAGATCGCGAACCTCATCCGCTGGGCCTTGTCCGAGGCCACCCCGGCCGTGGTCCGCTCCACCTCCGTGAAGATGGGGGACAGGGCTACCTCCCCGATGTCCACGTCGATCTTATCGGCCTCGATCCGGGAGACATCGAGGAGGTCGTTGATCAGGGTGAGGAGATGCTGGGAGGAGGTGAGGGCCCCCTGCAGGAAGGCGGTCTCCTCCTCCCGGCCGGCGCAGAGGCCGTCGAGGACGGTCTGAAGGGACCCGATGATGTTCGTCATGGGGGTGCGCAGCTCGTGGGTGGTGTTCGTCAGGAATTCCCCCTTGAGCCGGTTGGCCTCCGTGAGCTGCCGGTTGACCTCCCGGAGCGCGACCTCGGCTCGCTGTCGTTCCAGGATCTCCGAGACGATGGAGAGGGTCATGCCCACCTGATGGAGAAACGGACGCATCCGCTCGATCTGACGGAGGATGAGCTGTCTTTCCGCCTGCGCCGAGGCCGTGCAGACCACGCCGATCGTCCGATCCCTGGCCAGGATGGGCATGAAGTAGGCCGTCTGGCCCGCGTTGAAATCCCCGGGACGCTGCTGGAAGGTGACGCTGCCGTCCGTCTGGACGATGCGCTCGTGGTAGCGGGGGTCCCATCCGTCGATCATCTCCGTCAGCCCCACGCGGGCCACGTGACAGAGGATCTCCGGGTGCGTGAGGTCGTATCGCCAGCCCACGGGGTCGTGCGTCACGGGGGAGGCCGGGTGGGCGCGGACCACCTCCACGAATCCCTTCGCGTGATCCACGGCTGCGATGACCAGGCTCCGGAGGTGGAAGGTGTCCAGGATGCCCGATTCGAGGATCTCGAACATCTTCGCCGGGTCGCGCGCGTCGAGCAGGTCGTGGGTGATCCGGTTGAGCATCCGGAACTCCCTGTGAATCCGCCCAAGTTCCACGAGCGGGGCCCACTCCGGGGGCGCGGCAGGGGATGGCCAGTGTCCTGAATGGGCGAGGTCGAGCAGCACACCCGTGATGCCGTCCGCGGCGTCTCCTGCCAGGGCCAGTTCGGTGTGGATGACCTCCGCTTCCCGGTGGGGGCCCTCGGTCTCTCTCAGTCCCCTGTGGAGGGCCCTCCACAGGGCCATCTGGCCAGCGATGACGGACTGGAGATCCCGCTGAAGGTCGGCTCCGGCCAGCGCCTTCCGAACGCCCGCGACGGCCCAGGTGGGTTCCTGGACGTATTCCGTGACCACACGGAGCAGGGCGCGATGCTTGGACAGGAGGTCGCCGGATGGCCGGAGGCTCTCCGGCAGTTCCTCAACCATTCGGTCACCCTGCGTCTCAAGAAACGCCAGGGTCAGGTCTCGCACGGGGTCGCGTGTTTGTGTTGACATGAGTCCGGGATGCGATGAATCGCGCCCCTGCGACAACCGGGCGCGATGAATGATAGGGCTGCGATGAACGGACCGCTGCCCATAAAATAAGACAATTCGCGTCTTTTTTCAAATCCATTTTGACAGGAGGCCATCGTGAAAAGACCTGTATCCACCGACCGGGCCCCGAAGCCCGGCCCCTACTCCCAGGGCGTTCTGGCCGGGGACACGCTGTATGTCTCCGCCGTGGGGCCGGTGGACCCGGCCACCGGAGAGGTCGCAGGAGACACCATCGAGGCGCAGGCGGCGCGCGCCATCGAGAACGTGCGGGCCATCGTGCAGGCCGCCGGGGGGACGCTGGACGACGTGGTGAAGGTCACGGCGTTTCTTGCGGACCTGGCCGATTTCCAGAAGTTCAACGCGGTCTATCAGCAGCATTTCAAGCCGCCCTACCCGGCCCGATCCACCGTCCAGGTGGTGCTCAACCGGGGGCTGATCGTGCTGGACGCGGTCGCCTACCTGGGCAAGGATACGAATGAAGGGTAGGAGGCGTGAATCGTGAAGCGTGAAGCGTGAAGCGTGAAGCGTGAGACCTGGAGGGAGGAAGGGAACCAGCCTCCAGGAAAGCCACTTCCGGGAGACCGGGGTGGCTTTTTTTATCGTACGGGATGCCTGAAACATGACGCAGAGTCTGCGGGAACTCCTTCCTTGAACGGGCGTCCAATGAAAGGTCGTGCGGGTGTCGGTGGTACGTGGAGTCAGCAGCGCGTCTTGTTTGAGAGGAAACGCCATGCCCCGGTATATCTTATTCTGGATCTTTTCCGGACTCGCGGCGATCTCCGCCCGGGGCGATTCCCTGGCCGATCTGCAGGTGCGTCGGGTCTTCTCCGGGCTGTCGTTCTCCAGCCCGGTCTACCTGACCCACGCGGGGGACCGGAGCGGCCGGGTCTTCGTCGTGGAGAAGGCGGGGCTGATCAGGGTCTTTCCGGGCCGGGATGACGCGACCCAGGCCAGGACATTTCTGGACCTCCGGGGCCGGGTGAACTCGGGGCCGAGCGAGGCCGGGTTGCTGGGCCTGGCCTTTCACCCTCAGTACGGGACCAACCGGCGGTTTTACGTTTACTATACCTATGGCAACCTGACCTCCCGCTTCTCGGAATTCCAGGTCTCCGGGGACCCGGACCAGGCAGACGGGACCAGCGAGCGGGTGCTGTTCGAGGTGGCCCAGCCGGCCTCCAACCACAACGGGGGGCAACTCACGTTCGGGCCGGACGGGTATCTCTACATCGGCCTGGGGGACGGGGGTGGGGGGGGCGATCCATTCCAGAACGGCCAGAACCTCAAGTCCCTGCTGGGCAAGGTCCTGAGGATCGACGTGGACAGCCGTACCGGTGCGCTGGGCTACGGGATTCCGGGGAGCAACCCTTACGCGGGGAACGCCAGCGGCTGGCGGGAGGAGGTCTGGGCGTGGGGGCTGCGGAACCCCTGGCGGTTCAGCTTCGATAGGCTGACGGGCCGGCTCTGGGCCGCGGACGTGGGGCAGAACCAGTGGGAGGAGGTGGACCTGATCGAGAAGGGGCAGAACTACGGGTGGAACCGGATGGAGGGGGCTCACTGTTACGCGCCGTCCACGGGGTGCGACACGACGGGTCTGACGATGCCGGTCTGGGAGTACAGCCACGGCCAGGGGCAGTCCATCACCGGGGGCTATGTCTACCGGGGGACGCGGCTGAGCCGGCTGACGGGGGTCTATTTCTGCGGGGACTATGTGTCGCAGCGGATCTGGGGGGTGCGGTACGAAGGGGGGAGGGTGGTCGAGAGCAGGCAGGTCGCGCAGGGCCCTGCTTCGATCTCCAGCTTCGGGGAGGACGAGGCGGGGGAGGTCTACATCGTGGGCTACGAGGGACGCATCTATGTGCTGGACGATCCTCGCGGGCCGACGCCGACCTCTGCTGCGGATTTCAACGGGGACGGGGAGGTGAACTTCGATGACTTCTTCGCGCTGGCGGCGGTCTTCGGGCAGCAGGCAGCGGGCGCGGCGGCGAAGTTCGACCTGGACGCGGACGGCACGGTGGGGTTCGGGGACTTCTTCATCTTCGCGGACTCGTTCGGAAAAAAGGTCTCCTCGTAGACGAAAAAACGAATTGTTTAATACCATCGGGGCCTGTAGGGGTCTAATGAATACAATGAATACCATAAAGAACCGATACCCAGACAGAAAGGAGGTTGAGGTGATCCGACGGATGACGGTGTTATGTCTGCTGGTCTGCGTCTTCTGGGCGATGAAGGCAGAGGCCCAGTGGGGACCGGGTGGAGGGGGACCGGGCGGTGGGAGGCGGGGGCAGGGGGGGGAGAATCGAGGGCGCTTCGAGGAGATGCGCGCCAAGATGGAGGCCCTGAACGCCTGCAATGTAGAGGCGATGTGGGCGGTCCTCTGTTTCGGGGTGGGGTTGACCCCGGAGCAACTCGACCCTCTGCGGGGGCCGTTCGCGGAGGCATGGAACAAGCGGACGTCCATCCTGGAGATGGCAGAGAAGGCGGACAAACCGGACTGGGGGGCTTACAGGGATGAGCTCAAGGAGATGAAGAAGGATCTGGATCAGAAGACAAAGGCCCTTCTCAACGAGGAGCAGCAGAAGGCTTTTTCGAAACAGATGAAGGCTTACGAGAACGCGCTTCCCCGGTTTCGGGGGGGCGGAGCGCCCGGTGGAGGGGAATAGGGGACGCGATAAAACACGTGGACGCGATAAAATGCTCAGAGCATGGACGCGATAAAACGCGTCCCTCAGAGGGGGAGATCCTATGAAACGGTGGTTTCTGTTAGGCGCAGCGGCAGTTCTGGCGGGGGGATGGACATCCGCGGCGGGGGCGCAGTCGTCTCCGGAGGGCGTGTGGGAGCAGCATGTGGTGGTAGAGGAGATGCCGCTGGCGGAGGATATGATGGCGGAGATGGTTCCGGCCGTGGACGTGTGGATGGCGGAGGAGCCGGCCGGGGATGTGCTGATGGAGGTGGCCCAGGGCGGACCGGGAGAGGGGCCCCCTGAGGGGGGCATGATGATGAGGCACGGCGGCCCGGGGATGATGGGCCCCGGCGGTCCCCCCATGATGCAGCGACGGGTGATGCGTTTCAGGGGCAGGCAGATGGGGATGATGGGGATGATGGGCGGACCGATGATGCTCGAACGCGCGCGGAAGGCCCTGGGGCTGACGGATGAACAGGTGAACAGGCTGCACGACCTTCGGATGGCCTCGAAGAAAGACCGGATCCGGATCGGCGCGGACGCCCAGATCGCTCGGATGGAGCTGGAGGACGCTCTGCAGCAGCCGAACCCCAGGCCGGAGGACGTGAGGGCGAAGGTCGCGGCGGTCAACGCTGCGCGCGGGCAGATGCTTGAGAAGATGGTGAACGCCCGCCTGGAGATGAAGAAGGTGTTCACGCCGGAACAGCAGGAGAAGATGCGGAATATGATGATGCAGCGGATGGGGGGGGGATGGGGGCATGGCGAAGGGGGCGGTGGCGGCCGGGGCTGGGGAGGGGGACAGCAGTGGAAGTCGAAGGAAGAGCCGAAGGGGGAGCCGAAGAAGTAAGCGGTTCATCTCGAAGGCCGGTCCGGTGAGGGGCATGTCCGCAAAGGGCGTGCCCCTTCTCTTTGTGCTTGACCCCGGCGGATGAAATTTCTATCATAGCGTTGCAGGGCGGGAATAAATTCCCGCCCTATGAATACGAAGTCCGCTGAAGCGGACTCAAAGGCGTCTTTTAGCCCGGCTTGTCCGGGCTTCTTCTACGTAGGGAGGAAATTCATTTCCTCCCTACAGGTTGAGCTTTCCCTGAAAAAGGATCTCCCGTGCCCTACCCGATGTTCGACCGAAGCCGCCTGAAGCTCCGGCCTCTCCGGGAGCGGACGCACGATCTGGACCTCTCCTCCTTTCTCCAGGTCCAGGACATCCCCCTGCCCTTCGACCACCCGGACCTTCCCAGGGTCGCCGACCGGATGGTCTCGGCCCATCGGAGGGGACGTCCGGTCATCCTGATGATGGGCGCTCATCTGCTGCGGGTCGGGGTCTCCCGGCAGATCATCGACCTGATGGGGCGCGGGGTGGTCACCCACGTGGGCATGAACGGCGCGGGGCCGATCCACGACTTCGAGATGGCCCTGGTGGGAGGGACGACAGAGAGCGTGGCCCGCTACATCCGCACCGGGGAATTCGGCCTCTGGGAGGAGACCGGCCGGGTCAACGAGGCGGCGAAGCAGGGGCAGCGGGACGGGCTCGGCCTGGGCGAGGCCGTGGGCCGGATGATCGAGGCGGAGGGGCTTCCCCACCGGGAGGTCAGCATTCTGGCCGCGGGCTTCCGGCTGCGCGTGCCCGTCACGGTCCACGTGGGGATCGGCTACGACATCATCCACGAGCACCCCAACTGCGACGGGGCGGCGCTCGGCGAGACCTCCTACCGGGATTTTCTGGTCTTCGCGCAGGCCATCTGTCAACTGGAGGGCGGCGCGTTCCTCAACTTCGGGTCCGCGGTGATGGGGCCGGAGGTCTACCTCAAGGCCCTGTCCATGGCCCGCAATGTGGCCCGGCAGGAGGGGCGGGAGATCAACCGCTTCACGACCGCCGTGTTCGACCTCATCCCCCTGGACGGGGACATCCGCACAGAGGCCCCGAAGACCGACCCCCGGTACTACTACCGGCCCTACAAGACCCTCCTCGTGCGCACGGTCCAGGATGGGGGGGAGAGTTTTTACATCCAGGGGGACCACCGGGCCACGTTCCCGAACCTGCACAGATTGATCATAGAAAAACTGAACAACCCTTGAGCAGATGGGTTTCTATCTGCGCCTATCTGTGTCATCTGCGGATGATATTCTTTAATTCACTTGATATGGATCGCACACGTCTCGCCCATCTCCTGGGCCGCTTCTCCGAAGTCTCCGTCCTGGTCGTCGGGGATTTTTTTCTCGACCAGTACCTGGTGATCGACCCGACCCTGAGCGAGCCTTCGCTGGAGACCGGCCTGGAGGCGTATCAGGTCGTAGCCAGGAGATGCTCCCCCGGCGCGGCGGGCACGGTCACGTCCAACCTGCGGGCGCTGGGCGTTCGGACGGCGGCGCTGGGCGTGATCGGGGAGGATGGGGAGGGTTACGATCTCAAACAGGGGCTGGCGGCCACAGGGGTGGATACGGGGCTGCTGATCGAGACGCCGGACCGGTTCACGCCCACCTACACGAAGCCGATGGTGCGGGAGCGGGACGGGAGGGAACGGGAGATCAACCGGCTCGACCTCCAGAACCGGACGCCCACGCCCGATGCGTTGCAGGGGCAGGTCATCGGCCGGCTGCGAAAGGCCGTCTCCCAGGTCCACGGGATCGTGGTCGCTGACCAGGTCGAGACGCCGGACTTCGGGGTCGTCACGGCCCGGGTCCGGGAAGAACTGGCCGCGCTCGCACAGCGCTATCCCGACAAGGTCTTCTTCGCGGACTCCCGCGCGCACATCGGCCTCTTCCGAAACGTCACGATCAAGCCCAACCGGCGCGAGGCCGTCCGGGCGCTGCACGCGACGTGGGACGGGGAGGTGGACCGGGCGACTGCCGAGCGGTGCGGGCAGGCCCTTCACGAGCGGAGCCGAAAACCTGTCTTTCTGACGATGAGCGAGGAGGGCATCCTCCTGTTCACGGACGCCGGGCGCGCGCACATCCCCGCCGTGCCGGCGCCCGGGGAGACCGACCCGGTGGGGGCCGGGGACAGCGCCACGGCCGGGATCGTGTCTGCGCTGTGCGCCGGGGCGACCCCCTCCGAAGCGGCCCTCGTGGGCAACTTAGTGGCCTCGATCACCGTGCAGCAGATCGGCACGACGGGAACGGCGTCGCCGGAGGAGGTGCTGAGAAGGTTCGGAGAACACGTGAAGCGTGAAGCGTAATACGAGATACGAGATACGCTTATAGGAGGGACACATGGGCAAGCGAAAGAAGAAGGAAGCCAAAGGCAAGCGGATGGTCATGACCTTCGTCGAGGAGGGGGTGTCCGTGGAGGCGGAGCTGATGGAGGACCTGGCCCCGAAGACGTGCCGGACGGTCTGGAAGCTGCTCCCGCTCGAAGGGGAGGTGGGGCACGCGATCTACTCCGGCAGCGAGGTGGTCTACCACTTTCCGAAGATGGTGTCGATCCCGCAGGAGAACCTGACCAGCCGCGTGCTTCCCGGCGACGTGGCCTACTTCGCGATCCAGGGGGGGCAGTTCCACAGCTATCCGAAGAGCTTCGCGGAGATCTGCTGGTTCTACGACCGGGACGCCCGGCCAAGTTCGCCGGAGGGGCCGGTGCTGGTCAACCTGTTCGCGCGCATCGTGGGGGATGCGACGGAGTTCTACAAGGTCTGCAAGCGCATCCGACGGGAAGGGGTCAAGAAGATCCGGTTCAGCCGCGCCTGAAGGGCGAGGCTGTAAGAGATGCACGTCCAGATAGGAGGGATTCCCCGTGGAGACGTCAGGCGATGTCCGTGCTCACGCCGCCGACCTGCACCGAAGGGCTGTGGTCATCGACTGCCACAGCGATGTCCTGATGCCGATCGCGGACGGCTACGTCCGGATGGGCAGGCAGGTGGCCTTGCCGGACCCGGACCAGTGGCGGCCTCCGTTCGAGATCCCGGAGGGCCCCCACGGGGATAAGGAGTGGCCGCACAACGACCTGTTCGGGTGCATCGGCCAGTATAGCCTGCCGCAGTTTCTGGCCGGGGGGTTGACTGTGGAGGTGTGCGCCATCTTCGTGCGGGACCATGAGCTGAACGACGCCCTCCGGCGGAGTATGGAGATGGCCTACTGGCTGCACCGGGAGGTGGAGGAGAACGAGGGTCTGGAACTGGTGACGGTCGTGGAGGACATTCAGCGGGTCAAGCGGGCGGGGAGATGCGGCGCGGTCATGGCCCTCGAAGGGCTGGAGCCGCTGGGGTATGACCTCAAGCTCCTGGACCTCTTTTACAGGCTGGGCGTGCGCATGGCGGGCCTGGCCCACAACCGGCGGAATTACTTCTCCGACGGCACGCAGTACCACGTGCGAACGGGCGGGCTGAGCGATCCGGGCCGGCAGGCGATCCGGCGGATGAACGAACTGGGTATCGTGGTGGACCTGGGGCACCTGGATGCGGAGGGGTTCTCGGAGGCGCTGGAGGTGACCCGGTCCCCGGCCGTGCTCTCCCACCGGAGTCCCCGGCTGTTCTTTCCGCTCAGGCCCGAGGACAGCCGGTTTCACGGCATCTATGACGTGTCGCGCGGCCGGGAGCGGCTGGAGGCCCTGGCCCGAAACGGGGGGGTGTTCGGGGTCTTCTTCCTGGGGGCGAAGGACGTGGAGGACGTGGTGTCGGACATCGAGTACGTCATCGACCTGGTCGGGCCGGACCACGTGGGGCTCGGGTCCGACCTGTACGGCCTGCGCCGGTCGCCGAAGGGCCTGGAGGACATGTCCAAGACGCCGGCCATCACGGAGTGTATGGTCCGCCGGGGGCATTCGGACGAGGTCATCCTGAAGGTCCTGGGCGGGAATTTCGTGCGCGTGTTCCAGCAGGTCTGGAAGGGGTGAAATGTGTTGAATGAATTCTCAATAGACCACGAAATGGATGGGTAGTAGCGACTTTAGTCGCTGTTTTGTGAGAGCGACTGAAGCCAACCAGCCCATCCGTAAACGAATGGGCTGGGCCGATCAAGCCCCGTGAACGGGGCTATTGAAGAGCAGGTGTTTTTTTTGAAGCCCGGCCTGGCCGGGCTTGGTCGGAAAGCCAGACCGTTCATTCATGGACGGGCTGGCATGGTCGCAGTCGTAACCTGAGGCGTTATCACCATGGCTAAGCGACAGGACAGCCGGAAAAAGGAGGAGATAAACCCCTCCGTGTCTGCGCGTATTGAGATTGAGGAAGCGCGCAGGAATGGCGCGACTGTGTTGAATCTGGCCAGGAAGGGCCTGGCCGAATTGCCGGAGTCGATAGGTCAGTTGACTCAGCTTCAGACCCTGGAACTCTCTCACAACAAGTTGACGGTGTTGCCGGAGTCGATTGGTAAGTTGTCTAGGCTTGAGGGCCTGGACCTCGATGGCAACCAGTTGACAGTGTTGCCGGAGTGGATTGGCCAGTTGGCACAGCTTCGGAACCTGGGCTTCTCAAACAACCAGTTGACGTCGTTGCCTGAGTCGATTGGCCAGTTGTCTCAGCTTCAGGATCTGGGCCTCTCAAACAACCAGTTGACGTCGTTGCCTGAGTCGATTGGCCAGTTGGCACAGCTTCGGAACCTGGGCCTCTCAAACAACCAGTTGACGTCGTTGCCTGAGTCGATTGGCCAGTTGTCTCAGCTTCAGGATCTGGGCCTCTCAAACAACCAGTTGACGTCGTTGCCGGAGTGGATAGGCCGGTTGTCTCAACTTCAGAGCCTGAACCTCTCTTACAACTCGTTGACAGGGTTGCCGGAGTCCCTGCGGAATCTCAAAATTCTGAAGACGGTTTACCTCCACGGCAACGACGCGCTCGGCCTGCCAGCGGAGGTATTAGGTCCTACCTCTTCCTCTGTCTTTACCAAGAATACCCAGCCCGCCCGGCCCGGCGATATCCTCGAATACTACTTCCGGCTGCGGGGCGGGAGGCGTCCGTTGAATGAGGCCAAGCTCATTCTGGTGGGGCGTGGGACGGTGGGCAAGACCTCCCTGGTCAACCGGCTGATCCACGGCCGCTTCGACCGGAATGAGAAGAAGACGGAGGGCATCCGGATCACGGAATGGAGGCTCCGGCTCCACGGGGATGAGGACGTGCGGCTGAACCTCTGGGACTTCGGGGGCCAGGAGATCATGCACGCCACCCATCAGTTCTTCCTCACCCGGTGGAGTCTTTACCTGCTCGTGCTCAATGGTCGCGAGGGGGGCGAGGACGCGGACGCGGAGTACTGGCTGAAGCTCATCGAGAGCTTCGGGGAGGACTCGCCGGTGATCGTGGCGATGAACAAGATCAAGGAGCACCCCTTCGACCTGAACCGCCGCGCCCTGCAACAGAAATACCCGATGATCCGCGACTTCATCCGGACGGACTGCGAGGATGGGACCGGCATCGAAGAACTCCGCAGGGCCATCGAGCGGGAGACGGACCGGCTGGAGCATCTGCGCGATGCCTTCCCGGCAAGCTGGTTCACGATCAAAGATCGGCTTGCAGGGACCGGACAGAACTATCTGACCTTTGACGCCTACCGGGGGTTCTGCGAGCGGCACGGGGAGGGGGACGGACAGGCCCAGGAAGCCCTGGCGGGCTATCTGCACACCCTGGGCATCGTGCTGAACTTCCGGGAGGACCCACGCCTCCAGGACACGCACGTGCTGAACCCCCACTGGGTCACGAATGGCATCTATAAAGTGCTCAACTCGGACCAGCTGGAGCGGCAGCAGGGAGTGATTCGTCTGAGTGATCTGGCCGAGATTCTCGACCCCAGCGAATATCCTGCGGGCATGTGTAGTGGTCTGTCAAGATTGGATTGAAGGGTAGCCCAGGCGTCTCGCCTGGGCATTTCAGGCGGATTTGGACAGGCCGGAGGCCTGTCCCACTCAAAGAACTTGTCAAAGGTATCTTGACAGAGCAGTAGGTTCATCTTTGATCTGATGAAGAAGTTTGACCTCTGCTTCAGCTTCCCGGATGACGATACCCATTACCTGATTCCTGAACTGCTCGACAAACAGGAGCCGACAGAGGCAGGCGCGTTCGAGCCGGGGGCGTGTCTGAATTTTCAATACCATTATCCGATCCTGCCCGAAGGGTTGCTGCCCCGCTTCACCGTTCGCACCCACGTGTTGAGCGAAGGGTTGTCGCGCTGGCGCACCGGCCTGATCCTGGGGTTTGAGGGCTGTCAGGCCCTGGTGAAGGCTGATGTTCAGGACCGGAAGGCCTTCATCTCCGTCTCCGGCCCGGCGTTGAGCCGTCGCCGCCTGCTGGCCGTGGTTCGTTCCCACTTCGAGGAGATTCATCACTTCATCCCCGGTTTGAAGCCAGAGGAGATGATCCCGCTGCCTGATCACCCGAAGGTGGTCGTGCCCTATCAAAAACTACTGGTGATGGAAAAGAAAGGAATTGGAAAATTTACAGAGGTAGTGGAGGATGATGTCATTGATCTTGTTGTGCAGGAACTACTCAACGGAGTGGACCTGGAGGGCGTGCGTCGAAAGGAGAGGAGAATGGAGGAGCAGAGACAGGCAGTGCGGCTGTTCTACAGTTATTCCCACAAGGATGAGGCCCTGCGCAACGAACTGGAGACCCACCTGAAGCTCATGCAACGGCAGGGGTGGATCGAGACCTGGCACGACCGGCAGATCGAGGCTGGAGAGGAGTGGAAGCAGAAGATCGATGAAAATTTAGAGCGAGCGGATATCATTCTGCTGCTGGTAAGCTCCGACTTCATCGCATCGGACTACTGTTACGAAAAGGAGATGAAGCGGGCGATGGAACGCCACGAAAGCGGAGAGGCGCGGGTGATCCCCGTTGTCGTACGGGATGTCAACTGGCGGATTGCGCCGTTTGCCAAGCTACAAGCCCTGCCCAAGGATGCAAAGGCCGTCGCCCTGTGGCCGGACAAAGATTCCGCGTGGCGGAACGTGTCGGAGGGGATTGAGAGGGTCGTCGAGGAGATGCGGAAAAGGTCGGGGCGGTCGATCTGAGGTGAATTCGGTAATCCTAATGGTTGGTCCTTGGCAGCCTGTCCGTAAACGAACAGGCTGCATTGCAGATCAAGCCCCGTGAACGGGGCTATTGAAGAGCAGGTATCGTTTTTGAAGCCCGGCCTGGCCGGGCTTGGTCAGAAAGCCGGACCGTTCATTTATGGACGGGCTGGCATGGCAGACGACGATTACCGATTTCAAACTTCATTAAACCGTCCTCACGAAATGATTCCCAACAACCTGTCCATCTGGATGTGCGCGGCCACGCGCTGGATGAAGTCCTCCGGCCCGGCGTGCGTGAAGTCCAGCCCCTCCGCAAAGGGTACGATGCCCAGACAGGGCACGTCGGAAAGCCGCTCGATGACCTCCGGGTTCGTCTGCTCTGAAGTCCCCTTCTCCGTCCAGTTCACGTCGTTGTAGACCACGCCTGCCACCGCGATCCCTCTCGCCTTCGCACACTCGATGGTCATCAGCGTGTGGTTGATGGCGCCGAGCCTGCGCCGCGCCACGATCAGCAGCGGAAGTTCGAGCGTGAGGGCCAGGTCGGCCACAAAGAAACCGTCCCGGATCGGGACGAGCAGGCCGCCGACTCCCTCCACGACCAGGAGGTCGTGGCGCTCGGACAGGGTCTGGGCCGTCCGTCTGATCCGTCCGACATCCACCTCGATCCCTTCGAGTTCCGCGGCCACGCTGGGGGCGAGGGCGTGGCGCAGGAAGACCGGGTTGATCATGGCTGGGTCGTCCTCTGCCCCGGAGGCCCTGCGGAGCAGTTCCGCATCCTCCCTCCCTCCCGTGGCCACGGGTTTCAGGACGCCGACGCGGATGCCCCGCGCTTTGAGCGAAGCGGCGATGCCGGCGGCCACGACGGTCTTGCCCACGCCGGTGTCCGTGCCGGTGATGAAGACGCCTTTCATCTCTCCGTCACCTCCCTGATGGACCTGTGTGTGATGCCCAGCATACGTTCCATCTCCGCATCTCCGATGCTCAGGGGCGGCAGCAGCACGATCACGTGCGCGAGGGGCCGTAGGAGCAGCCCCCTTCCCCGCGCCTCCGCGCAGACCCTGACGCCGATCCGCTCCTCCCACGGGTAGGGTTCCCGCGTGGCCCGATCCCTGACGAGTTCAATCCCCACCATGACGCCACACTGCCGGACCTCCCCGACGTGGGGCAGGTCGCGGAATCTCCGGAGGCCGTCCGCGAGCAGGCGAATCCTCCGGTCGAGGTCCTCCCAGAAACCCTCCTTCTGAAGCAAATCGAGATTGGCCAGGGCCGCGGCGCAGCCGAGGGGGTTGCCGGTGTAGGTGTGCCCGTGGAAGAAGGTCTTCCGCTCTGCATAGTCCCCCAGGAAGGCGTTGTAGACCTCGTCCGTGGTCAGGGTGGCGGCCAGGGGGAGGTAGCCGCCGGTGAGGCCCTTGGCCAGGCAGAGCAGGTCCGGGGTCACGCCCTCGTGCTCGCAGGCGAACATCCGCCCCGTGCGCCCGAACCCGGTGGCCACCTCGTCGGCGATCAGGAGGACCTCGTAGCGCTTGCAGAGGTCGGCCACCCTTTTCAGGTAGCCCGGCGGATGTACGACCATCCCGGCCGCGGCCTGCACGAGGGGTTCCAGGATCACCGCCGCGATCTCGTCGGACCGTTCCCGGAAAAGATTCTCCAGGGCATCGCTGCACGCCTCCGTGCAGGCGGGCTGCTGGGCACAGGCGGAGCAGCGGTAGCGGTAGGGGGCGGGCGCGGGGATGGACTCGAACAGCAGGGGGCCGTAGGCCGCGTGAAACGTCTCGATCCCGCCGACGCTGATCGCGCCGAGGGTGTCCCCGTGGTAGCTGGCCTCCAGTCGGACGAACTTCGTTTTCGCGGACTTCGGGTCGCGCCGCTGACGCCAGTACTGAAAGGCCATCTTGACGGCCACCTCCACGGCCGTGGCCCCGTCGTCCGAGTAGAAGACGCGGGTCAGGCCGGGAGGGGCGATCTCGACCAGGCGTTCGGCCAGGCGGATGGCCGGGACGCTGGAGAGGCCCAGGAGGGTGGTGTGGGCCACGGCGTCGAGCTGCGCCCGGATCGCTGCGTCGATCTCCGGGACGCGGTGGCCGTGGACGTTGCACCACATGGAGGCGAACCCGTCGAGGTAGCGAACCCCGTCGATGTCCTCCAGATAGACGCCGTCGCCCTTCGCGATGATGACCGGCTCTTCCAGGACATAGTCCTGCATCTGGGTGAAGGGGCGCCAGATGAACCGGCGGTCCGCGTCTTTGAGTTTTTGCCGATCAGAAAAATCGCTTCCGTACATCCTGCATGGCCTCCAGCAGAAAGGCGATGTCCTCTTCGTCGTGCGCCGTGGTGACCGTGAGGCGGAGCCGGCTCAGGCCCTCCGGGACGGTGGGGGGGCGGATGGCGGACAGGAAGACCCCGCGCGCGTAGAGGAACTCCGACAGTTCGACGGCCTTCTGCGCATCCCCGACGAGGACCGGGAGGATCTGCGTCTCCGACCCCATCAGGTCGAACCCCATCGACCGCAGGCCGTCTCGCACGCGCGCCACGTTCCCCCAGAGCCGTGCGCGCAGGACGGGCTGGCTGGCGATCAGGTCGAGGGCCGAGACCGAGGCCGCGCAGGCGTCCGGCGGCAGGGCCGTGGTGAAGATGAAGCCCCGCGAGCGGTTGACCAGGTAGTCGACCAGCCGCCGGCTCCCGGCGATGAACCCGCCCGACGCGCCGAGGGCCTTGCTCAGGGACCCCATCAGGACGTCCACACGTTTCAGTCCGGCGTGTTCGACGGTCCCCTGGCCTCTCTCGCCGAGCACGCCGATCCCGTGGGCGTCGTCCACCATCAGGATTGCGTCGTGCTGGCGGGCCAGGGCCTCGATCTCGCGCAGGGGGGCGATGTCCCCGTCCACGCTGAAGACGCCGTCCGTGACGATCAGCCTCCGGCGGAAGCCCGTGTGACGCTCCAGGACCTCCCGCAGCCGCTCGACGTCCCGGTGGGGATAGACGAGGCGCTTGGCTCCGGACAGCCTCGCCCCGTCCACGATGCTGGCGTGGTTCAGTCGGTCCAGGATCACCGCGTCCCCCTGGCCGACCAGGGCGGAGATCGCGCCGAGATTGGCCGCGTAGCCGGACGGATAGGCGAGGGCGGCCTCCGTGCCCAGGAACCCGGCCAGGCGCTCCTCCAGGGCCGCGTGGGCCTCCGTCGTGCCGGAGACCAGGCGGGACGCGCCGGTCCCGCAGCCGTAGCGTTCGACGGCCTGCCGGGCCGCGGCGGTGAGGGCCGGGTGGTTCGCCAGGCCGAGGTAGTCATTGGAGCAGAAGAGCCGCAGGGTCCGGCCCCCGACGGTCACGCGAGGGCCCTGCGGGCCCTGCACGATGGTGAGCCGGCGGCGAAGGCTGCGCGCCTCCAGGTCCTGGAGTTCGCCGTCGATGAAGGCGAGGGGATCAGGCATAAGTAAGGATCTCAATGCAAAATGCAAAATGCAAAAATTAGGACTCTTCATTGCTCGCTACCAGGTTTCTCTACACAAACCCCCATTCCACAATCTGCTTTACCATCGCCTGCCGGCGCGGGCCGCCGCCGGACAGGAACTCCGGCAGAAAGACGCCGCGCGGCCCCAGGGGGTGGTTCTGCTGGGCCTGGAAGTGGCTCTGGTAGAGGTGGCGGTGGAAGGCCACGTGCGCATCGGTCGTGGCCTTCTCGGCGAAGTTGAGCGTGAACATCCGCCGTCGCCTGTTCCCGCCGAACGAGGCGTGCCAGAGTCCCTGGCTCATCAGGACCATGTCCCCTGGTTCGGATTCCAGCGGGTAGGACGGGATTTCGGGGCCGGTCACGCCGAACGGGTGGACGGGGGGGACCCGGCGGTGCTGCATCATCGGCTCCAGCGCGGTGTGAAGGGGGTCGCGGTGGGAGCCGGGGATCACCCGGAGGCAGCCGGTGTCTTTTCCGACGGGGTCCAGATAGAAGGCGATCTTGATGACCCGGTAGGTGGCGGTGAGGGCATAGGCGGGGTTCCATCGTTTGATGTCCGGGTGCCAGGAGGTGTCGCCGACGTAGTAGTTGCCGTCGCTGGTGATCCAGACGAAGTCTGGGCCGAGGAGGTCTTCCAGGACGCCGTAGACGCGGTCATCCTCGACCAGGCCGGCCAGGGCCGGCCGGCGCTCGATGCAGCCGAGGACCGTGTGGCGTTTTTCTCCGGTGAACTGCTGGCCTTCGGGGAGGTCCTCCTGGAGCACCTCCTCGAACTCGCGGATGATGCGGTCCGTCTCCGGGGGGGAGAAGTATTGCTTGAAGACGAGGAAGCCGAAGGTGTGGTAGAAATTCTTCTGTTCGGGGGTGAGCATGAGGACCTCTTTATTGAAATTTCGGCAGCCATTCGGCGTTGGCGGTCAGAGATTCGGAGAGGATGCTGCGGGCCGCGCTCAGGGAGACGATCTGGGCGTCCAGGAGGAGGCCCTGGAGCGCGAGCCGGCGATCCCCGCTCAGGGCAGCGTCCACGAGCAGCTCGTGCTGCGCGGCGCGGGCCGACAGGAACTGGGCCACCGGTTGAGGGAGGGGGCCGACCTTCAGGCCGCGCACGCCGGCAGGCCCCACGTGCGCGGGGAGTTCCACGACGGCGTCTTCGGGGAGGTTGTCGATCAGCCCGGCGTTCGGGACGTTGACCGTCTGGAGGCCGGGTTCCGAGACGCCGGTGAGGGCCGAGATGATCTCCACGGCGCTCTCGCCGGAGGGGCCCAGAAGCGAGTCGATGGGGGTCTTTCCGTCTGCCAGGGCGTGTCGTTCGGCCCTCCGGGCGTCGGCCTGCTCCTGCGTGGTATGTCGGGTGACGAGGCCGTAGGCCGCGCCGCCCCGGGTCTCCGGCGTGAGGAAGTAGGGGAAGAACTCGGCGATGTGATCCTCCGTGCCGGTGGGCCAGAGGCCGAAGGCGTCGTAGATCTCGCGGGAGACCGGGAGGGCGTCGAGAATGGGTTTTCCCCCGGGCGCGTGAAGGCGGCGGAGGGCCTCGGGCAGCAGGTCCCGCCCCTCGTGATGGAGGGCCAGCGCCCAGGTGAGGTGGTTGATGCCCACGGACAGGCAGTCGAGCGCGTCGGGGGAGGCGTTTAGGGTCTCCCCAAACGGCCGGAGAGTCACCTTCCACTGCTCGCAGAGGCCGATCACGGTCAGGCCGGTCCCCCGGATCATCGAACGGCAGACGGCGGACAGGGGGTTGGCCAGGTTGAGGACGATGGCGTCCGGGCAGAGGTCTGCCACGTCCCTGGCGATGGCCCCGGCGTGGGGGATCACCCGCAGGCCGCGCGCGAACCCGGCGGGGCCGACGGTCTGGGAGGTGGGCTGGTAGATGCCGTACCGCTCGCCGATGGCGACGTCCCGCTCCCGCGCCCAGGGCTCGCCGACGGAGATGGAGTTCAGGACGAAGTCGCTGCCGGGCAGGAGGTCCCGCCGGTGGGGAGATCGTTCCACCCGGAGGTCCGCGCCTGTCCCGGAGGCCAGGCGCCCGACGATGCGGGCGGAGAGGTCGAGGGCGTCGGGGTCCGTGTCCACGAGGGCGATGGCGCTCCCGGCGAAGGCGGGGCAGCGGATCAGGTCGGCGACGACGCCGAAGGTGAAGCGAGAGCCGGCGCCGATGAGGGTGAGTTTGATCCGGGGCATGCGTTCTCCTTCAGATTCCGAGACTGAACACGACGCCCGCCTGGAAGGCCACGTCCCGAAGGAGGAAGGTCCCGGACCCGAAGGTGTAGAGGTATTTGATCTGCCCGAACACGCCGACTGCGCCGGGCAGCTTCACGTCCGCGCCGGCCACCAGGTCGAACAGGCCCCGGGACCTGGAGGCCCCTCCGCCGGAGATTCGGCTGAGCCCGCCTCCGGCGCCTCCATAGGGTTTGACGAGGGGGAGGGGCAGCTTGAAGATCAGATTACCGCCCAGGTTGACGGTGGTCGTGCCGGACTTCCTGAAGGCCTCGACGAACGGACTGAGCGGGCCGAGCTCCACGGCGACCATCCCGCCGGGAATTTTGCCGTCCGGGATCCAGCCGGCCCCCAGCTTGAAGCCGACTCCGACGAGGGCATCTGCGTCGTGGACCACAAACAGCACGCAGGCGATCAGGGCCAGCGCAACGATGATGGATCGGATCATGGTAACCTCCTCATAGTCAGACAACATTCAAAGCGCTCCCTCATGAAAAGTATACGACGAAGCGGGAAAGGTGTCAAGGAAAAGCCGCGAGCCGGGGGCGATAAGATATTGTCCTGAAGGACAATTGGGCCTATATTCGGGAGAATCTGAAACGGCCTCAGGCCTCGCGGCTCTGGAATCCGCTCATTGCGCACGTCTTCTATCGCCGGGGGATCATCGAGACGTGGGGGCGCGGGGCGCTCAAGATGCGGGAGATTACCGTTGCGGCGGGGCTGCCCCCGCCGGAGTTCGAGTGTCAGCAGGGAGAGGTGGTTGTGCGATTCCGGCCGACTGTTCGATGGAGATCTGAGGGTAGTATAAGCATTGAGGGCAAATGGACTATGTCTGAAGAAATTTTTTTCATCTCCCCATCACCGATAGCGCCCTTCCTGTTGTATGCTCTGGTGCCGTGTATTGTCCTGATGCAGGGTTTGGTTTTCATTTACATCGCCAATTATGCCCGGACGGACGTAACTACTCGAAGCGGTATGCAGTGGTCTGTTAAACCCTCCTGGATCAGATCATTGTGGTCTATATACCGACGCATGAGGGATATTCCGTCTTGCTGAACGTCGCAGAGCCGGAGAAGTTTATTCGATCCTTGGAGGAAATATTCTCAAAGTAGCTCCCAAAGAGAGTGATCATATCCATCGCCACCCCCTTTCAGAAGGTATTCCATGGCCACCCAACTCATCACAACCGACTATCCATCCCTGCGGGAGGAGGTCGTCCGGCTGCTCCTGAGCGGGCGGGAGCGGGCGCAGCAGGCGGTGGAGCGGGAGAAGGCGCAGACCTACTGGGAGGTCGGGCGGCTCCTGCAAACGCACGTCCTGGCGAACCAGGAACGGGCGAACTACGGGGAGCAGGTCGTGGCGCGGCTGGCAGAGGATGTGAAACTAAACCAGCGGCTGATCTATCACATGCTGGAATTCTACCGGGCCTTTCCAATTTTGAACACGTGTTCAAAATTGGGCTGGAGTCAGTGTCGGGTGCTGTCGAGGATTCCGGCGAAGGCGGAGCGGCGGTTCTACGCGCAGGAGGCGGCCCGGTCGGGCTGGACGGTCCGGGAGCTGGAGGACCGGATCAAGGGGGATGCGTTCGGGCGGGGAGAGACGGCGCCAGAAGCGACGCCCAGGGTCGCAACAGGCCCTTCCCTGACCGCGAAGCGGGGGCAGCTTTACACGTACCGGCTCATCCAGCGGCCCAACGCCCACGGGGAGCCGGAGGCGGCCAAGCTGGATCTGGGGTTCGAGGTCTATCTGGACCGGATGCTGTACGGGGTGGCCAGGGCAGCGCCCGGAATGCTCGTGGAATCCGTGCAGAAAGGGGATGGCTATCGCTTTCAGGTGAGCCGGGCAGGCGCGAAGAACCTCTACACCTACCGGGCCACGGTGGAGGCAGTGATCGACGGGGACACGCTCCGGGTGGAGATCGACTGCGGGTTCGGGGTCTGGGTGCGACAGAAGCTGCGGCTGCGGGGGATCGACACGCCGGAGATGCCGGGCGCGGCGGGCCGGCGGGCAAAGGCGTTCGTGGATCGGGCGCTGGCGAGCGTCCCGTTCGTGGTGATGACGACGACGAAGCCGGACAAATATGACCGGTACCTGTCGGACCTGTTCTACTTACCGGGTGCGACCGATCCCCAGGCCGTCCTGAACGAGGGGCTGTTCCTGAACCAGCAACTTTTAGATGAGGGACTGGCCGGGAGGTTTCAGGCGTGAGTCGCCATCCGCCTTTCCACCTTGACAGCACGGCAGAAGTCGGTTATATTCAAGCCCCTATGGATACTTTGAATGACATTCTGGAGACGATCCCCGCGCCTGCTGAGGGCGACCGGCGGGTCGTGGTGGGCATGAGCGGCGGGGTGGACAGCTCCGTGGCCGCGTTCCTGCTGAAGCGCCGGGGCTATGAGGTCATCGGCGTGACGATGCACCTCTGGAGCTACGACCAGGTGGGCGGGGACCCGGACAGCAAGGGGACCTGCTGCGGGATGGAGGGGATCAACGACGCCCGCGCGGTCTGCCATCACATCGGCGCGCCCCACTATGTGGCCGACCTGCGGGAGGACTTCGGGCAGTCGGTCATCCACAACTTCGTGGACGAGTACCTGAACGGCCGCACGCCCAACCCCTGCGTGATGTGCAACCACAAGGTCAAGTGGGCGCCGCTCCTGCGGAAGGCGCAGGCGCTCGGCGCGGCCCGGATCGCCACCGGCCACTACGCGCGCGCGGCGTGGGATGAGGGCCGGGGGCGGCACGTCCTGCTGCGGAGCGCGGACCCCCGCAAGGACCAGTCCTATGTCCTCTGGGGGCTCTCCCAGGAGAAGCTCCGGCGCACCCTGTTCCCGCTCGGCGGGCTGCCGAAGGAGGCTGTGCGGGAGGTGGCGCGGGAGGCGGGCCTCAAGACCGCGGACAAGGCCGAGAGCCAGGACATCTGTTTCATCGTGGACCGGGACGTGGAGCGGTTCATGCGCGACCGGGCGCGGATCGAGGGGATGGCCCCGCCCACGTTTGAGCCGGGGCCGGTGGTCGACCCGCAGGGCCAGCGGGTGGGGACGCACCGGGGGGCCGCGTTTTACACGGTGGGCCAGCGCCGGGGGGTGGGCGTGGCCGCTCCCGCGCCACTCTATGTCATCGGCATTGAGCCGGAGTCGAACACGATCCGGGTCGGTGGGAAGGACGATCTGCTCGCCCGCGAGGTCCTGGCCTCCTCGGTCAACTGGATCCCCGTGGTGTCGCCCGCGCCCGGCGCGCGCGCGGAGGCCAAGATGCGCTACCGGCACGACGCGGCCCCCGGCGAGTTGCTGGAGGCGCCGGACGGATGCCTCCGTTTTCGGTTCGATGAACCGCAGCGGGCCGTCACGCCGGGCCAGTCCCTCGTCCTCTACGAAGGGGATCTGGTCCTGGGCGGCGGGATCATCGACGCGGCGGTTCCTTAAAAAATCAGTGAAACGACAGATCGGCAGACGTGAAAACACGTATCTCGTATCTCGTATCTCGTATCTCGTATCTCGTCCCATCCCCACCCTATACGAGATACGCTTCACGCTTCACGGGTCTTTTGGTTTCACGTCTCACCTCTCATCCCCTGCTCTCCTCCCTCCTCTGCGGCCTGCTCCTGGGCCTCGCCTTTCCGCCCCTTCCCTGCGGCTTCCTGGCCTGGATCGGGCTCGTCCCTCTGTTCTGCCTGATCGACGGCGGGTGCGCCCGGAAGGCGTTCAAACGGGGGTTTCTCAGCGGCGTGGCCTTCAACCTCGTGGCGCTCTACTGGATCGCCTGGTTGACGCCGCTGGGCGCCATCGCGGCTGTCCTCTACCTGCCGGTCTACGTCGGGCTGTTCATGGTGGGGATGACGCCCCTGGTCCGGCGTTTCGGCCAGGCGGGATGGTGGGGCGCGCCGGTTGTCTGGACCGCCATCGAATACCTCCGGTCCCTGGGGGACCTGGGTTTTCCGTGGACCCTGCTGGGCAACACGCAGACGCGATATCTGACGCTCATCCAGTACGCGGATTGGTCCGGGGTCTACGGGGTCTCGTTCTGGGTCGTGGGCGTGAATGTCGCGTTGTTCAGACTGATGCAGACATCAGGTAAATGCAAAGGGCAAAGTGCAGAGCGCAAAGTGCAAAATGAAAGGCGGAGTTTATGTTTTGCATTTTGCATTTTGTATTTGGCACTTCCTTTCGCTTATGGGTGGTGGCGCATCCCGGATGGGCCGCTGGAGGGGACGATGCCCGTGGGGGTCGTCCAGCCCAACCGCTCGCCGACGGATCTGTGGGCGTCGGACGGGACCCGGAAGGCCTATGAGACCCTGTTCCGGATGACGCGGGAGGCTGCCGGACGGGGGGCGCGGCTGGTCATCTGGCCGGAGACGGCGGTCCCGACCCCCATCCGCACCCAATCGGCGCACCGGCGTCTCGTGCAGGGCCTGGCCGACTCCCTGAACGTCAGCATTCTGACCGGCGCGCCGGACTACGACGAGGAGACCAGGACATATTACAACGCGGCGTTTCTTTTCAGGCCGGGCCGGACGGACCTCCCACGGTATGACAAGATGCACCTCGTCCCGTTCGGGGAGGCCATGCCCTACGGGGATCTGTTCCCCCTGCTGCGGAAGATCACCTTCACCGCGTCGGGGTTCACGAGCGGGGATTTCGGGCGGGGAAAAGAGATGACCGTCTTTGAGGGGCCGGATGGGCGGTTCGCGACGCTCATCTGCTTCGAATCGGTCTTTCCGAACCTGGTCCGGAGGATGGTGAGGTTGAATCCTGACTTTCTGGTCAACATCACCAATGACGCCTGGTTTGGGGAGACCTCCTCCCCTTATCAGCACGCGGAGATCGCCGTGCTCAGGGCCGTCGAAAACCGGATCGCCGTGGTTCGCTGCGCCACCACCGGCATCTCGACGTTCATCGACCCGTTTGGCCGGCAGGCGCAGACGACGGGCATCTTCCATCCGGCGGTGCTGGTGGCCCCGGTCCCGCGCCGGGAGGGGGAGACGTTCTACACGCGGTACGGGGATCTGTTTGCGCAGGTGTGCGTGGGGCTGTCCTTGATGGGACTGATAGGGAGGAGGGGTCTTGGACGACAAGTCGGATACACCGCAGGATGATATGCCCGATGGGGAAGAGGCCCCGGCGGAGCCTGTCGAGGGCGAACCCGGCCAGAACCGGAGAGAGATGCCGTTCCTGGATCACCTCGAAGAGCTGCGCTGGCGGCTGATCAAGGCCCTGGCGGCCCTGTTCGTGGGCATTCTGATCTGCGGGATCTTCACAGATCAGGTCCTGTACGTGATCCTCCGCCCCGGCCGGGTGGCGGACCCTCCGGTCGTGTTCATCAACACCCATCCGATGGGGATGTTCCTGGTGCGGATGAACGCCGCCCTGATCGGCGGGCTGATCCTCGCCCTGCCGGTCATCCTCTACCAGCTCTGGCTGTTCGTGGCGCCGGGGCTCTACCAGAAGGAGCGCGGGTACGTCATGGGGATTGTCTCAGGGACCCTGGTCTGTTTTCTGATGGGGGCCTCGCTGGCCTACTTCGGGGCCGTCCCCACCATGCTGAAGTTCCTGGTTGCGATGGGGACCGAGGACATCAAGACCATGATCGATGTCCGGCAGTACATCTCGTTCGTCAGCTACACCGTACTGGCCTTCGGCATCGTGTTCGAGATGCCCATGGTGGCGTTCTTCCTGGCGAAGTTCGGCATCCTCACACCTCCATTCCTGAGGCACTACCGGCGCTATGCGTATCTGGGCATCTTCATCGTTGCCGCCGTGGCCACGCCGTCGCCCGACCCCTTCTCCCAGGTCATGCTCGCCGTCCCCCTCTGCATCCTGTATGAGATCAGCATCTGGGTGACAAAGATCGCAGTAAAGAACCCCGCAGCAGAGCTGCGGGGCATTAAAACCCAAAACCCCTAAAACGGCAGCTCTAACTGCATATTACTGCTCTGGTGCTGATGATAGGTAATGTACTTGCGGATCAAATCGGTAGTCACTTCATCCCCTACCGACCGAA
>SICM01000288.1 GCA_009694805.1 Candidatus Latescibacterota bacterium
TGCGAGCATTTCTTAGGAGAACTCACCCATTGGCCCGCCTAAAGTGGCCTCTGCGCCCCTAATTGCTGAAAAATCGAGCAGTCACCTCTTTTTGACCCTAATTTAACGTATTCTGCTACAGCGAATTACGCTTAACTTTACGAGGATGACCCGGTAACGTACTACCTTACACCTAAACCGATCACGAATGGAGTTGACATAAAGAAACCCCTGCCAGAGTCAAACTCCAACAGGGGTTCTTCGAGCATCCGAATTTACTTCACCATATCCTTCAGCTTCTTGAGCGGTAGAATCCTGACTCTCACGCTGGCAGGCTTGGCCGGGACATCCATCGTCTCACCGGGTTTGAACGGGTTGGGAACGCCTTTCCGGGCCTTCTGGGCCGGCTTCTTGACCGCCTTCACCTTCAGCATTCCAGGCAATGTGAATTGGCCAACAGACCCCTTCTGGACATGCCTTTCAATCACGCCCCCCAGGGCATCCAGGACAGCGCTCACTTCCTTCTTGGAGACCCCTGTGCCCCCGGAGATCTCCTCCAGAATCTGGCTCTTATTGAGCGCCTTCTTGATGGTCGCAGGCTTCTTGTCCATAGATCTCTCCCTGTTATAAGTTGCGGTGGAATATCGGGATAACTGCAAATAGCATTATTTCTAATTTACGACGTTGTCTCCTGGAAGTCAAGGAGAAAGTGTTATTTTTGAAGGCCATAAGCAGTCTCAAAAACAAAAAGGACACGATAGCCGTGTCCCTGTGTAAGTATTTGTAGTTTTTAAATACAAAAGCCACCCTCCGGACTCGAACCGGAGACCTGCTGATTACGAATCAGCTGCTCTACCAACTGAGCTAGGGTGGCCCAAAAGCGCATAAAAATAAGGATTCAGAGGGGCCTTGTCAAGTGAATAGTAGGTCCCTGGGGCGGTTAAGTTTTTCTGTCCCCCCGCTCCTGTCCGATCATCCCCTTGATCGTCATCGCCAGGACCTGCGTGGCCCGCTGGCTCAATTTGACCTGACCCCGCTTCACACGCAGGGGGCCGGGCTTCGTCTCGGCCTCCACCCGGGCCACTAGGGCCTTCGCCTCCTCGACCTGTCGCTCGGCCTCCGCCTCCCCCTTCGGCTTCGGCCAGAGCCGGATGAAGACGTAGAGCGTGAGCGTGACGGCGAAGACCCCGGAGCAGAGCGTGGCGATCAGATCCAGTTGAAACCGGAGGGCCGCGACCAGCCCGATACCCACCAGGACGCCCACGACGAGCAGGATCGTGCGCACCTTCGCCGCAATCTGGCCCGCTGCCTCCATAACCGTCTGTCTGCCTTTTGGATCTCCCATGACGCCCTGACTCGCAATCCCCGTGAACTCCGCCTTCTTACTGGAACGACGCGACAGCCCCTCCCCGCTCGATCATCCGCTCCACGGCCAGGAGGTTGAGCAGCAGGTACCTGGGGTGGTGGTAGTTCTCCTTGCGCGCACTGTGCGGCCTGAAGGTCACCTTTCGGTCCCCGGCCTCGATCCAGAGCGGGTGTCCGTACTGCCTCAGGCAGTACTTCGCCTGAACGTAATGAAAGATCCTGTCGAACCACTCCGCCGGCCACGCCAGGTCCGTGTGCTCCATCAGGATCATCAGCCCGATCAGCGCCTCCTCCTGCAACCAGAGCACCTTGTCGAAGGTGTAGGCCCCGTGTACGCGCACGGCCCGGAAGAGTCCGTCGTACACGTCGTCCCACGCCACCTCGAGATGCCGCCTCATCCGCTCGGCGGCCAGATCGAACAGCGCCCTGTCCTTCAGCCGCACGGCCTCCGGAAGGACCATCCACAGCGTCTCAATCGCGTGTCCGAGGTAGATGAAATCCTCGTTTTCGTCGTTCGGCCGCTCGTAATCGTGGGTCAGAACTTCGTTGTTGAGGCGATACTCCGGGTTCCAGAACCGGTTCATGATCGCGTCTACCGCGCGAGCGACCCGCTTTTCGACCTTCGGGTCCGAAATCTGCTCCAGGATCTGGGTCCCCGTCCGAAGGGTGACCATCTCGTACCCCAGCGTCCGGATGCCCGGATAGCAGCGGGGGAAATAGGTCTGGGAGACGTCCCGATGCGGGTCGTCGAAGATCTCCATCGTGCGCCAGAAGCTTTCGAGCGCCAGGTCCACGGACGCCCGGTCCCCGGTGGCCTTGTAATACTCCTGAAGGCCCTCCGCCACGAACGTCCCCGCGTACCCGACCCCGTCCGCCGGCCGCACCACGTCCCCCTGCCGGTCCAGCGCCGCGACCCAGTCGCCCTTCTCATCCCGCCCGTGCCGGACCGTGAAATCCCTGGCCTTCCGCGCCACTTCGAGATGACGGTCCCCGCCGAAGTGGTTGTAGAGAAACGAATATACCCACAGCCCCCGCCCGAGGTACCACAACGGCTTGTCTGTGCTGACGGTGGCGCCATCGTGGTCCATCCCGCACAGGAACCCGCCCAGCTCGTGATCGATCCCGTGCGCCTCCCAGAACGGAAGGTAGTCCTCGAACAGGTTGTACCTGTAATGGTCTCTCAATGCCTCCAGGCTCATCCCGGCGATCTCTGTCCTGGTAATCGGCATAGCAGCGATTTCCTTTCGCGAAAAAACTTGACGGGGTCGGATTGGAGGCCCTCACCTGCCCCTCTCCCCTACTCCACGAATGGCCCTTCCTTTTCAACACGTCCATAGATCTGGGCGAACTTCTGGGAACCATCGTCGTCCCAGACCTCCAGCTTGAGCCCCCGGATGTTCCCCTCCGCAAAGCCCAGCAGCCGGCTGACATTCGGGAAGGAGGCGGTGTAGACCTTGTGCCCGCCCGCCAGATGCAGCACGCCCAGGTGGCGGGGGACGGCCGTGGGCGCGTTGGCCGCGGCCCTCGCCAGGGCTGCCTCGTCCACCTCCACGCCCAGACCCGGCGCCTCCGGCACGGGCGAGCACCCCTCGATCACCGGGAGGCGTGTCTTCGTGACGTCCTCCTCGTACTGGTCGTCCAGATTGGTCGAATGCGACACGTTGGGCAGCACCGCGGCCAGGTGCATGGCCAGCGCCTTCGTGAGCGTGCCCCCCGTGAGCTGGACCACCGTGGACACATTGGCCTCGGCGCAGGCGAAGCCCCGCGCCATCGACACCCCGATGCCGGCCTCACCCACCATGTAGGCGTCGGCGCAGCCCTGGATGATCTCCTGCCCGCCCCCCAGTTGCGGGACGTGCATCAGGATGGGGAGGCGGGTCTTCTCCCGTAGCCTGCGCCAGCCGTCGATGTCGTTCAGCTTCAGAGGGTCCTCGAGCATGCCCACCACGTGGGACTTCTCCAGCTCGTGGACGAGGCGCAGCACGGCCGTCAGAGGCCGGTTGTGGTTGAAATCGTAGTGCATCCAGAACCCGTCCGGCGCCACCTGCTCCACCGCCCGGTTCTGCTCCAGCACGTCGTAGTACTCGCAGGTGTGCATCTTGAAGATCTTGTAGCCCTGGGCGGCGGCCCGCTGGACCTCCTTGGCCAGGTCCTCCGGCGAAGCCGGGCGGGTCCAGGCCGCCACGGGAACCCGGTCCCGCACCTTCTGGCCCATCAGCTTGTACGCCGGAACCTCCAGGTGCTTGCCCATGACGTCGTAGAGGGCCCCCATCAGACCCGTGTTCAGGTTGGCGTTCAGGTAGTCGAAGGGGCTGCGTCCCATGAGGGGTTCGACGCTCGACCGGGGCGGGGCCTCGCACCGGGCGTCGCCGTACCCGACGATGCCGTTGTCGGTCTTCACCTTGAAGATCGTCCGGTGGTTGAGGTCACGGAAGCGGGCCTTCTGGTCCGCATTGCGCGCGGCGATGCGCGGGTAGATCGGGAGGATTTCGATGTCCACGATTTTCATGCGGCGCTCCTGTGGAGAGAGAGGGCAGGGATCGAGGATCGTGAATCGAAAGGATCAGACCCGTCTGGTAGGGAGGGGACGATTCACGAATCACGAACGACGAATCACGATAACTTCGACGGGCAGTGTACACACGGAGGGAGAGGTTGTCAAGCAGAAACAGGGGAAGGGAATCAGGAACCGGGACAAAAAAAGCCCGGCGACCTGCGTGCGTGGCGGGTCGGGGACAGCCACAAAACGAAGCGCCGGGTTAATGAATCTGTCTGTTCGAATGCGCGACCGGCTCCAGGATCGACCGGGATCAGGCCACCCGCCTGGCCGAAGGTCGGCTGTCGGGATAGGACACGCGCTCGGAATACCGGTTCAGATGCGTTCGCATCAAGGTCTGGGCCAGGGCAGTGTCTCCATCCTTCAGGGCCTCGTAGATGGCCCGGTGGTCGTCTACCCACCGCTGCCCCCTCATCACCGGATGCTCCGCCTCCAGCCCCACGAAGAACCCCTCGATCACCTCGCCAAAACTCTGAAGGACCGAGTTGTGCGCCCCCCTGAACAGCGCCATATGAAATTTCTTCTCCGCCTCGCGCCAGTCCGGGGTCCCGGCCGTCACCTCTTCCACCATCTTCAACCCCTCGGCCATCTCCTCCAGCACCGCCGGATCGCCCTTCTGAATCACCAGGGGGATGATGTTGGTCTCCAGAAACGCCCGCGCCTCCAGCAGTTCCGCCACGGTCACCCCGCTCACCTGTTCACTGAACGAGATGTGCCTGGACAACAGGCTCATGTCTACGGACCTGAGCACGTGGCCGATCTTGGTGCGCGACTCAATGGCGCCGATCGCCTCGAGCGACTTCAGCGCCTCGCGTACGGAGGACTGCCCGACCGACAGCCGCTCCGCCAGTTCATGTTCTGTGGGCAGACGATCCCCAGGCTTCAGTTCGTTCTCCAGGATGAATGCCTTGAGCGCTTCCACGATCTTTTCCCGGAGCGTCTGACGCTCCAATGCCTTTAAACCCATACTGAAAAAACTCCTTGAGTGAAAAACAACACAGCCTATCCCCCCACGCCCGATCCTCTGCTTATATGAATAAACGCCACAGACCGAAAGCAGTTCCAGCAAATTTTCAGGAATTACAGGAAGGTACCCGCAATACGACTTTGCCCTTGAAAAAAAGAGACAATACCGGTAAATTTTAGATGTGTCATCCGAATAGACTCTAGAGCGTGTTATGCACTTGAGAGTAAAGGAGCTGCCTTGACCAGCATGAGGATGGCGAACACCACAAAATAGAGACCGGCAACCGTTTCTGGCAATCGTTCATAGTCCTTGGCCAGACGCCGGAACCGAGCCGCCCAGGCAAAGG
>SICM01000289.1 GCA_009694805.1 Candidatus Latescibacterota bacterium
AGACGAGGTGGAGAGGACGGAGGATTCTATGGCGGTTTCTCCTTGTTTTATAGGGAGTATTGGACTTCTCCCCTAAGAGATACCGCATCTTCTCCCTCTTATCAACTCCTGATTTCTGTTGAGCAAAAACCTAACCGGACGTTACTGCCCTATATCTCGAAAGATCTCCTCGAATGATAAAAAACCCCCTGCCGCCCCGGGGGCCTTGCGCTGGCTCTCCCCCTCGAACGACCTCTTCCCAATGTCAATCTTCTCGTCCCGGAGACCCAACCGTAAACCTTACCACCCTGTGAAGGGGGATCGCCTTGAACGGAGAGCAGAAACCCAACGGCTCAAGACGGAAACGTAGGGAACGCCTCTTCATTCCTCCTCCCGCGGTGGGGCTGAGGGGACGCCCTGCGACGGAAACCGGCACCTCCAGCGTCCTGAGGGAATACATCTCTGAGGAGGAACCGAAAATCGCGTCCCAGTCCGGTCAGGAGACCGCTTCCCCTGAGCCCGTCGAAAGGGATGAAGGGAGCGGCTCCAAAGAGATCCTGGCAGATGAGTGGGATGCCGATGAAGAGAACCTGCGCGACGATGAGGCGGAGACCCGTCGGCTCAAGTTCATCGAACTTCGCCTCGATCGCCTGGAGCGTCGTATCAGCGACTTTGAAAACACCTGCTACTCCTTCCTGCTCCACGCCAAACAGCTGTCCGACCGGGCAGTCTCCTTCTACGAGGATGTCTTCGGCCTCTCTCGGGAGGATCTGGCCTACATCCACGATCGTCTCGGCATCAACCACAACAACAGCGGCGATTACGAAAAGGCCGTCGAATCCTTCAGACGGGTCGTGGATTTCAACGACCGAAATGCCTTTGCCCACTTCAAGCTCGGCGTAGCCTACGACAACGCGGGCAACTATCGCGAGTCCATCGATTGCTACCGGAAGGCCATCTCTCTCGACCCCAACTACCTGAAAGCCTACTACAAACTGGCCGACATCTACGCCAAAAATGAAAACTATGAGGAGGCCGTCCGATGCCTGACGAAGGCCGTCGAACTGGCTCCTCACAACACGGAGACCCACTACCGCCTCGGCATGGTGCACAGCAACCAGGGGAACTACGACGAGGCCGTCGCCTCTTACTTTCGCGTCATCGATATCGCCCCCAACTACCCGGCTATCTACCGGAGCCTTGGTCTGGCCTACGAGCGTAAAGGGGAGCACGACAAGGCCATCGAATGTTTTAAGAAGTCGGTCTAACACAAGCCACGGAAACACACGGAATCACACAAAAAATCTCTTCATCCCTTCCGTGTCTTTCCGTATGATTCTGTGGCTACATTCAGGAAAACAAGTTGGGACTCAGATATCTCCTCCACACCCTCCGAGAGGAGGATCTCGAACAGCAGCGCATAGTTAGGTACAGGGGACAGCTTCGTCACCGCGCCGAACAGGAGAAGGCCGCCCCCCCATCTCCATCAGAAGAGATACCGACCTTCGACCTCGGCGGACGGACCTTCGAGGACCGTCAGTCGGCCGCTGCCTTCTCCACGCTCGTCGGCAGGAGCGGACTCAAAGGGAAGGTGCTTGAACACGTTCCTCCCTCTCCTGTCGTCTTACAGGATGGAAGACAGCCCGCCAGATTGCGTGACCGCACGACGCTGGAGGAGCGCTTTATCCCGGGGGGGGGTGGCATCAAAGTTTGGCATCCGCCTCGCATCCCACAAAACGCTGAGTGACGAGTCCTGAGGGAACACCCGGCGCTCAGCGTCCAGCACGATCTGTTTCAGGAGGTGAACTGACCATGGCGGAGGAAACGGGAGCCAGCGCACCCTACACACCATCATCTTCGAAGGGCAACATCGTCTATCTGGGAATCGACCTTGGAACCGCCAATTCCTCCATCGCGACGAGCACGAACATCAAACGCACAGTGCCCTCCGTGGTCGGCTGGCCAAAGGACCTGATCTCCTATAAGTTCATCCAGAAGCCCATTGTCTTCGGGGAGGAGAGCATCCGAAATCGGATGGCCCTCGACCTCATCTACCCCCTTGAGAAGGGGGTGCTTAAGTACAAGCCGACCAACGGACGGGGAGAGACCAACGAGCGAGACGCCATCGCCGGCGACGAGCTGATCCGCCACGTCGTCGCCCTGGCCGAGGTCAAGGAGAATCAGACCGTTCGCGCCATCATCGGTGCGCCTGCGCTCGCCAGCCTGAGCGACAAGCAGGCGATCATCGACAGCGTACAGGGCCTTGTGGATGCCGTCATGGTCGTCTCCGAGCCGTTCCTCGTGGCTTACGGCCTGGGTCTCTATAACAACGCCCTGGTCGTGGACATCGGCGCCGGCACTCTCGATCTCTGCCGGATGCACGGTACCATCCCCGACGACATCGACCAGCGGACGCTCTACAAGGCGGGCAACTACATCGACGAGAAATTCCACACCCTGCTTCAGGACAAGGTGAAGGATTCCCCCATCTCCCGCTACCTCGCCCGCAACCTCAAGGAGCGCTACGCCTTCGTCTCCCCCATCACCGAGGGCATCAGCGAGGAGTTCCAGGTGGCCGGCAAGCCGGTCCTCTACAACATCGCCGAGGAACTGAAAGAGGCGTGCGAGAGCATCCTGCCCGACACCCTTGCCGCCATCCGGGAGCTGATCACCACCTTTGAGCCCGAGTTCCAGAGAAGAGATCCGAAACAACATCATCCTGGCCGGAGGAGGCAGCCAGATCAAGGGCATGCCGGAGGTCATCGAGAACGACCTCGCCGAGTTCGGCTCCTCCCGCGTCCGGGTGGTGGACGACCCGATCTACAGCGGCGCCCTCGGGGCCCTCAAGCTGGCCCAGGACATGCCCGAATCGGAATGGGAGAACCTCTAAAACAGTCACGGGTCGCGAGTCCCGTGTCGCGAGTCCAAAATCAGACCCCGTGACCCGTGACCCGTGACCCGTGATGTTCATTATGGCCTCCGTAGAAGCCCTTCTCGACATCCCTCTCGATCGGATCGACGACGACCTCCCCCTGCGTCACCGCAGGCGGGGCCCGGGCATGGAAGCGCTCATGCGCTCCATCGAGCGCTACGGCCTGCTGACGCCGGTGCTCGTCTCTCCCCGGGAAGGGCGCTATCGTCTGATCTCCGGCCGCCGCCGCCTGGAGGCCTGTCGTTGCCTCGGTCATACGCAGATCGCGGTCATCGTCCGGCGTATCCCCGACGATCAGGCCCTCGAAGTCGCCCTCCAGGAAAACCTCCACCAGAGTCCGTTGATGGCCCTCGAAGAGGCCGACGCCCTCCGCAGGGCGGGCGGGTTTGCCATGCCCGCCTCGGAGGCCGCAGAGCACTTTGCGCTGTCCGAGGAGGAGATCGCCCTGGGCCGCCGGCTCCATCGCCTCCCCGCCTCCATCCAGGAGGCCGTCTGGACCGGCCAGATCGACGAACGGCGCGCCCTGGCCATCAGCCGCCTCACCCGCGAGGTCGACCAGATCCGGGCCTTCCGCCGCATCCGGGAGGAGAACCCTCCCCTCACCCTGGTCGAGGAGATGATCGACGAAATGAAGAGGGAGTGAAAGAACGGCAAGGGCAAACGTGAAGCGTATCTCGTGAAGCGTGAAGCATAGAATGTTTTACGAGATACGAGATGCGAGATACGAGATACGTTTTTTCGCGTCTCACGGCCTGTATCCCAGCGATGACCTGGGATTTTTTCTTTCTGAAGGAGATTTTTTCATGGACATCGGCATCCTCACCGCCCCGTTTCGGGACGAATCCCTCGACCACGTCATCGACTTTGCCGCCAGCAACGGCTTTGACACCCTCGAAATCGCGGCCACGCCCGGCAGCCGCCACCTCGACCCCGCGACCCTGACGGCCCGCCAGGCAAAAGAGATCGCCGCAAAGGTCGAGAAGAAGGGGCTCCGCATCTCCAGCCTGGCCTGCTACACGAACGTCACCGACCCCGATCCCCAGAAACGGCAGGCCGTCGTGAACCACCTGATCAAGACCGTGGACGCGGCGCACGCCCTCGGCATCGACATCGTCTGCGCGATGGCGGGCATGCCCCAGCCCGGCATGACGCGCATCGAGACCATCGAGAAGGTGATCTCCAAGGTCTATCCGAAGATCCTCCGCCACGCCGCCCGGAAAGGCGTGAAGATCGCCATGGAGAACTGGACGGCCACCAACATCCGCAACCTCCAGGAGTGGGACCGCATCTTCGAGGTCGTCCCGGACGAAAACTTCGGCCTCAACTTCGACCCCTCTCACCTCTACTGGCAGGGCATCGATCACATCGAGGCCGTGGACCGCTTCGCGAAGCGCATCTTCCACGTCCACGCCAAGGACACGGAGGTCAAGACCCACAAACTCCGCTACGTGGGCAATCAGGGGAGCGGCTGGTGGCGCTATGTCATCCCCGGCCTGGGGGACATCGCCTGGGGGCCGTTCATCGGGGCGCTCCGGCGCATCGGCTACAACAACGTCCTCTCCATCGAGCACGAGGACGGCGCACAGGGCCGTGAGGAGGGGTTCATCCGGGGAAAAAACTACCTGAGGCAGTTCGCGTGAGAGCGGGAGATCGATGTCCAGAAAATACTGGCTGATGAAATCCGAGCCGGGATCCTTTTCCTTTGACGACCTCAGGGCCTCCCCCGGCGCCACGACCTGCTGGGAAGGCGTCCGGAACTACCAGTCGCGCAACTTCATGAGAGATGACATGAAGAAGGGTGACCGGGTCCTGTTCTACCACTCCAGTTGCGAGGAGCCGGGCGTCGTGGGCATCGCGGAGGTGTCGAGAGATGCCTATCCAGACCCCACCGCCTGGGACCCGAAGTCCCGGTATTATGACCCGAAGTCCTCGCCTGACGTCCCCGTCTGGTTCATGGTGGACATCACCTGCCGGGAGCCCTTCAAACGGGCCGTCACCCTGCAGGCGCTCAAAGACGCGCCCGAACTCAGCGCCATGAAGGTCGTTCAAAAAGGCCAGCGCCTGTCCGTCCAGCCGGTCACGCAGGAGGAGTTCGACAGGGTGTGTGAAATGGGGATGAAGGGTTGAAGATTTCGCTTAGAGTCCGTACGGAAATTCGCTTTGAGGCCCGAAAGTGAGCGAGAAGGCTTTGGGCAAGGCTTGCGAAGGAGGCGCATCCTGCAAGGCGGATGCGGCGACGGAGCGTAACGAAGCCCACAGCCTTCGCAGCCACTTGAAGCCCGAATGG
>SICM01000039.1 GCA_009694805.1 Candidatus Latescibacterota bacterium
CCGGTTCTTCCTTGACTTCCTGGGGGCTCCAGAGTAGTTTCTTCATCACGGGCTCCTTGGGTTGAGGATACAGATTCCTTTGGTCGGGATTCCTGTACCTAATATAACCTTGGAGCCCTATCTGTTTCAACTAAGATAGGCACATTTTCTCCGTCAGCAGCATCGAGAGCCCGTAGGCCACGTCCTCCGCGTCCCACGGGTCCACCAGCAGTCCGTTGTACCCGTCCACCACCGCGTCGGGCGCCCCGCCGGACCGGCCCGCCACCACCGGCTTCCCGCAGGCGTTGGCCTCCAGAAAGGCGACCCCGAACCCCTCGGCGTCCCCGTCGGCCAGCTCCCGGCAGGGCATCGCGAACACGTCGCAAGCGTTGTAGAGATCGACCCGCTCGCCGTCCCGCACCGGCCCCACGAACAGGACGTGTCCCCGCAGCCCGGCCAGCCCCTGCGCTTGCCGCTTCAGGTCCGCCTCGCAGGGGCCGCTCCCGGCCACCACACAGACCGTATCGGGCGCGCCCTTCAGCACCGTCTCCATCGCGCGGAGGACCCGGTCGGTCCCCTTGCGCTCGACCAGCCGGCCCAGCGTGAGCACCATCCGGTGTCCGTTCAAACCGAGCCGGTCGCGCACCCGTCGCCCCCCATCTCCCGGCCGGAACGCCTCCGGGTCTACCCCGCCCGGAATCACGGCGATGCGATCCGGCCCCACCCCCATCTCCACGACCCGGTCCCGCGTGTAGCGACTGAGGCAGAACACCCTGTCGGCCCGGCGCAGGGCATAGTCCTTCTGGATCGGTCTCAGCCCCAGGACAGCGGGCATGGTCGCCTCGTGACCCTGTACGGACACGAGGTAGGGCAGGCAGAGCCGCCGGGCCGCGAGGGAACAGGCGAGGCCCAGCGGAAAGGGGGGATTGCAGAAGATGCAGTCCGCCTGCCTCACGCGGGCCACGTAATCGATCACCCGGAGCCATTCCGGGAGACAGGCCACGACCTCCAGGTCCAGCGACCGGGAAGAGAGCGCGCATTCCACCCTCAGGACCTCGTACGCACACTCCGCGTCAAACGCCTCGTCTCCCGGAAGGCGCGCAGCCAGCACCGTGACGCGGTCCCCCCGGCCGTGGAGGTGCCGCGCCATCTAATGGGTGTATTCCGGAATCCCTCCGACACCGGGCTTGAAGTCAGGGGACACGATTAAGATGTTCAGGGGTAGGGACATGACTTAGCTCCTTTAAAACAGGTGTCAGACTTTTGGGGTTAGGGCATTCCTGATACCCCGCACCCCATACCTGCCCCGCCTTTCATGCAAACCCCGTACCAGATCCTCTGTTTCTGCATCGCGAACGGTACATGGTCTTTCTCTAAAGCAGAACCACGCCGAACGACGGAGCGCCCAGCGGGTTCTGAAAGTCTCGTTCAATCTCAGGACGATCCCATGAATAGATCCTCTCCTCGGACTCAGCCGGGCGGAATCGGCTTGACAGGAGGGAAGGAATCCTATAAACTTTTCTGGCCTTCAGACGCCAATTTATGTACTGAGATGAATGGCATGAAGATAAGCCTTTGCCACCTTTCCGCACGGGAGTAAACTCCCGTGCTACCTCCAAACCAAGTCCGCTAAAGCGGACTCCTACAGCCCGGTTTACCGGGCTTGATCGTCGTAGCAAGGCGATTTATCGCCTTGCGATGGGCAGAAAACCCTTATTTTAAAACCATTCTGTACTGAGATTCGCAAAAGGATATGGCATGCGACACGCGCTCGGGATAGGTGTCTTTCTGACGGTCTTCCAGCTCACCTCCGGCCCGGCCCAGGCCGGCGTCCTGCGCCAGGACCTTCGGGCGCTGTTCACCCCCAGAAACCTGGGGCTTTCCGCGCTGGGCTTCGGCCTGGCCGGGGTGACCCACGTCTGGGATGACGACGCGAGAAGACGCCTGAAAGGGGCTGCGCCCTTCGCGCAGACGGCGCGTGTGACCGACGTGTATGGCGCCAGCGAGTTCGAATTGCCCGCCACCCTGGGCCTCTATCTCTTCGCGCGGGCGGCCCGGCGCGGGGAACTCCGGGCCGTATCGTCCGACCTCCTGCGGGCGCTCGTGTTCACCCAGGGGGTGGTCGGGCCGATCAAATACGGCGCGCGCCGGTGGCGGCCCGACCGCAGCAACCGGCTCTCCTTCCCCTCCGGCCACGCGGCCAACGCCTTCACCGTGGCGGGGGTTCTGGCCAGACGGTATGGCCCGCGCGTCGGCGTGCCCCTCTATCTGGTCGGCATCTTCGTGGCCGCGGGTCGCATAGAAGGCGACCACCACTTCCTCTCCGACGTGATCGCCGGCGCCGCCCTGGGCACGGTGGTGGGCGTCTCGGTCACCCGGACGGAGGCGAAACGGATCAGCGTCCTTCCGGGGCGTACGCCCGACGGCTGGACGCTCATTCTCCGATTTTGCCCTTGACACCGGCTCTGGATATGGTTTGATTCTCTGGGTACTTAGGGATTATCTACGGCTTAGAGGGGCGATCTGATGAATGCTACGGACCTTCAGCAGATCTATCATACAGGAGGGGTTTTTCATGGGAGATTATGCTCACCCCGAAATGCTGCTCACCACGGACTGGGTCGCGCAGCACCTCAAGGACCCCGGCATCCGCCTCGTGGAGGTGGACGTGGACACGACCGCCTACGACCAGGGCCATATCCGGGGGGCCGTGGGCCTGAACTGGCAGACGCAGTTGTGCGACCAGGTCCGCCGGGATATCCTGACGAGGGAGCAGTTTGAGAAGCTGATGTCCGACTGCGGCATCGCCAACGACACGACGATCATTCTCTACGGGGACAACAACAACTGGTTCGCCACCTACGCCCTCTGGCAGTTCCGCTACTACGGGCACGACGAGGGCAAGCTCAGGCTGATCAACGGAGGACGCCAGAAGTGGGTCGCCGAGGGGCGGGAACTGGCCAAAGACGCGCCCAAACACCCGAAGACCTCCTACCGGGCCAGGTTCCCCGACGACAACGTGCGGGCCACAAAGGACCACGTCCTGCCCTACCTCCGGCAGGGGATCATCAACCTGGTGGATGTGCGCTCCCCGGCGGAGTTCTCGGGCGAGGTCATCGCGCCTCCGGGCATGAGCGAGACGGCCCAGCGCGGCGGGCACATCCCCGGCGCGGCGAACATCCCCTGGAGCCAGGCCATGCGCGAGGACAACACCTTCAAGCCCTATGACGAACTCAAGGCCCTCTACGGAGGCAAGGGGGTGGACTCCGGCAAAGAGACCGTCGCCTACTGCCGGATCGGGGAGCGCTCCTCGCACACCTGGTTCGTGCTCAAGTACCTGCTGGGCTACGAGAAGGTGCGCAACTACGATGGGAGCTGGACGGAGTGGGGCAACCTGGTGGGCGCGCCGATAGAGAAGGCGTAAAAAGATCAGCCCTCACCCACCCCCATACCCCTTCCCCCTTCCCCACCTTCCGACAGCTTTCGCTGTCGGTCTCTCCCAATGCTGGGAGAGGGAGAGGGCATCCGGCGCACGGCTCCGGAGAGGGGGGTGGGTGAGGGCCGGAAATCGTGAAAAGAGGCCTCATGCCCAAGTTCATCACCGCCCACATCACCTCCTGCATGACGCGGCAGGACGTCGAGCGGCTGGTCAAGCGGTTTGCGGAGGAGTCGAGCGACGGGGTCCGAAACCTGCGCACGCAGTGCGACACCGTCCTGGGAAGGATGGTCTGCGAGTGGGAGGCGCCCGACCGGGAGGCGCTCGTCAGGTGGCTGGCCGGGCGCAATGTGCGCTTCCGGGGTCAGGAGGAATGGGTGATGCACGTGCAGATGGAACTGGCGGAGGGCAAGATCGTGACATCATAAAAAATGCAAAATGCAAAATGCAAAAGCGACGTTATTTAATATTTTACACTTTGCACTCTACACTTTGCATTTTCGTTTTTACGGTCAAGGCCCCACGATCTTCAGGACGTCTTTTAGGTTCTCGATTTCATAGTCCGGCGCCGGGATCCCCTGCCGCAACCGCTCCCCCCTTCGATTGAGCCACGCCACGCGCATGCCGACCCCCCTGGCCCCCGTCACGTCGTCCTCCTGAGAGTCCCCCACATAGAGCGCCTCCTCCGCCTCGCAGCCCAGAAGCGCAAGGGCCTGTCTGAAGATCTCCGGCCTGGGTTTGTAGCACCGAACCCCCTCGGAAGTGATCACCACCGGAAAATTCAGATCGTTCGCCCTCAGAGCGCCGTCGATGTTCTCCACGTCGGCGTTGGACAGGATCCCGGTCATCATGCCGACGTCCAGGCCCTCCAGGGCCGGCCTCACATCCGGATAGATCGGGGCGCTGTTGAAGCGCTCAAACAGCCCATCGATGTGGAGATGGGCCGCGTCCGCGATCCTCAACTCCCCGAACAGGCGCTCCAGGCTGACCACGTCCGCCTCCCGGAGGGTCACGAAATCGCCCCGGATCATGGGGAAGAAGTGCCGGTCCCACGCCTCCAGAAAGGCATCCGGTTCCAGGGCAAGCCCGTTTCCCTGGATGATCCTGCCGCACAACTCCCGCAAAGGGACCATCGCATCCTCGAACAGCGTCCCGTATCCGTCGAACAGAACGGCCTTAAATTTCATGGGTCTCCTCTTTCGCTTCTACGGCCTCGTCGCCGCCACAACCCTTCATCCCTGTTCTGACTTCCCCCATCCCCCCGTGTCTCCGTGGCGTTATTACGAGTTGGGCGCCCTCTGAATTTAGTATATTATGGCGCGGGGGAGGCCTTTTCTTCGTCAAGGAGGGAGACATCTCATGGCTGAGTACCGAGCAGGGGTGATCGGTTGCGGGTCCATGGGCCGGGCGCACGCGCGGGGCTATCTGAAGGCTCCGGGCTGCCGGGTCGTGGCCGGGGTGGAGACGGACCCGGGGCGTGCGAAAAAATTCGTGGAGGTGTCCGGCGCCCAGCGGATGTACGCGGACTACCGGGAGATGCTGGAGAAGGAGAAGCTGGACCTGATCAGCGTCTGCACCTGGCCCACGACCCACTGCGAGATCACGGTCGCCGCCGCCGGGACGCGCCCCAGAGGGGTCATCTGCGAGAAACCCCTGGCCGTCACCCTGAGCGAGGCGGACCGGATGCTGGAGGCCTGCGGACGGGACGGTGTGGCCCTGGCCACCGGGCACCAGCACCGCTACAACGCCCAGTCCGTCCGGGCGAAGGAATGGATCGACGCCGGACGGATCGGAGACCCGGTGATGTTCTGGGGGCACTGCAGCCTGGACCTGATGAACAACGGCACCCACGTGCTGGACCTGATCCACTACTTCAACGGGGACCGTCCGGCGCAGTGGGTGATGGGCCAGATCGACTGCCGGAACCACGCCAGGGGCCGGGCGAACCACCCGGACATGCCCGCTGAGGATGCGGGCATCGGCGAGGTCCGCTACGCCAACGGCCTGCGCGCCACCGTCGAACTGGGGGCGTTCGCGCCCCAGGACTACCAGTTCCACCTGTTCGGGACGGAGGGGATGATCGACGTGAACGTCCCCGGCGGCCCCCCGATCCGCCTCCTCTCGTCGGGCGGGTGGGAGGTCCCGGACATCCAGCAGCCGATCGACGCCACCTCCCTCAAGATCATCGAGTTCGTGAAGGCCGTGGACCAGGGCCGGGAGCCGGCCTGCAGCGGCCGGATCGGGCGGCAGATCCTGGAAGTCCTGATCGCCATCTTCGAGTCCTCCCGCCGGCGCGCCCTGATCGAGCTGCCGGTGCAGGTCCGGGACTTTCCCCTGAAGGCGATGATGGAGGAGGGGTTGGTTTAGGCGGAGAGTCAGGGAAATGCAAAGTGCAAAGTGCAAAGTGGAGAATGCAAAATGAAAAGCCCTAACCTTTGCATTTTACATTTTGCATTTTGCATTTGGCCTCTCAGCCCCCCTGCCGGGCGACGGCCCCGGCGAAGAGATGCTCCAGCCCCGGCATCAGCGGTCCCGTCCACCCGCTGTACAAATAGCTGGTGGTCTCGTACCCGCCCCGCTTCATCTCTGCGGTGTCCGGCGTGTACCCGATGCATCCGTTCGTGTAGCCCAGCAGGATCGCCTGCTTCGGCGCGGCGGCCCCGGCCACCGTCGCCCCCAGGCCGCACAGCGGCTCCACGTCCAGCCCGATCAGGGCGAGATCCCGGTTCAGCCAGAGCGTCTGGACGAGGAAGTCCACGTGGCCCGGGACCTCCTGCCCCGCGTCCATCTTCTTCAGGCAGGTCTCGGCGTAGGATTTCTGGAGACCCTCCTCTTTCAGGAGCGCCTCGAACTGGGCGCGGGTCGTGTAGCGCCCCTCGCACGGGGCCTGGACCGAACGGATCTTCCCCTCCAGCGTCAGCCCTTCAACCTGCCGAAGGCCGGTCCCCGCCAGGATAGCCAGCATCTCCGCCAGCAGTTCACGCCCCATGCCGGGGAGCTCCCCGTGCCGCACGGCCCGCCAGCGGTCCCCGTCCGCGGCGTGCCGGGGCCGCGCGTCGGCCCCCGGGCCCTGCAGGAAGAAGGGCGTGACCTGCGGGCCGAAGGCGTCCGAGAACGCGGCGCGCCACGCCCCCACGAAATCGGCGGTGATCAGGTGCTGCGCGCCGGTGGTCACCGGATGGCAGGCCACCTTCATGCCCACCGCCTCCACCGCTCCCGCCGGGTTCCTGAAGACCAGGAGTTGCATCAGATCGTCCACCGGGCCGCCGGGGTTCGGGGCGTTGGGGACCTCCCCGTTCCGGTCAGGCCGGCGGTTCATCGGCAGGGTCGTCCGCCCCGAGCCGTACCAGAGCGTCCCTTCACGCATCTCCGTCACGGCCTGGCGGGCGGCCTCCAGCGTCTGCTCGTAGAGCCAGTCCCGGTAGCGTTCAGACGATGGGCCTGAGGACCCCGAACGCCGGCCCACGATCGTCGGCCCCCCGTGCGTGTGCGAGGCGTTCAGGACCACGTTGTCCGGCGGGCATCCCACGACCCCGGCTGCGCGCTCCATGAACCCCGGAAGGCTCCCGTCGTTCGGGAACGTGCAGATGTCCGCCGCGCAGATCAACGCCCGGCGTCCCCCCTCCTCCAGCACGACCGCCGTACCCATGAGCGGATCGTTGACCCCGTCAAAGTTGTCCTGCCGCACCGCATACCCGTGCATCCGGGTCGGGAAAGGCGGCGTGATCTCCCGGTTGGCGATTCCAAAACGCATGTCAGACTCCTTATCCGTGAGGCGTGATTACAGACCCCCAGAAGGAGGGGCGTTCAATTGAACGCCCCTCCTTCATTTTTCAGAAATGCCTCCACCTCAGCCGCCGTGGGCAGGGACGGCTGCGCGCCCAGTTGGGTGACCGTGAGCGCGGCCACCGCGTGCGCATACCGCACGGCCTTCATCAGCGGCTCTCCCCTCCCCAGGGCCACGGCCAGCCCCCCGTTGAAGGCATCCCCCGCCGCCGTGGCATCCACCGCCTCCACCCGGAAGCCGGGCGCCCGTTGCGCGGGATCGGAACGGGTCGCCACCAGCGCCCCGGCCTCGCCCAGCGTGACGATCACGGTTTCCACCCCCCGCCCCAGCAGGACCTCTGCCGCCCTCTCCGGTGACGTCTCCCCCGACAGGACCGCAGCCTCGGTCTCGTTCGGCGTCAGGATGTCCACGGCCTCGAACAGCGCATCCGGCAACGGGACAGACGGCGCGGGCGCCGGGTTGAGGATGACGGTCGCTCTAGCCTCGCGCCCCAGCCGGGCCGCCACCAGCCCCGCCTCCACAGGCGTCTCCAGCTCGATCAACACCACGCCGGCCCCTTCAAAGGCGGCCCTGGACGCCTCCACATCCGCCCCGGACAGACGCCGGTTGGCCCCCGGCGCCACGGCGATCAGGTTCTGTCCCCCCGGCCCGACCACGATCATCGCCACGCCGGACGGGGCCTCCGGGTCCTGCGCCACGTACCGGACATCCAGGCCCTCGCGGCGCAGGGCCTCCAGGGTCTCCCCCCCGAACGCATCCCCCCCGATGCGGGCCACGAAGGTCACCTCCGCCCCCAGCCGGGCGGCGGCCACGGCCTGGTTGGCGCCCTTGCCTCCCTGGGTCGTGATCAGGTCCCCCCCCAGCACCGTCTCCCCCGGCGTCGGCAGCCGGTCCACCTGCACGACCAGGTCCGTGTTGGCGGACCCTACCACGACGATACGAGGCGATGTCACGGCCCCTCCCCTACAAATTTTCAGCTTTGAACGCATCAAATCCGTACGGACTCTAAAGATATTGAACCCGGGTCCAAAAACGAAGCCGTATTTTCCGACCTTCGACAAAAGGGTATGGCCCGTTGAGTCTCTCTACGAAACCTTCTTCCCCTGGTTATCCAGGACCGTGTGCAGCCGCGTGTGGTAGGGCGGCTCCAGCACGGCCCGCTGCTCTTCGGTCAGCTCATCCAGCGGGACCTGGCTCCCCCAGTCGTAGTTCTTCCCGTAGGCCAGGTTGCCCGGCGAGAACCGGAACAGCAGGGACCGCCGCTCGTGCTTCGCCCGCCAGGGCAGGGTCCCGTGCGTCACCGCCTCGGTGAAGATGGCCACGTCCCCGGCCCGGCATGGGATCGGCTTCACGAACTCCTGATACTTGTGGTAAAGTTTCATCTCCTGCGGACACGCAAAGTTCCCCTTGTGGCTCCCCGGGATCAGGCAGAGCCCCCCGTCGCCCGGATTCGTATCCGAGAACTGCCACGCCGCCACGGTCAGCCCGCAGTGCATCCGCCCGTCTCTGACGAGATAGTACTGATGGGGGTCAAACCCCGGCCCGGAGGAGCCGTGGAACGTGAATCCCTCCGCCCCCTCCTCCATCGTGATGAGGGACGGCCAGTGGTCCATGCGGAACCCCTTGCCCACGATCTCGTTCAGGTAGGGGACGATCCTCGGATGGGCGAGCATGGTCCGGAACGGCTCGCACCAGGGACGCTCCCAGCTCAGCATCCCGAACATGTCGCCCCTCCCCGTGGTCCCCTTCAGCGCAGTCGAACTCCCGGACAGCGAAAGCTCCCCCAGGCGCAGGCGGACCTGGTCCTTATGCCGGTCGATGCCCTCGTTGCAGAGGGCCACCTCCTCCGGCGTCAGCACGTTTTCGATCACCAGATAGCCGGTGAGGTCGAACAGGTATTTTTCGTCATCGGTCATGGGAATGTCCTCTCCGCTGGAATGACAGGCTCTCTCGCCTTTGCGCTTGACACATTCGGCCCGTATGCGTAAACTATCGCTCACTGAAACCCAAAAGATGAAACCTGAACCCAAAATATAGAGGAAGTCCCTCATGCCCATCGTAGACATTCCCACCTTTAACACGGACAAACCCGGCGAGGAGCAGCTTTCGGAATGGGAGTCCGCGCTCTGGGAGAAGGGCTATACGGTCCTTCCCAACGCCCTTTCTCCGCCCACTGTGGAGCACTTTCTGAACCGTCTCCGGTCCCTCCCCCCGTCCGTGGGATATGCCTCCCATTCCCTGGTGCGGCTGTTTGAAAGGGGCATGGACTTCGTCCACCTCCTGGAGAACGAGCCGGTCCTCAGCCTGGCGGAGCGCCTCATGGGCCAGAACACACACCTCATCGCCCTCCAGGGCCACCGGATGTTCCGGGGGAACGAGATCCTGCGCTGGCACTCGGACGAGATCTACCTGCAACGCCCCCCGAACGTCCCCGACGACGTGGAGTATCCCCCCATTATAAACGTCATCAACTGCCACTACTACCTGATTGACGTGCCGGAGGAACTCGGCCCCACGCAGGTCGTGCCGGGCAGCCACCGGGCCTTCCGCCAGCCCCGGCCCGAAGACGGAGACCCTCCCCAATGGCGCGGACAGGGGCCGGTCTCGCTGACGGTCAAGGCGGGCGACTGCATCGTGTACAGCAACCAGATGTGGCATCGCGGCGCACCCAACCAGACGGACCGGACCCGCTATTCCATCGTCTCCAGCTACAGCCGGCGGTTCGTGGCGCAGCGGTTCTGGCCGTTCCTGAACTACCACCTCTCCCGCGACATCCTGGATCAATGTAGCCCGCGCCAGCGGGAGCTCCTGGGCGAACACAAAAGGGGCGCGTACGGTTGAAACAAAGAAAAGGAGACCCCCATGTCCAAAGACACAGCCATCTCACCTCACATTGGCACGAAGCTCCTGTTTGAAAACGACCGCGTCCGGGTCTGGGATCTGCGACTGGAGCCCGGCCAGAGCACGGGCCTCCACCGCCACACCTGCGACTATCTCTACGTGGTCATCGGAGACGGAAGACTACAGGCGTGCGATGCGGACGGGAACCCGCGTCCCGCGATGGAGATGGGAGACGGAGAGGTGCGGTTCAGGGAGATCCAGGGCGAGGACGTCCACGAGGCCGTCAACGTCGGGGACGGGCCGTGGCGCAACATCATCGTGGAACTGAAAAAGTAGGGGGCCTTCTGAGCAGCCGGATCGTCCTTGAAGTCTGCATAGACTCCGTGGAAGGCGGCCTGGCCGCGCAGGAGGCTGGCGCGGACCGCGTCGAACTCTGCGGGGACCTGGCCGAGGGGGGCGCCACCCCCAGCGCCGGTATGATCCAGGTCGTCCGAAGCCGCCTCAGCATCCCCCTCTATGTCATCATCCGGCCGCGCGGGGGCGACTTCTGCTATTCTGACCCGGAGTTCGAGGTCATGCAGCATGACATCGCGCGGGCGAAGGAGGCCAGCGTGGACGGCGTGGTGTTCGGCATCCTGCGCAAGGACGGCTCGGTGGACGCGGAGCGGACGGGCGCGCTCGCTGCCCTGGCCCGCCCCGTGCGCGTCACGTTTCACCGGGCCTTCGACGTGGCTCGGGACCCTTTCGAGGCCCTGGAGGACCTCATCCGGCTCGGGATCGACCGGGTCCTCACCTCCGGCCAGGAACCCTCCGCGCACGAAGGGCTGGACCGGATCGCCGACCTGATCCGGAGGGCGGACGGCCGCATCGTCGTCATGCCCGGCGGCGGGGTCCACGAGCAAAACATCCGGGAGATCGTCGAGAAGACCGGCGCGACAGAGATCCACGCCTCCGGGTCCGCCCCTCTGGAGAGCCGCATGGCCTACCGCAACGACCGGGTCGTCATGGGCCGGGCACCCACGCCCTCCGAATACACCCGCCGGGTGACCGACCCGGACCGGATCAGGGCGTTCGTGCGGGCCTTGGAGTCATAGAACAGGCCCTCGACCCTGACCTTTTACCTCCCCTGATTCGCCTGGATCGTCTCCACGTTCCACAGGTCCGAGAACTTCAGCGCTCGCGGGCAGTGCCCGTAGGCCTCCTGGACCTCGACGAGGAGGCCCTGCAACATAGTGGCGTCCTCGTCCGGGTTGTGGATGGACATCTCGATCTTGCGTTGCGCCAGATCCTCCCTGCTGACCATCGAGGCCCGTCCGTTGACGCGCACGGTCCGGTCCACGCCCGGGATGAAGAAGATCAGCCCCACGCCGGGGCTCTGCTCCAGGTTCAGATAGGACTGGAACAGCCGGTTGCCCGCCACGTCGGGGATGAGCAGGTGGCGGTCATCCAGGACTGCCACGAACCCCGGCATCCCCCCCTTGGGCGAGGCGTCGCAGCTCCCTTCCGCGTCCGCCGTGGCCATGACCAGAAAGGGCGACCGCGCGATGAAGGCCTGGATCTCTTCGGACAGAAACCCCTTCACCTTCGTCTGCGCGCGCTCGCTGGGTGCGCCGAACTGCCGGGTGAAGCGGTTGTCAGATACGGCGGTCGTTGTAGACATCAGGCCCTCCTTGTCAAAGGTCCACGGAAAACGGACCTCACCTCTTCTCGTCCAGCACCTCGCGCACCTTGCGCGCCAGGGCATCCGGCGCGAACGGCTTCTGGAGGAAGGCCATGTCCGCCTCCAGCACGCCCTGGCGGACGATCTCGTCGTCCGTGTAGCCCGACACGTAGAGCACCCGCATGTCCGACCGGACGGGCTTCATCCGCTCGGCCAGCTCCCCGCCGGTCATCTGGGGCATCATCACGTCGGTCACCATCAGATGGATCGGCCCCTCGAAGCGCTCGCTCACCCGAAGGGCATCCTCCCCGTGGGACGCCTCCACCACGTTGTACCCGAACAACTGGAGCATCCGGCACACCAGGTCCCGGACCGCGTCTTCGTCCTCCACCAGGAGGATCGTCTCCGAGCCGCCGGGGAGTCCGGCGATGGCCCCGCCCGGCGGAGCGACCTGGACCTCCTCCACGAACCGGGGGAGGTAGAGCCGGAACGTCGAGCCCCTCCCCGGCTCGCTGTCCACGGCGATGTGGCCGCCGCTCTGCGTGACGATCCCGTAGACCGTGGCCAGGCCCAGCCCCGTCCCCCGGCCCTGCTCCTTCGTCGTGAAAAACGGCTCGAACAGGTGGGACAGGGCCTCGGCGTCCATCCCGATTCCGGTGTCCACCACCGATAACATGACGTAAGGGCCGGGCTGGACAGAGGGGTGCTCGCTGGCGTAGGCCTCGTCCAGTGCGACGTCCTCCGTCTCAATCGTCAGCCTCCCCCCTCCCGGCATGGCGTCCCGGGCGTTGACGGTCAGGTTCAGGACGACCTGTTCGAGTTGCACCGGGTCGGCCTTCACGTACTCCAGCCCCGGCCTGAGGATCGTGACGAGGTCGATGCGCTCGCCCAGCAGACGCCGGAGCGCCTGCTCCATGTTGAGCACCACCTCGTTGAGGTCCAGCACCTCCGGCTGAAGCACCTGCCTCCGGCTGAAGGCCAGGAGCTGCCGGGTCAGGGACGCGGCCCGGTCCCCGGCCTTCTTGATCTCCCCCACCTGCCTGCGGAACAGGTCGTCCGGGGAGAGGTTCGCCAGGAGGAGCTCGCAGTAGCCCGTGACCACCTGAAGCAGGTTGTTGAAGTCGTGGGCGATCCCCCCGGCCAGTTGCCCCACGGCCTGCATCTTCTGCGCCTGGCGAAGCTGTTCCTCAAGCTGTTTGCGATCCGTCAGGTCCCGCGCCACCCCGATCAGGTAGTTCTCCCCGTCCACGAAGAACAGGGCGATGGCCCACTCCACGCAGATCGTCCGGCCGTCCTTCTGCCGGAGCAGCCCCTCGTAGGCCCTGGGTTCCCCTTCCCGGAGGTCCGGAAGGATCTCCTCCTGCCACTGGTGCGCGACCTCCGGGGGGTGCAGCCGGGAGATGTCCAGGCCGATGATCTCTTCTCTGGGGTAGCCGGTCAGGTCCGCCGCACTGTGGCTGGCCAGCAGGATGATGCCCCTCCCCTCGGTGATGAAGATGGCGTCTCCGATGTACCTCAAGATCATCTCCGACCAGGCGTGGGTGGCCCTCCGCCACCGCATGTCGCGCAGGTGCAGGAGCAGGTGACGACGCCCCCCCACGTCGATGGGATGGAGGTCCACGTCCACGGGCAGCGGCCTCCCCTCCAGCAGGACGAGGCGGCTTTCGAAGATCGGGATCTGGCTGCCCTCGAAGGCCCCGAAGACCGCAGACTCAAACTCCGGGCGACCGGAGAGGCTGATGAGGTCCAGGATGCACGCGCCCAGAAGCCGTTCCGGCCCGGCGCCGACCAGGGCCACGGCCGCGTCGTTCGCCTGCGCGATGAGGCCGGCCTCGTCCAGCAGGACCATCGGGTCCGCGGAGCGCTCGAACAGCGCCCGATACCGGGCCTCGGACTCCCGGACCTCCCGCTCCAGCCGCTTGATTCGAAGCTGGACGTCTACCCTGGCAAGCAACTCGTCCGCGTTAAACGGTTTGGTCATATAGTCGTTGGCGCCCTTTCGGAAGCCCTCGACCATCGAATGGGAGTCGTTCAGGGCCGTCAGGAGAATGACCGGAACGCCCCGCGTGGCCTCGTCTTTCCGGAGGGCCTCCAGGACCTGGTAGCCGTTCATGCCGGGCATCCTCAGGTCCAGAAAGACCAGGTCGGGATGCGCGCGACGGACGACCTCCAGGCCCTCCTCCCCGCCGGTGGCCTGGAGGACCTGGTGTCCATAAAACGCCAGCGTTTCTGCCAGGATCTCCCGGACGTCGGATTCGTCGTCGATGATTACGATGTTCGCCATGAAAATCTCCCCGGCACAACTATACAGAACAGAAGGCGGAACAGCGTCAAACATCACTCATACTTTGCGGTGGTCACATTCGCGACCTCAAACCGGCTCTCCCCCGCCCACGACCGGCCCGGGAAGAAACACTGACGCCCTGTCCCATCCGGCTCGATCTCAAACCCCGGATCATCCCTCAGTTCCAGGACCGTACGCCCTTCCCGCTCCGACACCCCCGCCACCTCCAGCCCGCAGGTGAACCCCCCGCCCTTCACCAGGACCGTCAGACCCCTGAGCCGCTCCCCCCTGGGAAGAGACCCTTCCACCAGCAGACCGTTGACCGCATCCCCTTTGGCCCGCCGGAGCACCCCTGTGATTCTCCCCTCAGTCACCCCCTCCCCCAGAAGCCGAAGGGAACCCTTCTCCAGCGTCGTCCCCCCCAAAAGCGTCATCCGCTCTACCTTCCCCCCCCGTTCCCGCACAAACCCCAGCCGGCCCTGCAGGACCAGGTCCCCGGCTTTGACCGTCCGGTCCCCCGTCTCTGAAAAGACCAGGTAGTCCGTCCGGTCCCCGCACACCACCCGGAGCGCAGCATCGCCCGGCGCGCCGCCTTCCAGCGGCAGGGATTCCACCTTATCAATGAACGGATGCCCGTCAAACGGCTCCAGCACCGTCAAATACGTACTCTCCAAACCCTTCCCCGCCCGACGGGCGATGAGCATCGGCATCGTGAAGTCATCCACCTTCCCGTCGTCCTCCTCAGCGCGCCGGATGGAAGGCGCTGCACCGAACAGCAGCTCGGTCTCCGGCTCCGGGATGCCGTGTACCCGCACCGCGTCCGTCCCCTCGCTCGTGAACGTCGCCGTCCAGGGGCCGGAAGGGGCGGCGCGCTGCACGTCCCGCACGAAGGCGTAGGCGATGTTGTGTCCCTCCGCGTCCCCGATGACGCTCTCCCCGGTCGGAAATTGCACCTTCACCTCCGGCGGCAGCATCGTCTTCCCGTAGCGGGTCCTGGGCAGGTCCGTCTCCAGAGCCCCCGCACGGTCCGCGTCCCCCACCAGTACGTACTCGTGCCGCTCTCCCCCGGACACCCGGAACAGGTCCACCCCATAGGCCTCCTCCGGAGACACCCCCACCATCACCAGCATCCGACGATACACCTTCGTGACCCCCGGATAGGACCGGTCCCCGCCGGCCTCCACGACCTGGAACGTCTCATCGCCCGGCACGTAGAACAGCAGGTTCCCGTCCGAGGGATTCCTGAGGGACCCGGAGGCCTGGTCCTTCCCGTCCACCATCACCGTGCTGTGAGCCAGCGTGCAGATCGTCCAGTTCCGGTGGCGCGTGTGCGTGTAGCCGATGTCCCCCAGCCGCTCATGCCCGTGCGAGAACAGCGTGATGCTCAGCGTGTCCGCGTGCTGGTGGCCGTACCCCCCGGAGAAGTGCAGATGGGCCTGCAACTGGTGCGGGCCCCGCCCCCGTCCGAGCCGCGCGTGCCCCACGCCGGCCAGAAGCGCCGGCGTCGAGACCTCCGTGAGCCCCTTGCCCTCTCCGGCCCACGTGTCGTGAAAGGCCACGACCCGGCCATCGGGATACTTCAGGGTCTCGGGGATCTGCCGCGCCTTCTCCAGGATCGGAAATCGCCCGATCAGGTCGAGGTCCTCAAAATGCTCCCCGTCTCCAGGATGGACATAACCGGGCGGGTCGCTGTAGCCCTTCAGAAGCTGAATGAGCTGCGACAGCCCTCCCACCGTCTGGTTGTGGTAGGAGACCGCCCCCTCCCGCCACATCCCGTCCCCGAAGAACTGCCCCCGTACCAGTCTGCCGATCCAGTCCACGGCGTGGTGGATGTAGTCCGGCTCCTTCAGCACCTTCCCCGCCACGATCAGCCCCCCCAGCAGCGTGGGGTCCATGTTCCCCAGCGTCACCGGAATGGCCCGCGTGAAGGCCACGCTCGCCCGGAAGAAGTCGTCTTCGGCCCGGCGCCGCATCGCCTCGTCCATCGCCCCGCTGCCCCGGATCAGATCATACGCCCGGATGAGGTTCTCCGGGATATCCATATACGCCCACCAGTCCCACTTCGCCGCCCGGTAGGTCTCGACCGGATAGGGGAAGCCCTGGTCGCCGGAGAAGATGATCGCCTGGATGAACGGCAGGTCGTAGTGGACGCAGTAGCCGGGGTAGACCTGCGCGAACCGGTCCAGGATCAGCGCCGCCCGCCGGGCGAAGGCGGCATCCCCCGTCAGATGATACAGCGCGGCCAGATCCAGGGCAGCCTCTGCAAAATAGGCCCGCGCCAGGAACCAGCCCTTGGCCCGGAAGAAGTGGCGATACCCCTCGTCAGGTTCGGTCTGAGGCGTCGAGGACGGCCTGGCGCGGGGAGACGGCGTGGGGGCCTCATAGCAGGGGTACTCCTGGATGACCCCCACCGGATTTTTGACGCGCAGAACTCGATTCTCCGGAAATTTCTCATTCGGGTACCGCATCCCGCAGAACCGGCAGAACGTCTCATCCGGCCGCTCGATCGTCCATGAGATCTGCCCCTCCTGTGTCCCGCCGTCACAGTTGGGACAGCCCACAAAGTAGATCCCGGACCGCTCCGGGATCAGCCGCAGCATCTCGGCCTCCGGGAGTTTCAACACCGGATCGAGTCTCTGGCGGATCTGATCTGCATCCTCCCTTTTTGCTGACAGCCGGAGCACCGGTTCTTCAGGGGAACTCATCAATACCTCCTCGTCGTCACATTTGCGACCTCAAACCGGCTCTCCCCCGTCCATGACCGGCCCGAAAAAAAACACTGACGCCACGTCCCATCCTCAGCACGCTCGAACCCGGGATCGTCCTTCAACTCCAGAACCGTCCGACCCTCCCGCTCAGACACGCCGGACACCTCCACACCGAAGGTGAACCCCCCCTGATGAACCACTGCCGTCAACCCTTTGAGACGATCCCCCTTCGGAAGCGCCCCTTCCACCACCAGTCCATCCACCGCATCCCCCCTGGCCCGCCTGAGCGTCCCCGTTATCTTCCCTTCCAGCACGCCCTCCCCCATAAGCCGAAGGGAACCCTTCTCCAGTGCCGTGCCCCCCACCAGCGTCATCCGCTCCACCTTCCCCCCCTGTTCGCGCACGAACCCCAGACGGCCCTGCAGGACCAGGTCCCCGGCCTTGACCGTCCGGTCCCCGGTCTCTGAAAAGATCAGATAGTCCGTCCGGTCCCCGCACACCACCCGGAGCGCCACATCCCCCGCCCCCCCGCCTGTGACCGGCAGACGCTCGACAGTGGTTATGAAGGGACGCCCCTCAAACGGCTCCAGCACAGTCAAATACGTACTCTCCAAACCCTTCCCATCCCGACGCGAGATCAGGGAGGGCATCCGAAATTCGTCCACCTTCCCCTCGTTCTCCTGCGCCCGGCGGACGCAGGGCACGGTGCCGAAGAACAGCTCTTCCTGGGACTCCGGCAGACCGTGTACACGCACCCCCCCTGTCCCCTCGCTCGTGAACGTCGCTGTCCAGGGGCCGGAGGGCGTGGCCCGCTCCACATCCCTGAAGTAGGCGTAGGCGATGTTGTGCCCCTCCGCGTCGCCGGGGACGTTCTCCCCGGTCGGGAAGCGGACCTTCACCCCCTCCGGGAGCATCGTCTCCCCATACCGCGTCCTGGGCAGGTCCGTCTCCAGCGTCCCTTCGTGGTCCGCGTCCCCCACCAGCACGTAATCGTGACGGTCTCCCCCGGACACCCGGAACAGGTCCACCCCATAAGCCTCTTCCGGAGACACCCCCACCATCACCAGCATCCGACGATACACATTCGTGACCCCCGGATAGGCCCGGTCCCCGCTGGCCTCCACGACCTGAAACGTCTCATCGCCCGGCACGTAGAACAGCAGGTTCCCGTCCGAGGGATTCCTGAGGGACCCGGAGGCCTGGTCCTTCCCGTCCACCATCACCGTGCTGTGAGCCAGCGTGCAGATCGTCCAGTTCCGGTGGCGCGTCCAGGTATAGCCGATGTCCGACAGCCGCTCCTGGCCGTGCGAAAACAGCGTGAGGCTCAGCAGGTCCGCGTGCTGGTGGCCGTACCCCCCGGAGAAGTGCAGGTGCGCCTCCATCTGGTGCGGACCCTGCCCCCGACCGAGCCGCGCGTGCCCCACGCCGTTCAACAGCCAGGCCCCGGTCGAGTCTTTCGGCGTCGTCTTCTCCCGCGCCCACGTGTCGTGAAACGCCACGATCCGGCCATTGGGATACCGGAGGATCTGCGGCATCTCCCGCGCCTTCTCCAGGATCGGGAATCGCCCGATCAGATCGAGGTCTTCAAAATGCTCCCCATCTTCGGGATGGACATAGCCGGGCGGGTCGCTGTAGCCCTTCAACTGGTCGATCAGGGTCATCAGACCGTTCACCGTCTGATTGTGGTAGGACAGCGCCCCCTCCCGCCACATCCCGTCCACGAAGAAATTCCCCTCCACCAGCTTCCCGATCCAGTCCACGGCGTGATGGATGTAGTCCGGCTCCTTCAGCACCTTCCCCGCCACGATCAGCCCCCGCAGCAGCGTGGGGTCCATGTTCCCCAGCGGGGCCCGGTCCCGCAGGGGCCGGACAAACGCCACGCTGGCCCGGAAGAGGTCGTCCTCCACCCGGCGTCGCATCGCCCCATCCATCTCCCCACTGTCCCGGATCAGATCATAGGCCCGGATCAGATTCTCCGGGATGTCCATATACGCCCACCAGTCCCACTTCGCGGACCGGTAGGCCTCCCCGATGTGCGGTCCCGGGTCCCCGGAGAAGACGATCTTCTGCCGGAAAGGCAGGTCGTAATGGACGCAGTAGCCGGGGTAGACCTGGGCGAACCGGTCCATGATCAGCGCCGCCCGACGGGCATAGGCCCGGTCCCCGGTCGTCTCATAGAGCCGGGCCAGATCCAGGGTCGCATTCGAGAAATATGCCCGCGCGATGAACCAACCCCTGGCCGTGAAGAAGTAGCGATACTTCTCGTCCGGCCCGGGGGTATAGACGGCCGCAGACAGCCGGATGGGCGGGGGAAATGTCCCCTCGTAGTAAGGGTATTCCTGCGTCTCCCCGCGCGGGTTGGTCACGCGCAGGACCCGGTCCTCCGGGAATTTCGCGTTCGGAAACCGCATCTCGCAGAACCGGCAGAACGTCTCGTCCGGCCGCTCGATCGTCCAGGAGATCTGGTTCTCCTCCGCGCCCCCCTCGCAGTTCGGGCAGCCCACGAAGAAGAACCCCGCCCGGTCCGGGATCAGGCGTAACAGTTCCGCCTCTGACAGGTTCAGAACAGGTTCCAGTTTCGACCGGAGCTGATCCACAATTCCCTTTCTATCCAGTGTCTGAGGGACAGCCCTGACAGCGAGCATCGCCCCCAGCAAAATCACGATGCCTGGGACTCGAAAGCAGCCTGTCCGGGTCCTCACCTCTCAAACAGGGCCAGATGGGGGATGGCCACCGCATCCCCCGGCCCCGCGGCCACGACGGAGAACCGGGGCGTCGCATCCCCCCCGGCCTGAGGGAAATGCAGTGGACCGTCCCCCTCCAGCCGCCACCCCTCCTTCGTGCGTTCGGCCAGCCGACCCTGAGGTTCCAGCCGGCTGTTGAGCACCGTCATGCCGGTCCGGACGTGGGGGCACGGCACGGGCGTCACGATCTCCCGTTCCCCGGCGCGCACCCCGCTCACCGGCCCGCCTCCGACCCGCAGGTCCTCGTCGCCGATGGAGAAGTGCGTCCGGTCGATCACCCGCTGGACCGTGACGCTGTCCGCGAACCCCTCCGGCGCGATCAGGATCACCTGACCCGGCGAAAGATCCTCGCTTAGCAGCGGATCGGCGATCTCGATCACCCCCCCTGCGTAATCCACCGAGACGATCCGGCTCGACCGCAGCCCTTTACCCTTCATCGAAAACGCCCCGGCCCGCAGCTCAGTCCCATTCAACAGCATGGCCCGTCTGGGGTGGCCCTCCTCATCCAGCGCCAGGCATGCCGCCTGCCCTGTGATCCGGATGTTCCCACCGAGCGAAAAAGGGCGATCCGGCGTCAGGCTGTGGAACAGGTAATGCCTGCTCCCGTCCTCCATCTCCACCAGCGCCGCCGAGGCCTGTCCGTCACGGGGTTCGATCTGTACCCCCGTCACCCGTCTGATCCAGGTCCCGCCCCCATAAGGCTCGAAGACCGAGGTGAAGACGCTGGAGAGGTCCTCCCCGGCCCGCCTCCGGATCACGAACTTAACGCTCTTCGGAAGGTATTTGTAGTGCTGGACCGGCCCGTCGCAGGCGATCACCTCCTCGCCGCCGCCGATCAGATGCGCCCGCAGGCCGATCCCCTTCCAGGGCCGCTCGGGCTGCCCCTCCTTCGGCTCGGTCAGCCGCCAGTCGCAGACCCCGCTTCCGTCCAGCCCGGCCCGCTGCACGTTCGTCAGAAACTGATACCCGCTCCCCCGGTAGCCGCTGCAGGGGACGCTCCCCAGCGGTCTGTCCTTCAACTTCAGATCATCGTAAAACTGCTCGTAGGGCACATCCCGGCCCGCCAGCGTCCCTTCGGCCTGAACGGCCCCAAGCGGCACGTCGCAGGCAAACTCCGCCTGCGGGCCGTGGACCGCCCAGTCGTGCTGTCTCCCCCCCCGCACGTAGAACACATCGAACACGTAGCTCCGCCCCGGCGCGACCTCCACGTGGACGTTCGCCCGGCGGTAGAGGGTCACCCGGTCCGCGTACGCCCCCTCGCAGGAGGCGTCCACCACCTGGGCAAAGCCGTGCGACCCAAAGGCGTGCAGCCTCCCCGGCCCGCGCCCCTGCTTGACCGCGTCCACCACGACCGTGTTGTGGGCGATGGTGTTGTTGAAGTAGCCGTAGCGCCGGTGGTTGAAGGAATCGGTCTGTTCCGGGTAGCCGAGGTCCGTCAGGAGGGCGTTGTCGAACGCGAACAGGAGCAGGTTGAGCTGGTCGTGGTGCAGGTGGGCCGTATGAGAGCCATAGAACAGACAGCTTGCCGCGCTTCCGCTCTGCAGGTTGGACAGGCCGTAGGCGGGCAGGAGGTAGGACCGCTGCCCGATCTCAGGCGTCTGTTCCCCTGCCCCATCGGACAGAAGTTCCTCCACGGGCCGCTCGAACAGGTCCCGCCCTTCGACCTCCCCCTTGCTGACCGACCAGGCCAGCCGGAGCTTCCGGAGGAACGGGGACTCGCCCTCCCCCGTGCGGACCGCCCAGCCTAACTGGGGGTCCCGGAGGAACGGCAGGGCCTTGCGGTAGGCCTCCAGGGGCCAGCGCACCTGCCCGAACATATCCCCGGTATCCCCGGTCGGCGGCGTGAACCGCCCCGCCACGCAGGTGTTGAACGACCAGGCCAGAAACCGCCGGAAGCGCGGGTCGTCAAAGAAGTTGATCCCGAACTCGGCCAGCCCCTCGGCCACCCCTGTCAGTTCGTTGGTCCAGTGGAGGTTGTAGCCCGGAGACTCGTGGGGCATGCCGTCCCGGTAGACGAGGTTCTCCAGGGCGTCCCGGAGGCCCATGTCGCACTCCCGCCTGGGGCTGGGGTTGTTCGCGACATACTGGATCATCTCCTTCCGGCCCGGGGGCCCTGCCTCATCCCCCAGGACCCGCGTCAGGGCGATCAGCGTCTTCTGGTGCATCCCGTAGTTCCCGGCGATCCGGTAGGAGCCGTCCAGGACGTCCCGCGCGGCCTCCCGAAGCAGTCGCTCCCGGATCATCTCGTCCAGGTCGGCCCCGTTCAGGCCCGCCAGCGCCTGAAGCGCCCGGTCCTTCAGCAGGAAGGGGCGCACCGCGTCATACGCCGGGGCGCAGGTGTTGGGAGGCTGGACCGCGCTGATCATGTTGAACAGCCTGCCCGTGTAGTTCGGGTTGTGCTCCCGACCCTCCCGCGACTGGATGTGGTAGAAATAGTCAGGGTAGTGCTTCGCCAGTCGCCAGAGCAAAAGGCCGCACTTATGGGCGTATCGTTCGGCCCGCGCCGGGTCCTCCACCAGGACGCAGGCCGTTCCGAGGCTCTGGATGGCGACCAGCAGAAAGCGATGCATGCTCCAGTGGGCGTAATAGGCCACGAACCAGTAGTTGGGCATGTCCGGCCCCTCGTCCGGCCGGTGCCAGCCCCAGCCGTCGTCCGCGTAGGGGCCGGTCAGCAACGACCGGTCCTTCATGCCGGACCGGAGGTAGGCGTCGAAATCGTTGGACGGGTACTCCTCCCCCCCCGCCGGGCACGTGATCTTGAACGGCCGGTCGAAGTCGATGCCCCACTGGTAGAACCCCTTCTCGTTGACCTTCACCCCGTGTATCGGACAGCCGAAGTTGTGCAGATCGTAACCCCTCGGGACCTCCGGCGGGATCACGAGCGTGTGCAGCCGCTCATCGTCGTAGGCCGCCCAACGCTCGGCCTTCTCCAGGATCTCGTCGCGCATCTGGCGCGCCCAGGCATAGCGTTCCAGGTTGCGTCGCATCAAAGCGAGCCGTGCGTCCGTGTAAAATGCGCGAGCCTCCCTTGCCCTCATGGTTTCTCCCTGTAAAATTCGGTTTGAGGACGACTTATGAATCTGATTTTGGGTCAGATATAGCCATCTGCATAACCCGTATCATAATACCGAAAGGTGGCGGAGTCAAGCAGATTTCCGAAGCCGAAGAACCTGTTCTCTTGTCCTTTCCCCCTTGACAAACCCCGCCGTGTACGATATACTCCCCCCTGCGACCGACCTTTCCCTCAAACGTTTCGGCCTTTCCCCGCTCTTCGACCCGACGCAAGGCACGACCGTGTCCATCCAGAGGAATCAAAGATGATCATCCATGGCATCACCATTCAGACAGGCATCACCTTGGCGGGCCTCCTGTTCTTCGCGGCGATGGCCCTGGCTGAGACCGGGACCTTCCGAACCCGGTCCGGGCGCGGGACGCACCCCATCCCGCCCGGTTACGGCCCAAGAGGACCTGTGGGTCCGAGCGATTCGGAGGTCCCGGTGGAATCCCCCGCAGCCACGGTGGACGGCGCGGGGCGGAAGGGAGCGCCTTATCAGGCTTTTCCGCCGGATGACTCGGGGGCGTTCGTCAAAGCCCTGAACGAAGCATCGGGCAAAGGCGGCGGGGTCGTCTTCATCCCCCCCGGGGTCTATCGGATCGACGAGGTTGTGTCCGTGCCGGCCAACATCACCCTGCACGGCGCGGGGCGGTCCACGCACCTCTACACCACCCGCCTGGACGGTCAGGGCGGCTTTATCACCGCAGGGAACCAGATCCGCTTCACCCAGTTCCGGCTCCAGGGGCCGTCCACCGTCCGGATGGTCCAGAACATGGCCAAAGGCATCCACGTCACGGACGGCTTCACCGGCTGCCGGATCGACCACGTCGAACTGTCCGGGTTCGGCTACTTTGCCATCGGCGTCACGAAGAACGCGGAGGCCACGGTGGAGTACGTCTACGACCACCACAACACGCAGAACGGTTACGGCTACGGCGTGATGGTCGTCTCGGGCGGCAAGGTCCTCGTCACCGACTCGGAGTTCGAACAGAACCGGCACGCCATCGCGTCGAACAGCGCCGGGACTTCGTACAGGTGCCTCTACTGCTACATCCACGGGGACGACGAGACCTACCAGGTCGGCGGCCTGGACACGCACGCCGGCATGTCCGGGGAGATCGAGATCGCCCACAACTTCATGGAGAACCTGCGGACCGGCCTGTCCCTGTCGGACGGCTCAGGCCGGATCCATTCCAACCTGATCCGGAACGTCCACCGGTTCTGCTCCATCCGCGAGGGCACCCACAACGGCAAGGTCATCGACGGGGCAGAGGTCCACGACGTGATCTTCGAGCACAACCAGCTTGAGAACGTGACCCTTCCGTTTGACATCAGGGCCGGGTGGAACATCGTCATCGACGGAAAAAAGGAGCGATAGAACTCTTCCCGGGCCGCAGAGGAAGCGGCCTTTCCCACCTTTCTTGCTCGTGCAAGAAAGGTGGGGCCAAAGAAACACGCGCCTCAAGCGCCGGCGAGGCTGGGCGCGGCGCAACGTGGACGTTCCGTTGTCGCACCTAAATTTGTGCCCCCGGCAAGTGGGGTGCTTCTGCTGTGCTAGGGTAGTGAAGTTTTCCGCGCCGCGCCCTTAGATCTGACACCTTGATGTCTGTGACGTCATCCAAACCTCCCCCTAAAAGGAGACCCCACTCATGATCCGCCCAGAAGACACCACCGACCTCCCCTCCCCCCCCCTCCCCCGCGAAAACGACCTCAGCCGGCGCTACCTGCGGATGATCGAGAAGTGGATCCCGGTCGGCGTCGAATACTTCACGAAATGGCCGAATCGCCCGAACTGCGGGCACTTCTTCGGGGGCTGCCACTGGTACGGCAACGACACGAATGCCCCGGCCAAGGCATTCGCCCTGGCCAGCCTCTCTCCGGAGTACAACGAGAAGGCCACGGGCGTCTCCCGCGAGCAACTCCGGGAGATGGCCATCCAGGGGGTCCGCTACCTCTGTTTCACCCACGACAGCGGCCCGGAGGACTGCGTCCGGCCCGCCGTGGGCCTGGGCCGTCCGGAGAACTGCAACACCAAGTGGGGCGAGCGCGGCAAGGGGTTCTTCCGGGAGAGCCAGTGCGGTCACGGCATCGCGGCGATGTCCCTCATCTGTCTGCTTCTGAGGGATCACATCGACGAAGAGACCTGGATGATGATGGCCCGGGTCCAGGAAGATTACGCGGGGCGATTCGGGGACATGCCCCCGAAAAGCGGCGTCTACTGGGACACCCAGATGGAGGAGAATGCCTGGACCGCCCACGGCCTCACCTCCTGTTTCCTGTTCCTGTCCCGGCACGAGAAGGCCGCCGCGTGGGAGGCCATGGCCCGACGCTGGATGTACTCCACCTGCGCCACACCGCAGGATGCCTACGACTTCGCCCCCATCGGAGACAGCACGGCCCGCGCCCTGACCGCCCGGACCTATACCACCCTGCCCGACTACTGGGCCGAAAACCACGGCATGGTCCACCCCGGCTACACCACCTCGGGCGTCCGTTCCCTTCTGAGCTGCGGCTGCCTGCTGAAGCTCTGGGGACGGGACCTGCCCCCGGAACTCTTCTGGAACCGGAAGCGGGTCTATGAGGGCCTGAAAGCGGTGACGGACGGCGCGGGCTACGCCCAGGCCATGCAGGGCATGGACTGGCACTACCTCCCCACCGTCGCCAGCGAGACCCCGCACGCCATCGCCTCCGTGTTCTTCGACGACCCCGACGCGGCGGCGCTCCAGCTCCGCGCCCTGCGCAATGGGGAGCTTCGTCAGGAGGGCAACGGCGGAGCGATGTACGACCGGGAATTCGCCCAAAAGGCCCACGACCAGCAGGACCCGATGATCATGCGGGAGACCACCATTCTGGGGACCGCATCCCTCTACCTGTTCCACCGGCTGATGGGGCCCGGCGCGAAACCCACCCCCGAAAAGACCCTTGAAAAGCGGCTTGCGGGCGTTCGTCACTACCCCCACGCGGGGTTTGTGCACCACCGTCATCCCAAAGGCCAGACCTCCCTCGCGTGGCGCAACTCCATCATGGCCATGCCCCTGACACGGGAGGGCATCTACACGATTGCCCCCTGCACAGACTCCTATCTGGGCAGGCCCCGGGTCCAGGGCAGACCCGACAGCCACCGCCTCCAGAGCATCCGCGTCTCCGAGTACGACGACGGGTTCGCCGCCGCGATGGTGATGGACCGATGCCAGGAATCCCTGCGCCAGCAGGTCCTGTTCGCCAGCCTGCCGGACGGCCGTGTCCTGTCCTTCGAGCGGTTCGTCGCCCTGGAGGACGTCACGGTCGAGGGCCTGGACCAGGGCTTCCTGCGCGTCACCAACGAACATTTCCCCCTCCTGGGCGACAACTGCCGGGGGGCGCGGGTGCTCCACCGCCCGGACGGCTCAGTCGCGTATAAGGGCTGGCTCGGCGACGCCGAAAGCGACGACGTGATCGACACCCTCGACCACCCGGCCTGGCTCAACATCGACGACCGCCTCGGCCTCCGTTTCTCCGGCACAGGCGTCACGATCTACCACAACCGCCACTACTTCAAGCCCTACCGGGCGATCTCCGACGACCTGACCCTCTCCAGCCAGGGAGGGGCAAAGGCCGTGAAGGCCGGCCAGGAGGTCGGCCACCTGGGCGCCCTGATCTGCCCGGAGCAGAAGCACAGGGCCACGACCTCGGCCACCCTGCTCACCCCGAAAGGTCCGGCTGAGGGGGTCTGCCTGGTCACGGACGGCTTCCTGGCCGCGGCCCACTTCGGAGAGGCCCGCCGGTCCTGCGCCTTTGAACTGCCCAGGCCGGAGGAGATTCCCGTGTACCCCGGCGCGACCGTCGAGGCGAAGAAGAACAGACTGCGGATCACCGTCGTCCTGGAGGGCCGGAGCGCCGTCCTGCTCCAGGCCAGCCGGACGCTGACGGTCAAAGGGGATATCCGGGTGGAGACCACGCCGGACGGGGCGGCCTTCGTCACGAACCCCGGCAAAGGCAGGCTGTCCGTGAAGATCGCGAGCGGAAAAGGGAAGGGCGGGACGCGGCAGGTCGGGGCCGGGCAGAGCAGGAGCCTGTAGAGAATATGTCAGACTCTGTCACCCAATCAGATATCGTCTCGGGCCTCCAGGCCCTCGGTCTTCAGCCGGGCGACGTGGCCTTCGTCCACAGCTCCCTGAGTTCCTTCGGCCACGTGGAGGGCGGCGCGGAGACCGTCGTCCGCGCGTTTCTCGAAGTCCTCGGCCCGGAAGGGACCCTGAGCGCCCCGATCTTCAGAAACGGGTACTTCAACGGAGGCCCCGATCAGGTCTGGGACCGGGACAACTCCCCCTCCCAGATGGGCCGCATCTCGGAGACCGTTCGCGCCTGGCCCGGCGCGCGACGCAGCCGCCACGCCGTGCATCCCATCGCCGCCGTCGGGCGTCTGGCGGAGGACCTGGCTGAGCGCCACAATGTCACCGACTTCGCCTTCGACAGCCCCTTCGCCCGGTTCATAGAACTGAACGCCTGGACTGTCCTGCTCGGCGTCCCCTTCAACAACTGCACGCTGATCCATCTCCTGGAGGAACGGGCTGCAATCCCCTACCGACGCCGGGTGGACCTCACCGGTACGGTGATCGACCAGGGCGTCCCTCAGAAGAAGACCTTCCCCTTCCTTCAGCGATACCCAGGCGTGGGCAACGACTTTCTCCCGCTGGGGGACCGGCTTGAGCAGGCCGGACAGGTGCATATCGGAACCATCGGGGCGTGTACAGTCCGGTGTTTTCGGAGCAGGGATCTCTATGATGTCGGCATGATTTCCCTGCGCCAGAACCCCCTGTTCCTCGTCCGAGAGAAGGACCGGGAGACGGCCCGGCAATACCTTCCGAAATACGGCGAGATGCTCGATAGCGCCCCGGCCCTCCCCCTCCACAGGCCGGAGCACCCGGTCGCCCGTCGCCTGTCTGAAGTCCTCCGCATCCCGCGTCCCTTCACCTCCCCGACCGTGGAGGTCCGCAACCGTTGGGAGACCCCGGACGACCTGATCATCGAAGAGTTCCGCCTCAAAGGCGGCCCGAACCCCCTCGTGCCCGGGGCCATCGCCATCCCGAAGGACCGGCCCGGCCCCTTCCCGGCGGTGATCTGCCTGCACGGAACGGGCGGAACCTGGGAGCGGGAGATGGAGCAGCCCTTCTTCGCACACGGGTCCACGCTCGTCGGCTGGGCGCGGGAACTGGCCCGGCGGGGGTTCGCCACCGTGGCCCTCACGCAGTTCAGCCACCCGCCCCGACCGGAGCCGTGGGACTGGGAGGGACCCAAGCTCCTCCCGGCTTACGGCCAGACCGGCATGGGCGCGCTGGTCTCCGATGTGCTGCTCTGCGTGGACTATCTTCAGACGAGGCCGGAGGTGGACCGGAAGCGAATCGGCGTGGGGGGGTTTTCGCTCGGGGGGATCGCGGCATTCTACGGGTTCGCGGTCGATCCGCGCCTCGCCGCCTGCTTCACCTTCTGCGGGGGCGTGGGGTCCGCCCGCCGGCTCATCCGGGAGGGGACCACGCGCTACCACAGCGTCTATTACTACACGCCGGGCCTCCTGTCCGGCCATCTGGACCACCCACAGCTCGTCTCCGCCCTGGCCCCCCGGCCCCTCCTGGTCTGCGGGGCCACGGAGGACGTGGGCATGCCCCTGGCCGGCCTGCGCGACTTCGAGGCCGCCGCTCAGGCTGTTTACCGGGGGCGCGAGGCCGGGGACCGATTCCGGCTGTTCGTCGAGGAAGGCCCGCACGCCATGACGCTGAACGCCTTCGAGACGGCGGCGGAGTGGCTGGCCGGGGAACTCAGGAAATAGAAACACGAAAGACGCCAGGCCCCCCACCCTTTTGTGGCGCGGGTTCAACTACAAAATTTCGATTTTGTAATTTCCAGTTTTCGACTTGTAATTTTCAATTTGCGTTACGCTTTTGATCCTGTCTCCTGACCGGCACCACCATCGTGAATGTGCTCCCCTTGCCCACCTCGCTCTCCACCTCAATCCGGCCCCCGTGTTTCTCCACGATTCCGTAGCTGATCGACAGCCCCAGTCCGGTCCCCTTCCCCACCTCTTTGGTCGTGAAAAACGGGACACTGTTCACTTACCATTCCCAACTTATGCCCCCCGAAAACCTCGGCAGAAAGCTTTCGGGCCTGAAATATAGGCGTCAGCTTCACCAACGAATACGGCTCTCTAAGAGGCGGTTCCTGCGATAATCCAAAACTGCTATTTATA
>SICM01000290.1 GCA_009694805.1 Candidatus Latescibacterota bacterium
CTGGGGGAAGGCCGGGAGACATCTCAAACTCCTGTTTCAAACAAATCGCAGATGTTGACTGCTTGATCCTCTTTTTCAATAATCGGCCCAAGTCATCCACAAATGCAGTCAAACAGCAAAAATCCTACTCAACCCAACTGTACGGTTACTGTCGAACTTCATAATTCATAATTCATAATTCGTACGAGATACGCATCAGGAGACACGTCATGTCCACCTATCGCGCAGCGGTCATCGGCCTGGGCCGCATGGGGAGCACGTTCGACGACGAGATCACGCAGGGGGGATCGATCTTCCTGCCCTACTGTCACGCGCCGAGCTACGTCGCATCGCCGCTCACGAACCTGGTCGCCGGGGCGGACCCCCACGACGAGCAGCGGGCGCTGTTCGGGGAACGGTGGGGGGTGAGCGCCGAGCATCTCTACCGGGACCACCGGGAGATGCTGGAGCGGGAGCGGCCGGACATCGTGAGCGTCTGCACGACCGCCCAGATCCGGCCCGCCATCGTGCAGGACGCGGCGGCCGCCGGGGTGAAGGCGATCTGGGCAGAGAAGCCGATCGCGTTCAGTCTGGCGGAGGCGGATGCCATGGTGCGGGTCTGCCGGGAGAAGGGGGTGGCGCTGGCGATCAACTGTGCGCGGCGCTGGAATCCGTTCTTCAGCGAGGCCCGGCGGATGATCGAGGCGGGCGAGCTGGGGACGGTCCTTCAGGTGACGGGTTACGGGCAGTGCGGGCTGTCGCACAACGGGAGCCATCTGATCGACATCGTGCGCTACCTGGCCGGGGGTGGGGTGACCTGGGTGTTCGGGGAGATGGAGTCGGACGGGGCCGCGGCCGGGGAGAACGACCTGATGGGGAACGGGTACCTGGCGTTCGACAATGGCGTCCGGGGCTACATCCGGGGCATGCGGTGCGGGCCGGCCAACTGGGAGATCGACGTGATCGGGGAACAGGGGCGCATCCGGGCGCTGGCGGATGCGACGGGGTTCGAGCTGATCCGTCTGGAGGCCGGGGGGCGGCGGGGCCGGGGGCAGCCCGCGAAGTACCCTTTCCCGTGGCCCGCCCGGATGCAGGGCTCGGGGCTGACGATCCTGGAGGATCTGGCCTCGGCCGTGGAGACGGGGCGGTCCCCGAGGTGTTCCGGGGAGGACGGCCTGGCGGCGCTGGAGGTGGCCATCGCCCTGCGCGAATCGCACCGGCGGGGCGGGGTGAAGGTGAGCCTGCCGGTGGAGGACCGGGGGCTGGCGATCCGGTCGGCGGAGACGTTACAGGGGGAGGCGCCGGCCAGGGTTCGGAGACAGATGCAGAAATAAGAACTGCGCGCCGGGGATACGGCAGAGGGACCTGTGAACACAGCCAAGGAAGAGATTCGAAAGATTCTGGATCGCCTCCCTGACGATTCGTCTTTCGAAGACATCCAGCATCAGATCCAGGCGCGCGAGCAGATCGGACGCAGATGGAGAAGCAGCCCCAGCGCCCGCTACATTCTGATCGCCTTCGGCATCTCCCTGCTGCTGCACCTCCTCCTGGCAGGGTTCTCGCGGCGGTATACCTTCTTCGAGGGGGCGGCGATCCCGGTGGTTCCTGGCCGCTCCAACCTCCAGCGGTACGAGATGATGGCCCCGCCGGTCGTGGACAACCGGACCGCGCCGCGTCAGGAGCGCCCCCCGGAGGCCCCCCGGCTGGCGTCTGACCGGAATGCCGTGGCCCGCGACCACGCCCCCAGGAACCTCCCGAAGTCGGACATGCCTTATGCGAGGGGGGATGTGGCGGACGCTTATAATCTGATGCAGGGCGGGGCGCGAGCGCCCGCCGGGGGGGAGAGGGCGTCGAAGTCCGAGGGTCCGAGGACCGAGGGGAACCAGGGGAAGGTGGAGATGCTCCCGGACGAGCGGTCGGCCTCCGCCGAGCGGGGGCGGGATTTTGCCTCCTATCTCAAGCGGGGTGAGGAGCGCGCCCGGGAGCGGGACACGTACGGGGAGGGGACCTCGCATGCCCCGACTTTCCGGAACGAGAAGGGCGGGGCGCTGCAGGACGGGGACATCAGCTTCAGCACCTACGCCTGGGACTTCGCCCCTTACATGCTCAAGTTCAAGGAGCGGATCGAGGCCCACATGTTCCCGCCCGCCGCGTTCTCGCTCTACGGGCTGATCGACGGGAAGAATGTGGTGCGGTTCCGGATCGGCCGGGACGGGGCGCTGCTGGGCATGGAGGCCCTGGGCTACGAGGGGAGCAAGGTGCTGGTGGAGACGAGCACGCAGGCGGTGAAGCTGTCCAACCCGTTTCTCCCTCTGCCGCCCGATTTTCCGGATCAATACCTGGAGGTGACGGGGCAGTTCCGGTACGAGTTGATCAGGTCAGGAAGATAATCCGCAGATGAACGCAGATGGACGCAGATGGGGGGAAAAGTGAATTTATCCTGCTGCATCTGGGCCGTGGCCGGCCCTGAAGAGGATGTTCTGGCCCGCGTGGCGGAGACGGGGTTCCGGTGGATCGACGTCCGGCTGGACGGCCTCGCGGAGAAGGAGGGCCGGGAGAAGGCCCGCGACCTGGGGTTGCGCGTCTCCTGCGTAGCCGCGTCGTTCGGGATGCCGGAGGGGGCCGCGCTGGACAGTTCGGACGCGAATGCCGTGTCCCAGGCCCTGGCGCATACGGAGAAGGCGCTCGTACACGGGGCGGCCCTCGGGGCCACGGCGGCCTATGTGGTGCCGGGGCCGGACGGGGGCCGGGAGGCGCTGGGCCGGTACGCCGCGTCCCTGGCCTTCGCCGCAGACCGGGCGCAGGTCCACGGCCTGAAGCTCTGCATCGAGCACTTCCCCGGACGCGCCCTGCCCACGGTCGCGGCGACGCTGGATTTTTTGAAGGGGATCGGCCATCCGAACCTCTACCTGTTGTTCGACATCGGGCACGCGCAGATGTCCGGTGAGGACGCGGGGGAGGCGATCCGGTCTGCGGGTCCCCGTCTCGGGTATGTGCATCTGGATGACAACGACGGCGTCGGGGATCTGCATCTGTCCCTGACAGACGGGGTGCTGACGGAAGCGGGATTACAGACGGCGTTCGAGGCTCTGGGGGAGGCGGGATACGACAGGTCAGTGAGCCTGGAGCTGAGCCCCAAACTGCCGGACCCGATGGAGGCGCTGAAAAGGAGCCGGGAGATCGTGAGGAAGGTGGGGAATTGGGTCTTATGACGGGAATCGTGTTTTATGACATAGTTTGTTGTGCCATATCGCGCAGAGTGTTATGCGGAACGTTCGTTACGTGCTATTTTTTTTGAGAATACACGTTTTTTAGGGTTGACTTAAGGGCATCTATAAACTATATTGGGACGGCTTTCAGGGATTTTCAGGCCGGGTTGTCTTAAAATAGCCCATCGGTCGGCTTTGTAACAGAGCCTGGTAGGGATCGATAGGGCGGTTGAGGTCCTGCGAGGGGCCACATCCGAAATAGGATGTGTTTTTTTTTGCCCGGACCACGCATCCGGGGGCCTGTCAACCGCTTTCAGACCTCACGCACCCGTCTCACACATCAGCAGGTAAAAGGATCAGTCCCCATTTCCGGTGGCAGGGGGCGTCGTCGGAGCGGATACAACCAATGGAGGAGATCACGATGGGTCGTACCCTAAAAAGATTCTGGATGGCGATGGTCATGGTGGCGATGGTATTCGGGGTTGTCGCTGCGCCCGCATCGGCAGGCGTGACGCTGACGCAGATCAATATGAGCGACACCTTCATCGGGGGCTGGACGACGCTTTCCAATCCCGGGATATTTCATCTCTTCGTGATATCGGGCAGCGATTCCAACGGCACAATCATCAACAGCGGCACGGATCAGCCCATCAGCATCCCTTTGTTTAACGGGACACAGGCGTTCACCCTGCTGGGGAACGAAGGCGCGTCGTCGTCGTTCCACAACCCCGCCGGGGCGACGCTGTACTTCTCGGACGGCAGCTCCACGGCCTCCCTCCAGGTCTCTCAGGTGACGCCCGGCGGGTCCGTCACCCTGGGAACGGCAACGCTTACGGTCAGCAACTTCACGTTCACGCCTTACGATCTGACCGGCTTCAACCGGGTCACCAGCCATTTCGTCGGGACGTCCGGCCCGGAGGGCACGTTCAATGACGCCATCGCACGCTTCACGCTGACCACGTCTTCCCACGCGCCTTCCTTGACGGTTCCGGGTCCGCAGGCGGTGAACGAGGGTCAGGCGCTGTCGTTCACCGTGAGCGCGACGGACCCGGACGCGGGGCAGTCGGTGACGATCACGGCTTCGGGCCTGCCTTCGGGGGCGACGTTCGACGGCACGACGTTCTCGTGGACGCCGACCCTCGCACAGGTGGGTCTGTACACGGTGAGTTTCACGGCCACGGATGACGGGACGCCTGCCGAGAGCGAGACGAAGACGGTGGCGATCACGGTGGGTACCCCGGCCATCTCGGTGTCTCCAACCGCCCTGTCTCTTAACGGCATTGTCGGCGGGACGCCGGGACAGCAGACGTTCACGGTGTCCAACCCCGGCACGGCGGCGCTGACGGTCTCCGGCATCACGGTGGGCGGAGCGGACGCGGCGCAGTTCGCGGTCAGTCCGTCGTCGTCGTTCACGATCACCCCCGGCGGTCCGGCGCAGACGTTCACGGTGACCTTCACGGCCTTCTCCTCCGGGGCCAGGTCGGCCTCGCTGTCCCTCTTGCACAATGCGGCGGGCAGCCCGGCGGTCGTGTCCCTGAGCGGGACGGCTACAAATGCGTCACCCGGGGATATCATCACTGTGGCGGGGACCGGGACGCCTGGTTTTTCGGGTGACGAGGGGGCGGCCATTTTAGCGAAATTGAGTTCCGCTCGTAGCGTGGCCGTGGATGGGGCGGGCAACCTCTACATTTCGGATGCAACCAACCGACGTATCCGGAAGGTGGACACAGCGGGCATCATCACCACCGTGGCAGGAGATACAACGGCTGGATTTTCAGGTATAATGGTCTGGGATTTTTGGACAGGGGAATAAGGTGGATTTGCCGATAGGATCAGGGATCGATTCAGGAGGCAAACCATGCGGAAGAGCTATACGGCAGAGTTCAAGGCGAAGGTGGCGTTGGAG
>SICM01000040.1 GCA_009694805.1 Candidatus Latescibacterota bacterium
CCAACCCGGAGCGCTTCGTCAACGGGTCGCCTCGCATACGGCCCCTCCCAAAGAAGGTCTGGATCAACGCGCCGATCGAGGTCGGCTCAGATGCACCACGTCAGTAATTTTTTCGCGCACGTGTCTCAAAGTCCTTGACAGGCTCCGACGCCTGAAACGGCAGAGGAGGGTATCCGTGAAGCAGATTGTCAGTACAACATAAATAAATAGTAGAAAGACCGTCTATCCGTCTCCCTCTTCCCGGTCTTCGGTCTTCTGTCTGTACAGTTCCGCTTCGACCTTTTCTGTCTGCTCCGCCTTCCAGACCTCCTCTTCGAGGCCTGCGATCTCCCGATGGAGGTGTTCGATCGTGCGATGGGATTCGCTCTCGCGTCGGCGTTCGACGAGCAGGTTGTTCGTGGCCAGTTTGATCTTTCCCCGCGCCTCCTGCAACTGCTCGGTGGCCTCATTCAGCAGCCTCTGCTGCCGGAGAAGAACCTGGGCGGTATAGTATTTGACGCCCACGATCAGAACCAGGACCATTAGAAGTATGAACAGAAATCCCACCGGATTCTCCATGAATAGTTCGAGGTCCTTAACGAATTTGATTAAGGACCTCGATAGGGTAGTGCTCTGTCAAGGAAGTTTTGACGAGTTGTCATGCTGAGGGCGCAAGCGCCCTCAGCATCTCGTTTTTCTGATCAAAAGAGATTCTTCGCCTCCGTTGCACTCCGGCTCAGAATGACAACCGTTCGTTCTAACATTGACAGACCAGTAGTGCTCTGTCAAGATACCTTTGACAAGTTCTTTGAGTGGGACAGGCCTCCGGCCTGTCCAAATCCGCCTGAAATGCCCAGGCGAGACGCCTGGGCTACCCTTCAATCCAATCTTGACAGAGCACTAGCCACCTACCTTGCCGGGGAAGGGCTAACGGCTCACAGGGGCGCGAAAGAACGCTGAGGTTCCCTCATGCACCCTTATGCCTTTCAAGGATATGAATTCCCTATCCCCTTGTCAAGATAAATCACCGGGCCGTTTGGGCTTTCCAGAGGCAGGCCCGTGCAGGGATCGTCCGATCAGCCCGGAACGACAGCACAGAGGCGATGCGGCAGAGGAGGGACAGAGAGAGGACGCCGAGGCCGTCCTCAAAGGCTCTGTCGTCAACATCCTCGGCAAGTTCGGAAGGCTCTCCAAATCCCTCTACTACGTGGTCATCAGCCGGTTTGTGGGCGCGGACGTCCTCGGTCTCTACACCCTCGGCTGGTCCCTGGTCGATCTCGTCAGCAAGTTCGGGCTTTTCGGGCTGGACCGCGGGGTCGTCCGCTTCGTCTCGCAGCACCAGAGCGACGGGGACGCGGAGGGGACGCACCGGACCATCGGGCAGGCCCTCGTCCTGGGCCTGGCTGCCGGCCGCTCCGGCATCAACCTGCTCAACACCGTCTTCTTTGTGATCGTCAACGTAGGGCTTCATGTCCTCCTGATCCCCCTCTACGGGGTCTCAGGCGCGGCCCTCGCCGCAGCCATCGCCATGTCGCTCGTCTGCTTTCTGCGCATCGCCGAGGTCGGCCTTCTCCTGGGCATCCATCCCTTCCGGCGCTCGCTCCTCAAGCCCTTCGCCGCCGCGGCCCTCGCCTTCTCGGTCGGCCTCTCCCTGCTGCAACTCGGCTCTCCCTGGACCATCTTATCCGGCCTCTCTTTGCCGCTCTGCTTCGGCCTCCTCGGGGCGTTCGGGGTGGAGGAGGATGACCGGGAACTCCTCCAAAGGCTGCGTGACAGGGTCCCCTTCTTGCGCCGTCCTCCCCAGCTTCGTCTGGCTTCCTCTCCCGCTCTGGCGCTCCGGAGGACGGATTTATAGTTCGTGTCCACTTTTTCTCTGGAGAATCACCGTGTCTCTCTCTGACGATACGACCTGCGCAACGTCTCTCGCCCTGGCCCCTGAAGGCTCCGGACAGGCCGGTTTGCACGCAGGTTACAGGAACGGTTCGTTGAACCGTCCGGCGATGGGGTTGTCCGGGACCGACGGTCGTCCCCCGGTTGCGACTCCAACTATGTACAGATCGTCTGACTCTGGGCCGGATGCGGCCAGGCGCAGATCGTATGACGATTTGCGGTTTGTGTTCGACATTCAGGGGTACCTGCACCTGCGCGGGGCATTGATATCGGAGGAGGTGGCGGAGTACACCCGCTGGATGGAGGAGGCCGAGAAGACGGACGTCCACGTCCTGAACGCAGACCATCCGAAGGGGATGAAGCGCCAGCTCAATCGGCCGGTGTCGCGGGTGATCGACGCTGACCCGAGGTTCGCGCGGTTTCTGGACCACCCCGCGGTCGAGCCTCTTCTGGTCGAGTTCCTGGGTCCGGACTACCGGCACATCGACAACGAACTCTACTACATCTATCCGGGATACCAGGGAGGGCCCTGGCACCAGGGTGTGCGGCCACATCCGACGGGGCACGTGGTGGACGGCCGGTTCCTCTGTCCGATGGTCAAAGTCTTCTACTGCATGACGGACGTGGGCCCCGGAGAGGGGGAATTCGTGGCGGTGCCGGGGTCTCACCGGGCACAGTTCAAGATCGCGCATCGCGACCGGCTCGACCTGCCCGGGCAGCGCGTCTTCGACGACGTGAAGGCCGGTGACGTCATCCTGTTCAACGAGGGGATGCTCCACACGGGCCGCCCGAACCCTTCCTGGAAGACGCGCAAGACGATCATCTTCAACTTCGGGCGGAGCGACGCGGGGGTCTGGCCCGGTTACGCACCGTCGCCGAGGACCCTCGAGGCCGCGACCCCCCACCAGCGTGAGATCCTGACGAACCCCGCGCGGGTCTGGGCCGAGCCGGACCTGCGTCCTTCCAGGCCGAAGGCAAAAAAACTCTTTTACGCCTTTTGCAGCCTGTTCAGCAGATCCAAGGCCGTCTCCACAAGCTGTTCTCCGGCGCCCGGGGTGAAGGGGCTGGAGACCACCTCGTAGCCCCCCTCCCCGAACGCCTGCCGCGTGGGCAGGTAGCCCACGGAGTCGTTTGCCAGTTCGATCACGCAGGTCTGCCTGAAAGGGGACCTGCGCTTGATCTCCAGCCCCAGCGCCACGAACAGCTCGCCGGGGATGCCCACGATTCCCAGGTCCCCCACGCGTAGGCCCTGCACCCACGTGGGGGTGCGCTCCGGCAGGGCCGCTGTCCTCAGGATGTGGTGGGCGAAGCCCCGCTCCTCCATCGTCCCCGTCTTCCGCTCGCTGATCTCCCTGGCCCGCGCCAGGTCCGCCTCCGAGATGGGCCGGCGCTCCAGGATCACCTCCTCCATCCCCCCGTCCACCCGGGCATCCCCGACGAACGCCATCCCGTTCCACGCCCAGAGCGCGGCAGAAGCCACCTTCGCAGCGACCCGCTCGGTGTGCTGGTAGTTCCGGTTGTCGGTCCGCAACCCCCCCTTCACATCGACGTTGTTGATGTCCCCGCAGGCCCCGTTGCTCAGCGCGGCCACGAAGGTCTCTCCCCGCATGGCCTGGATCATCCGGCTGAAGTAGCCGAAGTAGTCCGCGGAGATCTGATGCTCGGAGTCTCCCGCGCCGACGTAATGCAGGCTGTAGTTGGCCAGCAGTCCGAGGGTCTGCCCTCCGGGCCGGCGCAGGCAGAGGACGTTCACCTCCGGGTCCACGGGCCCGGCGGATTTCAGCGCGTCGGGGTTGTGGATGCCGGGGTTGGTGCGGACCGTGCCGTCGGCCATCCAGAATCGGCGGTTGAAGACCAGGCGGTCCTCCTGCGCGCTGGCCCACCCGGCCTCGGCAGGCTCCAGGCGGCTGTGGGCCAGGCGCACGGCGTCCGCGATGCGCCCGATGAGGCCCTCGGTGTAGGCGTCTTCCCCGGTCTGGGCGCCGGTGTGGGTGTGGGTGCAGGTGATCAGGACGCGGTCCGCCGGGAGTCCGGCCTCCTGCGCAATGCGGGCCTTTGCCCGATCCAGATAGGGGCGCTTGATCCCGATGAGGTCGCAGACCACGACGGCGACGGCGGTCCCCTCCTGCTCGACGCAGAACGCCCGGACGAAGAGGGGGTCGTGGATCTCCGAGGCCCGGCGTTCGTGGAAGAGGCCGGGCATCTTCGTGCCGAGGGGCGGGGTGATGTCCAGACAGGCAGCGCCGGCTCTGAGCATGGGAATACCTCAAGGATGAAGGATGAAGGGTAAGACGGCAGACGGCAGACGCAAAACGTGAAACACCCCCCTTCCACCCCCTGCCCCCCTCCCTCCCCCCACAGGTGGGGAAGGGAGGGGGAAACAAGGGCCCTTGAGATGGGGGAGGGCTGGGGGCTGGTTTGTCGTTTTACGCCTTGAACTCCATCGTCGTACGGGACTCCACTTTGCTCTCGTCGATCACGAGGCCGAGGCCGGGCAGGTCGGGCAGGCGCACGTCCCCGCCCTCGGGCCGGTAGATCGGTTTATGAAAATACTGTTTGTTCTCCTGGCTCCGGATCAGGAACTCCACGCGCGGGACCGTGACCGGGGACTGTGCGGCGGCCACGTGGAGGGCGGGCAGGAGAGAGTGGCCGTGGGCCACCACCGGCGTCTCGAAGGCCGAGGCGAGGGCGCAGATCTTGGTCAGTTCCGTGATCCCGCCGGTCCAGTCCGGGTCCGTCTGAAGGACGTCCACGGCCCCGGCGACCAGGAGTTCCTTCACCTGCCACCGGGTGTAGACGTGTTCCCCCGTGGCGATGGGGAAGCCGGCGGCCTCCCGGATCTGGCGCAGGCCGCCCACGCGCTCCGGCGGGATCGGCTCCTCCATCCAGGCCGGGTTGAGGGGGGCGAGGCGCTTCACCATGTCTATGGCGTAGGGCGTGTCCCACCCCATGACCGCGTCGAACATCAGGGCGTAGTCCGGCCCCACGGCCTCCCGCAGTGCGCGGGCCGTGGCCACGTTCTTTGCCTTGCCCGCCTCGCCATCCCCGGGGCCGTGGCGGAAGAACCATTTCTGCGCCGTGAATCCCTTGGCCTGATACTCCCGCGCGGCCTCTGCCGCGGCCGTGGGTTCGAGCGAGAATCTGAGCATGCTGGCGTAGGCCGGGACGGAGGGGCGCGTGGGGCCACCCAGCAGCCGGTAGACGGGCTGGCCCCAGGCCTTCCCCTTCAGGTCCCACAGGGCACAGTCCACGGGGCTGACGCCGGTCATGGACAGCCCCGATCGTCCGTGCCGGTCCAGGCGGAGCATCTGGTCCAGCAGGAGTTCATTGGCGAGGGGGTCCCGGCCCAGGAGGTGGGGGCGGAGGGACCGCTGGATGACGTAGGCCTGCGCCTCCTGGAGTGGCCCGAACAGGCCGGACACGCCTTCATCCGTCTGGATCTCGACGTAGATGGCGCTGAGGGTCCGGGGACCGTCCGGCCTGGCGGGCGGCGGAGAGGGGGCGTGAACTCCGGGTACACATCCAGAAGGCGCGCCGGACGGTCTCCGGGCGGGAAGGGGAGGGGGGACTGGTGGCCGGTGACCTTGAAGAGGACGACGTCGGTGATTTTCATGGGGAGTCCTTTCGGAGAAGGATCCGGGAAATGCAAAGCGCAAAGTGTAAAGTGTAAAATCAAGAGCTCACCATTTTGCATTTTGCATTTTGCACTTTCCTCTTTTATGCCTGATCGAGTCCTAATCCGCGCAGGTCGGCCACCGCGCCGCGCTCCTCGGCCTCGTAGAGCCGCCAGATGACGCGCAGTCCCTGGAGGCTGCCGGGGCCGTCGGTCAGGGGACGCGCCCCGGCCTCGATGCAGTCGAGGAAGTGGGCCATCTCGTTCTCGGTGTGTTTGCCTGACTCGGCCTCCATCAGGACTTCGGACTTTCCCTTGCGGTGGACGAGGAGCTTGCTGTGCGTGATGTCGGCCTCGATCATCCCCTCCGTGCAGTGGGCGTGGAAGGAATAGCCGAGCCGGGTCCCGCGCGCGCCCCAGGTGCCGAAGTGGTAGCCAAGCCGGCCCCCTTCGAACTCGATGGTCACGTTGCTGGTGCCCTCCTTCTCCATCCAGGGCGTGCCGTGGTTCGTGCCGAGGTGCAGGCCCCGGACGGGACGCCCCAGGTACCAGAGCAGGATGTCGATGTAGTGGCACCCGTGGCTGAAGAGCTGCCCGCCGCCGAGGGTGGCGGCCCTGGAGGCCCAGTGGTCGGGGGGGTACTGCGTGAGTTGCTCGGTCCAGAGGGAGACCTGAAAGACATCGCCGAAGGTCTTCTGGTCCAGCAGTTCTTTCATGCGCGACACGAGGGGGTGGAAGCGCATGCAGTAGGCGATCATCAGGATGCGGCCGGTCTTTTCGGAGGCGGCGATCAGGTCGAGGCATTCCCGCTCGCTGTTGGCCATCGGTTTTTCGAGGAGGACGTGTTTGCCCGCCGCGAGGCAGGCCGTGCCGACGGGGTGGTGCAGGTGGTGCGGCAGGACGAGGAGGGCGGCGTCGACGTCATCGAGGACCCTGCGGAAGTCCGTCTCGGGCCGAGCGCCTTCGAGCAGGTCGGCGGTGGCCCTGGCCTTGCTCTCGTCCACGTCCACGGCGGCGACGACCTGAAGGCGGTCTTTCAGCACGTGAAACCGCCTGGCGTGCGCCCTGGACATGCCGCCGCAGCCGATGAGGGCGAGTCGGGTTCTGGGCATGTGTTCCTCCGTTTCATCTTGTAGGGGATGAGGGGTGGGGTCTGCGGGAGGGGAGTATAGAATAAATATCGCCGGATGTCAAGCGCCGAGAGGGAGGAGATTTTTGGACACTGTTCACTCACGATTACCAAAAATTGACGCAAGATATTGTTTTAGTTGATATAAATAGCAATTTCGGATTATCACAGGAACCGCCTCTTAGAGAGCCGTATTCGTTGGTGAAGCTGACGCCTATATTTCAGGCCCGAAAGCTTTCTGCCGAGGTTTTCGGGGGGCATAAGTTGGGAATGGTAAGTGAACAGTGTCGATTTTTGGGCTTGACATGCGCTCCATTCCATGCGTGATTAGGCGAGAAGAAGCATCTCAAATCAAGAGGAGTCACATCCCATGGCTGACCCAGATGCGTGGCGCCTGTCCCCCGAGCAGGTGACGCAGTACCACCGGGACGGGTATCTCGTTGTGCCGGACCTTCTGTCACGCGAAGAGGTGGAGGCGTTCCGGCGCTACAATGAGGAGGTGTTCGCCGGGCTGAAGAAGACCGGTCTGACGAACCACCTGGTGGATGAGACCTGGGCCCGCACGGCCGCGCATCCGCGCATCAAGGCGGCGTTGACCGCGCTGATGGGCGGGCCGCCGATGTGCATTCAGACGATGATGCTGGCCAAGATGCCGGAGGGCAAGGGGATCGCCATCCATCAGGATAGTTATTATATCGAGACAGAGCCGGAGACGCTGATGGCCTGCTGGATCGCGCTCGACGACACCGACGCCGGCAACGGCGGCCTTTGCGTAGTGCCGGACAGCCACCGGGGACCGCTGCTCCAGATGGACATGCCGCAGGACGCAACGCAGCACGCCTCCTGGACGACCACCTATGAGTACCGAGACCGTTCGGGAAAGACCTGGGCCGTGCCTCTCCACTCCGCCGAGGTGAAGGGGTGGGACAGTTCACGGGAGGTGACGCTGGCGGTGCCCGCCGGGGGCGCGGTGTTCTTCACGGGTTGCACGATCCATGGGTCGCACCGGAACGCGTCGTCCGAACGCCCTCGCCGGGCCTTCGCCTGCCACTACGTCCGGGAGGGGAGCTGGGTCTACCGGACGGACATCCAGCAGCAGATGCCGCTTTGAGGAGGTCGGAGCCCCCATGCTGAGCATCGTCAAAGGCCCCTATCTTCAGTGGCCCACGCAGGATTCCATGACCGTCGCGTGGGAGACCTCCTGCGAGGCATCATCGAAGGTCCAGTACTTTGAGACCGAGCGCGTTCACAGCGGATTGAGCGGGAAGTTCAGGACGCTCGAACCTTCAGAGCGCGTGGTGGAGGACCCGGCCCCGCGCTGCATCCACCAGGTCGCGCTCACGGGGCTGGCGCCCGGCACGACGTACCACTACCAGATCAGCTCCACGGACAGCCGGGGGGAGGTGGCCAGGAGTGAGGTCCATCCCCTGAAGACTTCCGTAAAAACGGACGATCCGTTCTGCTTCGCGGTGACGAGCGAGACTGGCGGCAACGGTAAGGACGAGATCAACCGAAGGTTATTCGCCCAGATCCGGCGCCACCGGCCGGATTTCCTTCTGATGGCGGGGGATGCCGTGGCGCGAGGGTCGGTCTACGAAGACTGGAGCCGGCATTTTTTCGCCCCCGGGAGAGATCTGCTCACCGACACGCCGTTTTATCTCTGCCTGGGCAACCACGAGGAGAACTCGCCCTGGTTTTACCGGTTTGTGGCGTATCCCGAACCCAAGAACTACTATTCCTTCGATTACGGGAATGCCCATTTCGTCGCCCTGGACAGCACGGCGTTCGTAGATTACAGGGAGGGGAGGCCGTGTCCCACGGAAGCGCTCCAGCCCGGTTCCCCGCAGTACGAATTCCTCGTGCGCGACCTGAAGGCCTGTCAGGCCACGTGGAAGATCGTCTTTTTTCACTATCCTCCCTATGTCTCCGGAGATTATCAGGTGGAGGAGATGCGCGCCCTGGGTCCGGTTCTGGAAGAATACGGCGTGGACCTGGTCTTCAATTCCCATACCATCGTCTATGAACGGAGCCACCCGCTGAGGGCGGGCCGGCTCGACCCGGAATCGGGTGTCATCTATGTCGTGGCCGGCGGGGCCGGGGCCAGGCCCGAGTGGTTTCACCCCAAACGGGCGTGGCACACGGCGCAGGCGCTGGCCGTCCCGCATTTCGTGCAGGTGGTCGTGGCGGGGCCTACGCTGGAACTGAGGGCCATCGACGACGAGGGCCGCCTGTTTGACATCCTGAGACTGACACGTTGACCCAGAGGGCTGCCGCCGCGCCCGTGAACCTCTGAAAGGCCAAGATGCCCACCCTGGATGAAAAACCCCGCCTCCGGCGCTTCCTGGAGGAGAATGTACTCCTGATCGACCGGGAGATGTTCGCCTTTTTGCCGGAGGCCGAGCCCCTCGGGCTGCTCTACGCGCCGATGCGGGACTACCCACTGCGCGGGGGCAAGCGGTTCCGGTCCGCCATGGTCCTGCTGGCGTGCGAGGCGCTGGGGGGAGATCGGAGACTCGCCCTTCGCACGGCGGCGGCGTTCGAGATGTTCCAGTCGTTCGCCCTGGTCCACGACGACATCGAGGACGGGTCGGAGATGCGCCGGGGGAAGCCCTGCCTCCATCGGATGCACGGGATTCCGATCAGCATCAACGTGGGGGACGCCCTGTACGCGAAGGTGTTCGAGGTGCTGCTGGCCAACCGGGACCTGATGGGGGAGGAGAAGACGCTGGGGCTGATCGCCGAGATGGTCGCCGGGGCGCGGGAGACGTTTGAGGGACAGGCCTACGACATCGGGTGGGCGAGGGATGGGACGGTCCCGACGGTGGAGGCGTTCATGACGATGCTCCGCAAAAAGACCGGCTGGTACAGCGGCAGGGGGCCGTGTACGGCCGGGGCGATCATCGCCGGGGTGGACGGAGAGCGCTGCCGGGGGATCGGGGACTTCGGGGAGTCCATCGCCGTGGCCTTTCAGCTCCGGGACGATCTCCTCAACCTCCAGGTGTCGGACAGAGATACGCAGGTGGCGCCGGGGGCCACCTCCGGGGGCTATGGGAAGGAGTGGGGAGGGGACATCGCCGAGGGGAAGCGGACGCTGATGGTGATCGACCTGCTGAACGTCTGCGACGCCGCCGAACATTCCAGGGTCCTGGAGATTCTGGACCGGGACCGGGCGCTGAACACCCCGGGGGAGGTCGAATGGATCATCTCGCTGATGGCGCGCCACGGCTCCATCGCGCGCGCTCAGGCGGTCTGCGAACGAATGGCCCGCGAAGGCATGGAACACCTGGGCCGGCTGCCGGACAGCGAGGCGAAGGAGACGCTGCGGGAGATGGCGGCGTTTTTGGTCGAAAGAGTATTCTAAAGGATAGCCTACTATGGATAATATCTTCGATGCCCTGGAGCAGCGCCCTCATTTTTTCCCCTCTCTGTTCTGCGCCCTGCTGCTGCTGGTGGGGCTGGGGAGCTGGCCCAGCACCTATTATACGCTGGTTTACTGGGTCACGATGATCATCCCCACCGGCGTGGCGATCCTGGCCCTGTTCTGGAGGCAGTTCGTCTGGGTTCCGGGGCTGATCCTCCTGGCGGTCATCTTCAACCCCATCCAGCACCTCTCGCTGGGGGTCACCATCTGGAAGATCATGGATGTGATCGGCGGGGGCTATATGCTGACGGTGGCGATAGCGATCAAGAAGCCCGGCGGCGCTGCGAAAAAGGAGTCGGACAGCGGTCTGATCGCGCCGGTGACGGTGTTCGTGCTGTCGCTGGCGTTTTTGATCTACGCGCTGTGGAAGCTGTAATCCCTCTTTGACCTTCCGGTTTTCGGGGAAAGAATGACCGCATGAAGGGGCATCGCCCTAAAATCCTCATGGCCTTCGACCGGCAGGTGTACGAGACCTATGTGGGGGCGAAGGACCTGGAGCGTCTCAGGGATGTCGGGGATGTGACCTGGGAGGAGGATTTCCTGAAGGTCGAATCGCTCCAGGAGGCCCTGCGGGACGCCGAGGGGCTGATCGTTTGCCACGGGGCCCCGCGACTGACGGAGGGGTTGATGGCAGGGGCGGAACGGCTGCGGATCGTGGGGGAACTGGAGGGGGACCGGTTCGCGGAGCGGATCGACGTGGAGGGGGCGGTCCGGCGGGGCATCCGGGTGGTGGACACGACGAATGGCTCCTCGTATCCGGTGTCCGAGTGGGCGCTGGCGCTGATGCTGATCGCCCTGCGGAACGCCGGGGAACACTTCCGGCGGCTGATCGCCGGGGAGGACTACCGGAGGTCGAAGGATGACCGGGGCTACCTGGACGGGGAGCTGACCGGGAAACGGGTGGGGCTGATCGGGTGCGGGCACGTGGGGCGGCGGTTGATCGAGCTGCTCAGGCCGTTTCGGGTGGAGGTGTGGGTGTATGATCCCTACATCCCCAAAGATATCCCCGACATTATGGGATTCACCCTGACCTCCCTGGAGAACGTGCTGAGGCAGTCGAACGTCGTGGTCTGCTGCGCGCCGATCACGTCCCGGACGCGGCGGATGATCGGGAAGCGCGAACTGGACATGATCCCCGCAGGGGCCGCGCTCGTGAACGTGTCGCGCGGGGCGATCATCGACCCGGACGCGCTGATCGAACGGCTGCGCCGGGGGGATATCACCGCAGGGCTGGACGTGTTCGACCCTGAGCCGATCCCGGCAGACAGCCCGATCCGGGGCCTCCCCAACGTCTTCCTGTCGCCCCACATCGCCGGGGTGACGCAGGCGTCGCGCACGCGCTTCTTCAGCCTGATGGTGGATGAGTTCGAGCGCTTCTTCCACGGCCACGAGACGCTGTATGACCTGAACGGCCGGGCGCTGGCGAATCGACGGGGGGAAGCGCCGCCGGGCAGGTAGGCGATAGAACGAGAATCGGCGAAACGGGGAAACGGGGAATATCTCTCCGATTCTTCGATTCTCCGATTCGTCCCTTCAATAAGGTCTGTTTTGCGGAGGTGGAGATGAACAAGCTGGGGCTGGGGGTGATCGGCTGCGGGAACATGGGGGCGAGCCTGGCCACGTCTGCGGCGACGCTGGAGAACGCGCGGGTCGTGTGCGTGAGCGACGTGGACGAGGCGAAGGGGAAGGAGCTGGCCGGCAAGCTGAGCGTGGAGTATGACCCGGACTACCGCCACATGCTCCGGCGGGAGGACGTGGAGGCGGTCCTGATCGCCTCGCCGCCGTTCATGCACCCGGAGATGGCCGTGGCCGCCGCAGAGGCCGGAGTCCACGTCTTCTCCGAGAAGCCGATGTCGCCGACGCTGGAGGGGTGCGACGCCATGGTCGCAGCCGCAAAACAGCACGGGGTCAAGCTGGGCATCGGGCTGGTCTGCCGGTATCACGCGACGCATTCGAAGGTGCGGGAGATCGCCCTGAGCGGGGAGATCGGGAAGCCGGTCTGCATGATGGTCCACCGCATCGGGGGCGGCTGGGGCGGGGTCTGGGTGGCGCACTGGCGGACGAAGCGGGCGCAGTCCGGGGGGACGCTGATGGAGGTGAACGCGCACGAGATCGACTTCCTGCGTTTCGTGCTGGGGGACGTGCGGCGGGTCTATGCGGCGGGCGGGAATTACCGGGAGAAGGGGATCGACTACCCGGACGTGACCCTGGTGTCGATGACGTTCGCGTCGGGCGCGGTGGGCTCGCTCCATTCGAGCCACGTGAGCGCCGTGGGCGGGTACGGGGGACGGCTCGACGGCACGGAGGGGAGCGTGGTGTTTCCATCGACCTGGGGGAAGGACGCGGCGCTGACGATCAAACGGTTCGACGGGGAGGCGCGGACGCTCCCGATCGCCGACATCAAGGTCCCCAGCCCGGTGGCGGAGGAGATCCGGCGGTTCGTGGAGGCGGTTCAGAAAGGGGAGGCGCCGCCGGTGGGCGGGGCAGAGGGGCGGGCGGCCACGGAGGTGGCGCTGGCGGCGTACCGGTCGATTGAGACGGGGCAGGCGGTGGAGCTGCCGCTGTGATCGCGAGAGGAGGGTTTTCGTGCAGTTCCGAACGCTGGGCCGGACGGGTCTGAAGGTATCTGTGATCAGCTACGGGTCGGGGGGGCCGAGTGTCCTGGGGCAGCGGACCGGTCTTGAGGATGCAGGGCAGGACGCGCTGATCCGTCGGGTCCTGGACCTGGGCATCAACTTCATCGACACCTCGGAGGGCTACAGCCGGAGCGAGGAGATCCTGGGCCGGGCGCTCAAGGGGGTACCCCGAGACACTTATATTATGGCCACCAAGTGGAACCCCTGCGAAAAGGAGACGCCCAAGACGGACCCGCAGGACCTGGTCCGGTCCGTTGAGCAGAGCCTGTCGCGCATGGGGATCGACGCCATCGACGTCATGCAGTTTCACGGCGTGGTCCCGTCGATCTACCGGACGGTGGTGGATCGTTTCTACGGGACCATGAAGCAGCTCCAGGCGCAGGGGAAGATCCGGTTCATCGGGTTCAGCGAGCGGTTCTTCTCGGACCCGAAGCACGAGGCCGTGGTGATGGCGCTGGAGCAGGACGGGGGCCTCTGGGACACGATCATGCTCAAGTACGGCATCCTCAACCAGTGCGCGGCCCGCAGGGCGCTTCCGCTGGCGCAGGAGAAGGACGTGGGCATCCTGAACATGGCCTCGGTGCGGGTGAAGTTGACCCGGCCCGAAGAGCTGGAGGCGCTGATGGCGGAGTGGAAGGGGCGCGGGCTCATCCCCCGGGACGCCTTGCCTGAAAAGGACCCGCTCGGCTTCCTGGTCCACGGGGAGGTGGACTCCGTGGTGAGCGCGGGTTACAAGTTCGCGCTCGATCATCCGGGGGTCTCGACGGTGATCACGGGCACGTCGCGGGTCGACAATCTGGAGCGCAACCTCGCCGCCCTGCTCGGCCCTCCGCTCCCGGAGGCGGACCAGAAGCGTCTTCATGCGCTGTTCGGACCCCTGGAGGAGGCGGTCTGAGAAACCGGGAGGGGAAGCAAAGGCAGGGCCGAAACGGAGAAGGGAGAATCGGAGAAACAGAGAGGGGTCTTTTCCCCGGCTCTCCGGCGCTCCGGTTCTCCGATTCGGGGAGGGGGGTGGAGGAAGAGGGCGGCAGTGGGGTATTTTTACTCGTCATAAGCTGCAAAAAATCCCTCTCCTCTTGACAAGAGGCTGAAAAGTTTCTATCATGTATGCAGATATTCACGAAATTGGCCCCCGGTTGTCCTCGTGGCTGTTCTGACCCCCGACAGCAGTCGCAGGATGTCGGGGGCCTTTTTATTGTCAAACGTCAATGAGCAGGGATAGATAGGATGGGCAGGATGAAATCGCAGGGGTGAGGATTGGGGATTGAGGGGTGGGAAAACAAAAACAGGGGCGAGGAGAGGCTTTTCTCATTCCTCATTCCTGTTAATAGTCTATGCTTGAGGAACTTATGGTTCTCGACGATTTCAAGTTGACCGATCAGGTGGCCCTGGTCACGGGGGCAGGCAAAGGACTGGGACGCGCCCTGGCCGTGGGCCTGGCGGAGGCAGGCGCCCACATCGCGGGCGTGTACCGGACGGCGTGCGATGAGACGCGCCGGCAGGTGGAGGCGCTGGGCCGGAGGTTTCATCCGATTCAGGCCGATCTGGCCGCGAACCCGACCGCGCCCGTCGTGGCCCAGGCCCTGAAGGGCCTGGGGAGGCTCGACATCCTGGTGAACAACGCCGGGACGATCCGGCGCGCCCCGGCGCTCGACTATTCGGAGCGGGACTGGGACGAGGTGATGGCCCTCAACCTCAAGAGCGGATTCTTCCTCAGCCAGGCCGCGGCCCGCCACTGGGTCGCGCAGGGGCAGGGGGGCAAGATCATCTTCATCGCCTCCATCCTGGCGTTTCAGGGAGGGATTCTGATCCCCCCCTACACGGCCAGCAAGCACGGCACGGTGGGGCTCGTCCGGCTCCTGTCCAATGAGTGGGCGTCGAAGGGGATCCATGTCAACGCCATTGCGCCGGGCTACATGGTCACGGACAGCACGGAGGCCCTCCGGGAGGACCCCGTACGCAGTCAGACCATCCTCAACCGCATCCCTGCCAGCCGGTGGGGGGACCCGGACGACCTGAAGGGGGCGGTGGTGTTTCTGGCCTCCAGGGCGTCGAGCTATGTCCACGGCGAGACGCTCGTGGTGGACGGGGGATGGCTCGGACGATGAGGTGAAATGTGAGACGTGATCCGCAGATGAACGCAGATGACAACCGCCCCCCTTCCACCCCCATTCCAAGGGACAAAGTCCTTGCCGCCCCCTCCCTCCCCCGGCACTGGGGGAGGGAGGGGGTGTGGGGGAGGGCTGGGGGCCGTCCATCCCGTCCCTCGCTATAAGGAGTCTGTCATGCCTCGCCCGGATTTCCTGTCCATCCACCAGAGCGATCCCTACCGCCGAAACCTGCCTCACCCGCGCCTGTTCTTCTCCCCGGACGACATCCCTGCCCTGCGCGCCCGCGCCGGGGCGGTCCCCGGCCTGATCGAGGGGGCGAAGGCCCGCGCGGACGGCCACCTCACCGGCCCGCCGCTGGACACGGCCAACCTCTACAACGGCATGGTGGGGGTGATGGCCCGGCTGGGAGATCTCTCGGCGGTCTACGTGCTGACGGGGGAGGTGCGGTACGCGGAGGGCACGAAGGCCGCACTTTCGCAGACGTTCGACCTGCCGAAGTGGGTGTTCCCCGTCCACGAGCCTATGAAGTTCGACCACGGGTCGGCCAATGTGTCGGCGGCCGTGGCTCTGGCGCTGGATTTTCTGGGGGATGCGTTGACCGAGGGGGAGCGGGGTGGATTTCTTCGCCGGCTGATCGAACCGACGGGGGGCCTCTTCCGAAAGGTCTACGCGGAGAAGTCCGAGCGCTGGGTGACGTCGAAGTTCAACTGGCGGAGCATGATCTGCAGCGACATGGGCCTGGCCCTGCTGACGGTCCTGGAGCACGACCCCGACGCACTGGAGGGGCTGGCGTACGCGCTCGACGGGACCCTGGCGATTCTGGACGACGCCCCGCCGGACGGGGAGTGGGGGGAGGGGGTGGGCTACTGGGGCGCGGCCATCGGCCTGCCGATCCGGTTCGCCCTGGCCCTGGACCGCATGACGGAGGGGCGGCTGGACCTGTTCCGGCACCCCTATCTCCAGAAGACAGGCGATTTTCTGATGCACGCCACGGGGCCGAACGGGCGGGTGTTCGCGTTCGCGGACTGCGGGCATTCGCTCGGGGAGGCGGCGGCCATGCTCGGCCTTCTGGGCCGGAAGGCGGACCGGCCCGACTGGGTGGGGCTCTCGCTTCAGTATAAGCCCGGAACGCTGTTCGACCTGGCCTGCACGGCCGGACTGTCCGCGCCTGAGGCTGTGCCGGACCCGCCGACGGCGAAGCGGTTCGGGACCTACGAGGTCGTGACGCTGCGGAGCGGGTGGGGACCGAAGGAGACGTTCGTGGGGCTCAAGGGGGGACCGACGATGGTCGGGCACTCTCACCTGGACATCAACGGGTTCATGGTGACGGCGCTGGGGGAGACTCTGATCCCGGACCTGGGGACGTGGCCCTACGCGCACTTCATCGGGTTCTTCGACACGGCTAATCGACGCTGGAACTTCGACGCCAACGCCACGCGGGGCCACAACACGCTCCTGGTGGACGGGCAGGGGCAGCGGTTCGCGGAGGATGCGGTCGGAAGGGTCGTCCGGTTCGAGCCGGGGGGGGCGCTGGACCTGGTCGTGAGCGACGGAACGACGTGCTATGCGCCGCTGCTGACGCGGTTTCACCGGTGGTTCCTGTTCTTCAAACCCGACCTCCTGGTGGTGTTCGACGACGTGCGCGCGGACCAGCCCCGCAGGGTGGAATGGCTGCTCCACTACGAGGGGGAGGCGGAGGAGGCCAACGTGGACCTGCGCGTCGTCAAAGGGAGCGCCGTGCTGGATGCGGCCTTTTTACTGCCGGACCGGAAGGAGGGGTGGGTGGCCTCGCACGTCAGCCGAAAGTTCACGTACAGGGACTCCAACCGGCAGGTCCTCGTGCATCCCGAAAACCGCTACGTGGCGTTCTCCACGATGCACGCCTACCCCGACCACCGGTTTCTGACGCTGCTCTCCTTCCACCGGAGGGGGGGCGCGGGCTGGGTCGGGGAGGTGACGGGGAATGACGCAGAGGCGGTCCGGTTCACGCTGCGGCAGGGCGCTGTGGAGCGGCGCGTGGCGCTGGACCTGGAGGGGCTGCGCGCGGAGGTGACACCCTAGTCCAGGCCCGTTGGATGCCCTGCGGGCTGCGAGATAGGGCTTGACATGGGGGACGGGCTTAGCGTACCATGTGACCGTTTCCAGGAGCAGAATCTATGAAGCCAGAGAGGCTCTCAAGGACGGTTGTGTACGAAAACCCCTGGGTCAATCTGTATGTAGACAGGGTGAAATTCCCCAACGGACATATCGTCGAGCGACATCATCTGCTGGGTTTCGATCGCCACGCGGTGGTCGTGGTGGCCGATGACGGCGCTGGCCGGGTTCTTTTTGTCCGCGTCTGTCGGTATGCAACCGGCTCCTCGGATTGGGAGTTGCCAGCCGGAGGGATTGAAGCCGGTGAATCGGCCCGCTCAGCGAGAGGCGCTGGAGGAGACGGGGTACCACACGATCTGTCATGAGCAGGTCTATTGCTATTATCCCATGACCGGGATCGCGAACAAGAAGATTTATATCATCCACTGTCGAGCCGTGGAACGTGTACAGGACTTTGATAAAAATGAAGTCGATGAGGTCCGATGGTTTTCCAGAGAAGAGATCGAGCAGATGGTGCGAGATAAAGTCGTCACGTGTGGGCTCTCTCTGACGGCACTGTTGTTATATCTAAAATAATCAGAGGATTTTCATGGTTAAACCGATCGTGATGCCGAAGTACGGCCTGCAGCAGGATCAGGGGACGGTCATCCGCTGGCTGAAGCAGGAGGGGGAGCGGGTGAAACAGGGGGAGGCGCTGCTGGAGCTGGAGACGGACAAGGCGGTGTTCGAGTACGCGTCGCCGGAGGCGGGGGTGCTCCGCAAGATCGTGGTCGGGGACGGGACGACCGTACCGGTGCTGTCCGTGATCGCGGTGCTGACGGACAGCGCGGACGAGCCGTTCGACGCCGGGGCGGCAGGGCCCGCACCGGCCGTTGCAACAGTGGCGTCGGAGGCGCCCCCCCCAACGCCCGGGGCCGCGCCGACTGCCGGGGGGGGGGACCGGATCAAGAGTTCTCCGGCGGCGAAGAAGCTGGCGAAGGACCTGGGGGTGGACCTGGCGGCGGTGAAGGGGACGGGGCCGGGCGGACGGGTCACGCGAGAGGACGTGGAGCAGGCCGCAGCAGGCAGGCAGGCCGCGCCCACCGCCGCACCGCCGCCCATCGCAGGGCGCACCCCGCTGTCGCGCATGCGGCAGGCCATCGGCCGGGCGATGTCGGAGAGCAAGCGGACCATCCCCCACTTCTACGTCGCGACGGAGGTGGACATGACCGACGCGGAGGCGTGGCGTCGGCGGGTGTCCTCGGAGCGGGGGATCAAGCTGTCCGTGACGGACGTGCTGGTGAAGGCCGCGGCCATGACCCTGGCGAAGTACCCGGCGCTCAACGCCAGCCTGGACGGGGACGCGATGGTCGCGCACGGTGGGGTACACATCGGGCTGGCCGTGGGGCGGGAGGACGGGTTGCTCGTGCCGGTGATCGGAGATGTCCACGCCAAGTCCATGACCGTCCTGGCGAAGGAGCGGGCGGAGGTCGTGGAGGCGGCACGGAGCGGGAAGCTGCGCGGGGCGGCGCAGGCGACGTTCACGATCTCCAACCTGGGCATGTTCGGGGTCACGTCGTTCATCGCCATCGTGAATCCGCCGGAGTCCGCGGCCCTGGCCGTGGGCGCGATCCTGCCGCAGGTCCGGCCCTTCGGAGAGCCGCTGACGATCGCGGTGCGGCAGGTGATGCAGGTGACGCTGTCGGCGGACCACCGCCTGGCGGACGGGATGCTGGCCGCGCAGTATCTGCAGGACCTCAAGCAGAACCTGGAGCGCGTAGAGACATTGCAAGGCTGGCTGTAAAGGCAGTGAAACGTATCTCGTGAAGCGTGAAGCGTGGGGAGGGATGGAACGAGATACGAGATACGAGATACGAGATACGAGATACGTTTTCTCACGTTTGCCGGAGGTTCTATGGCTGTTGACAAAATATTGATGTTGAATATGTATCGCACCATGCTCCGCATTCGCCGGTTCGAGGAGCAGATCTTCAACATTTTCACCCAGGGGCTGATGCACGGGCTGGCGCACCTCTACATCGGGGAGGAGGCCGTGGCCGTGGGGGTCTGCTCGGCGCTGCGGGATGACGACTACATCACCAGCACCCACCGGGGGCACGGGCACTGCATCGCCAAGGGGGGCAAGCTGGACCGGATGATGGCGGAGGTGATGGGGAAGGTCACGGGCTACTGCCGGGGCAAGGGGGGGTCGATGCACATCGCGGACATGTCCCTCGGCATCCTGGGGGCCAACGGGATCGTGGGCGGGGGGTTCGGGATCGCCACGGGCGCGGGCCTGTCCGCCAAGCTCCGGAAGACCGACCAGGTGACCGCCTGCTTCTTCGGCGACGGGGGGGCCAACCAGGGGATCTTCTTCGAGGTGATGAACTATGCGGCCATCTGGAATCTCCCGGTGATCTACGTCTGCGAGAACAACCACTACGGGGAGTACACAGCCACGGAGAAGGTGACGGCGGGGAAGTGCATCGCGGACCGGGCCACGCCGTTCGGAATCCCCGGCCAGATGGTGGACGGGAGCGACGTGATCGCAGTCTACGAGGCGATGGCGGGGGCCGTGCGGAGGGGACGGTCGGGGCAGGGCCCCAGCCTGATCGAGTGCGAGACCTACCGTTACCGGGGGCACCACGTGGGAGACCCCGGCCTGGCCTACCGGGCGAAGGAAGAGATCGAGACGTGGATGAAGAAGGACCCGATCGAGCGGCTGAGGCAGAGGATGCTGTCGGAGGGGCAGGCGACGGAGGCTGATCTGGGCGGCATCGACGAGGAGGTGCAGAAGGAGGTCCTGGAGGCCGTGGAATCGGCCAAGACCTCGCCCTACCCGGACGTGAAGGAGGTGAGCGAGCATGTCTACGCGTGAGAAGAAGATGACGTTCGGCGAGGCCGTGAAGGAGGCGATGGCCGAGGAGATGCGGCGCGACCCGATGGTGCTGCTGATCGGGGAGGACGTGGGGCCGGCGGGGGGGGTGTTCAAGATCCTGGTGGGGCTTTTTGACGAGTTCGGGCCGGAGCGGGTGATCGACACCCCGATTGCGGAGGCGGGGTTCGTGGGGATCGGCGTGGGGGCGGCGCTGACCGGGATGCGGCCCATCGTGGAGCTCATGTTCGGGGACTTCATCGCGTTGACGATGGACCAGGTCGTCAACCAGGCGGCGAAGCTTCGCTACATGTCGGGCGGGCAGGCGAAGGTGCCGCTCACCATCCGGGCGACCATGGGGGCGGGCCGGTCCTCGGCGGCGCAGCACTCCCAGAGCCTGCACGCGTGGACCTCCCATATCCCCGGCCTGAAGGTGGTCATCCCGTCCACGCCGGCGGATGCGAAGGGGCTGATCAAGACGGCGATCCGGGACGACAACCCGGTGATCGTGTACGAGGACAAGATGATGTACAAGCTGGAGGGGATGGTGCCGGAGGGGGACTACACGATCCCGTTCGGGAAGGCGGACGTCAAGCGGGAGGGGGATGACGTGACTCTGATCGCCACGTCGAGCATGGTACACGTGGCCCTGAACGCCGCCGGGATGCTGGCGCAGCAGGGGATCAGCGCGGAGGTCGTAGACCCCCGGACGATGGTTCCGCTGGACCGGGAGGCGCTGGTCGCGTCGGTGTCCAAGACGGGCCGCGCGGTGATCATCGACGAAGGACACCGCGGGTTCGGGGTCACGGGAGAACTGGCCTCCGTGGTCTACGAGGGGGCGTTCGATTATCTGGATGCGCCCATCGTCCGCCTCGGCGCGATGGACGTGCCGGTCCCGTTCAGCAAACCCTTGGAGGATATGACCATCCCTACGGAGAAGGACGTGGTGGAGGCGGTGATGGGGATGATGAAGTAGAACGTGAAACAGGGACGTGGGTCGCGACCTCATGGGAGCGACAGGTTGGGCGGAGACGGCAGACGTGACAGCCCCCTTCCACCCCCTATCCCCCTCCCTCCCCCCACGGGTGGGGGAGGGCTGGGGGCCGTTTGCCCTTTTTTTGCCGTGGATCTATGACCTGGTTGATTCTCAGTATCCTGTTGTCTGTGCTGTTCGGTCACACGGTGCGGCGGGCGCAGGCCCGGCGCTGCAACATGATGGTCGTGGGGGTCGTGAACTACACCGTGGCGGCCCTGGTCTGTGCGCTGCTCACGGCGTTGAGCGGGAACCTGAATGTCCACGGGGCCACGCTGTCTCTGGGGGCGCTGCACGGGATCGGCTACATCCTGGCCTACGTCGCGATGTGCGCGGCGATGTTGCGCGGGGGACTGGCCGTCCCCACGACGATCATGCGGCTGTCGGTGGTGCTGCCGGTCCTGGCCTCGGTGTTCTGGTGGGGGGAGCAACCGACGCAGGCCCAGGTGGCCGGGATCGTGGCGACGCTGGCGGCGCTGGTCCTGCTGGGGGGCCGGGGGGTGTCCGGGGCTTCCGACCTCCAGGTCTGGATGCTCACGGGGTTTCTGTTCCTCACCAGCGGCGGGGCGAGCGTGGTGTCGAAGGCCTTTCTGGTGCTCCACCTTCCGGATGCCAAGACGACCTACACGGCCGTCCTGTTCGGGACGGCGGCCCTGGGCGGGAGCCTCAGCTTCCTGACCCACCGGTTCCGTCCGACGCGGGAGGACATGGGCGCGGGGACACTCGTAGGCGTGACGAACGTGGTCGCAACCGGGATCCAGCTCGTCGCCATCGATCGGATGCCGGGGGTGATCGCGTTCCCGGCGATGGCGTGCGGGGGGGTCGTGGCCACGGCGGTCTTCTGCGCCATCGTCTGGAAGGAGCGGTTCACGCGCCGCATGCTGGTGGGGATGGGCATTGCGGTGGTGGGGCTGGCGCTGGTGAACATGAAGTGAAGAAATTCACCGCAGAGAACGCGGAGGGCGCAGAGAGCAGATGAAGGGGAGAGGGTTGCGCAGATGGGCCCTCCTGATCGCCCTGCTGCACGCCGGGTGCGCCTCCTCCGGCCGGGGCGTCCGGGAAGAGACGCCGACGCCGGCGTGGAGCGCGCGGGCCAGACCGGGCGATGTCGCCTGGGAGCAGGAGGTCTGCCGCGTTTATGAGCGGAGGCTCAATGCGCCGGGCAATCCGATCCGGCGGGTCGGCGGGTCGCCCGAGCGCATGTCGCCCGGGGCCTTCCGGAAGTGGTCGGCCAGACACGACCGGCGGGTGGCGGCCTGGGAACGGAGACAGGCGGGCGTTGTGGCCCGGCGTTTCGGGATCACCCCGGACGAGGTTCTCCGCGTCTATTGCGCCGTGATCGCGCGACGTTTCACGGAGGGGACGAGATAGAAGGACGATAGATGAAATGGATGGAGAAAATGCGGCAGGTCGCGGGGGGGGCGATGGGGGTGACGCTGTTGCTGTGGGGGTGCGCGTCACATCCGCCGGCGGGGCAGGGGAGAAGGTCCGTCCCGGACTGGTACCCTCCTCCGGCGCTGACGCCCGACGCGGTCTACCAGGTCGGGGTCGCGTCCTACTACGGGAAGAAGTTTCACGGCCGGCGCACGGCCAGCAGCGACGTGTTCGACCAGAAGGGGTGGACGGCGGCCCATCTCGACCTGCCGTTCGGGACGATCATCCGGGTGACGAACCTCGAAAACGCCAGACACTGCATCGTGAAGGTCAATGACCGGGGACCGTTCGCCAGGGGGCGCATCCTGGACCTGGCCGAGGGGGCCGCGAAAGAGCTGAGCATGATCCAGGGGGGCACGGCGCGGGTTCAGATCCAGATCGTGAAGTGGCCGGATAAACCCCCTTAAATGAACTTTCTCATCACGATCACATCCATCTTCGGGTCCTGCCAGGCGATCTGCTTCTCCAGCCTCGCCTCCTGCTCGAACCCCGCTGCCCGGAGCGCCGCGATCTTGGCGGTCGAGTTTTCGTCCGCGTAGGCCTGGATCTTGCCTGAGGGGAGCGGCAGGGCGCTCAGCAGGCGTCCCATCTCCGATGAATAGCCGGCGTGGGCAAAACAGTCCAGGATGCAGACCTCGCCCCTCCACCGGCCGTCGGGGGCCACGGATGCAAAACCCACGACGGCGCCGCGTTCCGACTCCAGGAGCCGCGCCTGTGACCTGTCGTCCGATTCTATGGCCCGCATGAAGTTCAGGAATCCCCCCTCAAAGCTGGCCTGCCCGGTGATGCCCCACGCCAGGCCCCGCACGGTCTCGGGGCCGGAGGTGGAGCAGAGGGCGTTCACGCGCGGCCAGTGGCTCCAGCGGACCTCCGTCACGGCCGACGCGCCGGGGGCGAAGTAGGCCGCCTCGAAGCCTTCTTCACTGGCGTAGCGCATGTGGCCCGTGCCCGGATAGACGCTCCGGAACCCGTGCCTGTGGTAGATCCAGTAGGGGGGGCGTTCGAACCCCGTGCCGAGGAAGAGCAGGCCGCCGCCCCGCTGCCGGAAGTCCTCCATCTGATGTTGCATGACCGCGTCGCACGCGCCCTTGCGCCGGTGGTCGGGCAGGGTGTAGACGTGGCCCAGGATGCCGGTGCGGTGACTCTCCACGGTCATGATGTTGCAGATGATGTGACCGTTCACCTTGCCGATGTAATACCGGGTCTCCAGGTTTTCCAGGGGCTCGTGGACGGACTTCTCGATGTGCCACTTGTAGGGCATCTGCTTATGGGCGAGGAAGGGCTTGATCTGCTCTGCGTACGCCTCGTCCGGGGCCAGGACGACGCCCACCTCCATCCGCTCGCCGGATTTGAGGGTTTCATCCGCCAGCTTGGTGTACATAAAAATCTCCTTATCGCTCCCCTGGTGATCGGTGACTTTCGCCAAAGATAGAAAGATCGGTTCATCTTGTAAAGTTTTTTTGATCACCGGTTCAGTTCGCCCGTATAAACCATTTCTGCGTCCTTGACAGGCCTCAACTCAGGTATTATGTTGTACAAGTTTTCGCCCACCGGGTTTATGAGAATGGAGTTCCAGAGTCCCCTCTTTTTTGCACGGCGGTGAATCGCCGCGGTCCCTTGCTTATGAAGCCGCCTCTGAATTTTCCTGGCCCGGTTTTGCCGGGCTTTATCGTGGTCGCGCTGATCGGTTTTTCAGTCGCCGCCTTCCTCCTCCTGCCTGTGCCGGCGCAGGCCCGGGCCAAGTTCGCCGGGGAGTTCCTCACCCTCGGCGCGGGGGCGCGCGCCCTGGGCATGGGGAGCGCCTTCGTGGCCGTGAGCGACGATGCCACGGCCGGCGTCTGGAATCCGGCGGGCCTCACCCGTCTCCGACGACGCGAGGTCCACGCCCAGCACGCCGAGCAGTTCGGTGGCCTGGTCAACCACGACCAGATCAACTTCGGCGCGACCGTGCGGGGCGCAGGAAGCGTGGGCTTCAGTTTCCTCCGGGTCGGAGTGGACAACATCCCGATCACGGTCCTGGAACACCCTGACCGGCCCATCGGGCCGGACAACCGGCCGGTGCGCACCGGGAGCGTGAGCACTTCGGACTACGCCGTGCATCTGTCCTACGCCCGCGCCATCCGGAAGGGTCTCTCCGCAGGCGGGAGCGTCAAGCTCATCCGGCGCAAGACCGGGTCCGGCACGGGCTTCGGGTACGGGCTGGACGCGGGGGTCCTCTGGGACGCCCTCCCCGGCCTGACGTTCGGGCTCGTAGTCCGGGATCTGACGCAGAGCCGGATCACCTATTCCAGCGCTGCCACGGACAGGATCGCGCCCACGGCCCTGGTCGGCGTGGCCTACACCTGGCGCTCCTCCGTCCTCCGGGGACGCGTCACCGGGAGCCTCAGCGCCGGACTCGGCCACGACGCGGTCAGCATCGAGGATGGACGCCGGTTCAACGCGGGCGTCGAGTATGCGTTCCGGGATGCCGTCGCCCTCCGCCTCGGCGCGGAGGAGGGGCACTTCACCGCCGGGGGGGGCGTCCGGTTCTACCGGCGGTTCGGCGTGGACCTGGCGTTTCTGTCGCGGAGCGATCTGGAGAACAGCTATCGTATCTCGGCGATGGCGCAGTTCTGAGCGGTCGCCGAAAACCTTTATAACCCCTCATCCCCACCTGCATTCCCACTTTTCTTGCTCGTGCAAGAAAAGTGGGGCAAAAGAAGCACGCTCGCTCAAACGCCGCGAGGGGCTCTGGCGCGCCGTACTTCGTCCAGTGGTGTAATCGGGGTCCCGTGGTAGACCGAACCCCTTCCACCGCCCCCCCGCGCCTTCGGCGCTCGTACCCCACCGTGCCTGAACGGACGCTCTGCTTGAAAGTCGGGACGCCGCGCCACCTTGTCGTTTGGACTGGTCTATCCCCCCTCTCCTTATGTCGAATGAGATAGAAAATTTTCGTTCCGGTGACGCGGTCATCGTGGGCAGGCCCAACGCGGGAAAATCCACGCTCTTCAACGCCCTGGTGGGCGAGCGCCTGGCCATCGTCACGCCCAAGCCGCAGACCACACGCATCCCCCTGCTCGGGGTCGTGACCCGGCCCGCCTCGCAGGTCGTGTTCTGGGATACCCCCGGTCTGCTCGACCCGACGTATCGTCTCCAGGAGGTCATGCGCTCCCACATCGTCCGGCGTCTCCGGGAGGCCGACGTGGTCGTGGGGCTCCTCGACGCCCACGCACTGGACCTGGATGAGGGTCTGAGGGCCGCCCTGTCCGAGGTCAAGGTCCCGACGATCGTCGCGCTCAACAAGATCGACCTGGTACCGGCGGAACGCATCGGTCCCGCCATCACCCGTGTTCGGGAGGCGGTCCGGGCGGATGAGATCCTCCCGATCTCCGCGCTCACGGGCCGCGGGCTCCCGGAGTTGATGGATGCGGTGGAGCGCCGTCTCCCATTCGGCCCCAGACTGTATCCCGACGACACCCTGACGGATCAGCCGGAACGCTTTTTCGTGGCCGAGTTGATCCGCGAGACCGCCTTCGATCTCCTGAAGGAGGAACTCCCCTACGCCATCGCGGTCACGGTCGAGGAATTCAAGGAGCGGGAGGCCAAGACCTACGTCCGGGCCGATGTGTGCGTGGAGCGGGCGTCCCAGAAGGGGATCGTCATCGGCGCGCGAGGGAAGATGCTCAAGCGCATCGGGAGCGAGGCCAGGCGCCGCATCGAGACATTTCTGGAGCGCCCCGTGTATCTCGAGCTCTGGGTCAAGGTGCGGGAGAACTGGCGCAAGAAGGAGGGGGATTTGAAGGATTTCGGGTACGTGTAGAGGCAGGGTCGAAGCCTTCGCGTTAGCGAATGCCTCGACCTTACATTTGATGGCGAGGTATCCATGAAAATCACTCAGATTCGCACCACGCCGCTGTCCCTGCCCTACCGGGAGGCCTACCACTGGAGCGGGGGATGCCCGATGGGGGCGACGGTGGTGCTCGTGGAGGTGGAGACGGACGCGGGGATCACGGGCATCGGGGAGTCCACGGGGGACCGGTCCGCGGAAGGGGTGATGGGGCTGATCCGGGGGCTGACGCCGCTGTTCGTGGGGGAATCGGCGTTCGATGTGGAGCGGCTGATCGCGCGGGCCTACCGGCTGGGCAAGCTTCAGAACACCCCCCGTTTCGGCAACCACGCCTTTGCGGGCCTGGAGATGGCGCTGTGGGACGCCATCGGCAAGGCGGCGGGACAGCCGGTCCACCGGCTCTTAGGCGGGGCTACGCGGCGGGAGATCGACTATTTCGCGTTCCTTCAGGGGGATGAGGCCGGGGAGCTGGCCGAGGACGCGCGGGGCTCGGCTGAGGCGGGCTACTCCGTCATCTACATGAAAGTCGGGCGCGGGGAACGGAAGGACCTGGAGAATGTGCGGGCGGTGCGGCGGGAGATCGGGGACCTGAAGCTGCGGGTGGACGTGAACGAGGCGTGGGACGTGCTCACGGCCATCCGGATGATCCGAAAGCTGTCCGAGTTCGACCTGGAGTTCGTGGAGCAGCCGACGCCGAGCCGGGATATGGAGGCGCTGGCGCAGGTGAAGGCGGCGGTGAACGTGCCCATCGCCATCGACCAGGGGGTCTACACGCCGTCGGAGGTCTACGAGGCGTGCCGGCGGCGGGCGGCGGACGTGATCGTACTCGGGCCGCACGAGACGGGGGGGCTGCTGGCGTTCCGGAAGGCGGCGGCGGTGGCCGAGGCCGCGGGTCTGCCGGTCTGCCTGCACGGGCAGCACGACACGGGCATCTCCACGTGCGCGGAGAACCAGATCTGCGCCACGGTGTCCAACCTGACGGACGGCAACCAGATCATGCACCAGTTGCTCGTGGAGGACATCGTCGTATCGCCCGACCTGACGGTGCGGAGAGGAAAGCTGCCGGCGGTGGAGGGGGTTGGGCTGGGGTTTGAGTTGAACTGGGACGCGGTGCGGAGGGGGGAGGCGCTGTACCGGAAGCAGGGGCAGTACTATCAGTTCTAATAGAGAAGGTTGGGGCAGGGATAAGAGGCGCGTCGTTTTGTCTTAGGCGAGTGTTGTGTAGAGCATACAAAAGCCGACTCAGAGTGAGCCGGCTTTGTTTTTGTGATCCGTTGAGACCCTGCTCTACGCCTTCGCGCCGTGTTTGCGGAGGATGTCGGCGACCTCCGTATGTCCCTTCTTCCCGGCCCAGGCCAGCGGCGTGGCCCAGGGGGATTCTATCGGTGCGGTTGGGTCAGCGCCTCGCTCGATCAGGAAGCGCACCATCTCTGTCTGGCCCTCGCGCGCTCCGGTGGCCAGGGGCGTTCCACCGTGCTCAAGTTCAACAGCATCGATATCTGCGCCATATTCGATCAGGATGCGGGAAATCTCGATATCGCCACGTTCGGCGGCCCTGTGAAGAAAGGTGCGACCGATCCAGTTCGGTCGGTTCGGGTCGAATCCGTAGTCGAGGAGCTTGCGCAGGCTCCCCGGGTCGCGAGGGCAGCTCCCTCCCCAGATATCGGTGAGCGTCAGGCGACGCACCAGATCGGGACGTTCCTTCAGAAGAACATCGATCAGCTCAGGATCGGCCTTTTCGAGCAGTTCGTGGAGGAACTGTTCGTGGTCGATAACGGCGGCCCCTTTCCGAAAGGCTGCTTTCATCTCCTCCACAGACAGGACCCACGGCGGCGTGACGGCCCCATACTGGCGCAGCAGTTCCTGCATAGGTCGGCAGGTCTCCGGATGCTTTGCATCTACGATGGTCAGGCAACTGCCGGATGAGTCCTCCTCTGCGTTGGGGTCGGCGCCGCGTTCGAGCAAAAGCCGGGCAGTCTCCAGATGGTTGCCTGCGGACGCCCCGAACAGCGCCCGGCCCCGGGGCGCCAGGTCTTCAGGCAGGTTGGGATCTGCGCTATGATCCAGCAACAACTGTACGACGTGCGTGTACCCGAATCTCGCCGCGTAGTAGAGCGGACTTCCGCGCCCTGAGTCGAGGCGTTTTGACAGGCCAGGGTCTTCTCGCAGGAGTTCCTCGACGCGCTCTTGGTCGCCCAGAGCGGCGGCGATCGTCATGCCATAGTATGCGCCTTTCGCGAGGAGATATCCGGTTACCGCCCAGGTGTTGCGGATGGAATTGGGCGTCATCCGGTACCAGTAATCCCTGTTGATAGAGACGTGCGCCGGCGTCTGACCGTCTGCGCGTTGCGCGTTGGTGTCCGCTCCGGAGCCTGTCAAGGACTTTGAGACACGTGCGCGAAAAAATTACTGACGTGGTGCATCTGAGCCGACCTCGATCGGCGCGTTGATCCAGACCTTCTTTGGGAGGGGCCGTATGCGAGGCGACCCGTTGACGAAGCGCTCCGGGTTGG
>SICM01000291.1 GCA_009694805.1 Candidatus Latescibacterota bacterium
ATCGGGCCACTCCGCCCTCCACCAGGGCGATAAGTCTCTGCCCTTCCTCCTTCCCCACATAGAACCGGGGCATCGTCACCGGCGCCTCGGCGAACTTCCCCTCCGCCTCCCCCGTGGTCGTGCTGTCCGGCGCGATGAACACCACGGCCTTCGCCCCTAAAATGCCCGCGTTGATCCACCGGTCCCCGCTGTTGAAGTCCATCAGCACCACGCTCCCGGCCACGTCCTGCCCGTCGAAGTCCGTGAACTCCCCTCGCCCCGCGTAGATCAGCCTCCCCCGCACGCCCGACGTCGTCGGCGTGCGCACCAGGTTGGGCCAGACGCACCGCAGGGGGATCGTCTCCCCGCCCTCCACCAACGTCAGGGACGCCCCCCGGTCCACCGGGACTGTGACAGGAAAGGGCTCCAGGCGCACGTCCTGCATGCCCAGACGCCGGAATTCGCCCTCGATGTACCGGGCCGCTGCCTCGGCCCCCGGATACCCCGTCACGCGGGATTCGACGGATGAGAGCCGGGTCACCGTCTCCCGAAGCCGTTCTATGGATACCTCCGGTATCCGGAGGTCGCCGGATAGACCGGTGGACGGGGACGACGTCGGCGTCCCCCTGGAGGACCATCCCCTGAAGACCTGGACGGTTCCCACGAGGATCGCCAGCGGGACCGCCAGGAGGCCGAGGGTGGCGAGGACGCGTAAGGCGCTGGAATGAGGGGTCGTCATGTTACAGGGCGATCTCTATCTTCGTGAAATGGGATTGCCGTACGGACTCTAAAGTCCTTCTTGTAGGAAATACTGAAGAAGATACAGGACCTCCTTGAAGCTCGCCGTCACGGCCTCCCCCATAATGAGCCCCAGAAAAAAAGGCCGCGCCTTGCCGTGAAACGACGGTCCCCCGTACTTCAACACATTCCGCTTGATCACCCAGGCCAGGAAGACATTCCACCACCAGGGCCAGACATGAGGGAGGTTCCCGATGACGTAGCCGACCGGAGAGATGGGCCACCAGAAAAACCGGCTTCGGGCCAGGATCAGAAAGCCCATGACCGCTGCCCCGGCGCCCGACCAGACCAGGCGAATGGGCTCTCCCACGAGGGGATCGCTGAGGATCGACCCGTAGTAAGTCAGGTGCTTCTTGACCATGAAATAGCTGCCCGTGGCAGAGGGGCCATACAACCCATAAGATCCCAGATGGTAGGCATAATGCAGGATCGTGGCCGCAGCGGTTACACCTGCTGCCAGAAACGCCAGAAAGAACATATAGAGCAGAGGGCGGGATCGCTGCCCCCTCCGGTAGGTCAATTTCACAGCCGTGGACGCGCTGGCCATGACGTGTGCCCGCGCGGGAAAGGCCCAGGCCTGAGCCTGGAGGAATCCCGCCATCGTGGATCCTCCCAGCATCTGCGTGCCCGCCGTATGGAGAAGCGCCTGCATGGGGCTCAGGGGGGCCCACAACAACACCCCGGCCTCGGCCAGGATGCGCGTGACGCCCAGAAAGGTCCCCAGCATCATCACCACGAAGATCGGCACGACCCACCAGGAGATCCCCGTCATCCAGAGCCACCAGCAGATGAACGCGATGCAGACGATCGACCCGAGAACCGCCATCCGGTAGGAGAGCATCTCGTCCCCATCGTCCACCTCCGGGGCTGATCCAAACGCCTTTCGGAACACATTCCTCAGGTGGCCACGCGCTTCATACAGCCCGAATCCTACCATAACAAGCATAGCGCCCAGGGCCTGCAGATGCAAATTGGTCGGATACGCGTGGGGGCCACGAGGCAGACTGTCCAGGATAGCGCTACCTGTGATCATGATCAGAACCATCTGGACATGGGCGATCAGAGTGAAGAGGAGGATGCTGCCCAGGATCTCCAGAGAAACCAGGTAGCTGATACCCAGGATGAGGAAATTGGTGTAGAAGCCCAGGGAGATCGAATTTCGGTAGATACGGATAGAGGTGTAGAGGTTGATGATGGGGATGGAGGGAAGAACCGAATGGAGAATTCCGTTCAAACCGATCAGCGCAGGGATCGCAAGTCCGAACCAGAAGACCCCGTTGCGCAGGAGAGGGCGCTCGCCGGCCTCTCCCTCAATCAGGGACAGGGGGAGCTGCGCCACAGGAAACGAAAGCCGCTCCTGCTCGATCCACCGCTTGCGCACGATCACCATCAACGCCATCAGGGTGAAATAGAATGCCCCGATCAGCACCCCCCATGCGCCCAGCGGCCCGACCCACGCGCCATAGGGCACGCGGCCCCCGGGTCCCAGCCCGTCAAAGAAGCCCTGCGCCGCCGTGGGGTCCTGGAGGGTCAGGCCCTCGGACAGCAGGGGCGCCACAAGGCCCCCCGATGGATTTTCGCCCGTGCTGTAAAGGGTGAGCCCGGCCACGTACGGGAGCAGGAACAGGAACAGGGTGGGGATGGCCGAGGCGAGGATCAACATGGAGAAGATGATCAGCAGCTCTCTCGGCGCCAGCCCTGAACGGATGACCCCCAGAGATTTCAGCAGCCTGAGGGCCAGGATCAGCGCGAACAGCAGGAACAGCGCTCCGTTTCCAAATCCATCTGACGTCAGTCGGGTAGCCCAGGGACTCCCGATGCTCTGAGAGGAGATGTCCAGAAAGACCAGCAGGCTGCACATCGCAAGGCCGGTAAGGGCAGCCCGCCACGTCAGACCCGAGGAGAGGAGGGACTCCTCCATGCGCTTTTTTTCAGGGGATTCACGGTCGGTTTGGATCACAGCTTCCCTATGGTCGGCCGGGAGGGCAGCGCCAATGTAAACTGCGCCACACTCTCCCACGGGGACTTGAGTGCGTGGCGGGAGCCCACCGGCTCCGGTTGTCGATACCGCACGTGCAGGGTACGCCTCTGGCGCTGAGTCTGCCGGATGGTGCCGCAATGAAAGCTGCTGTTGTTGAACACCACCGCGGCGCCGGCCCGCGCCTGTATGTCGACCCGGCCTATCCGTCGAGGCAGTTCGCGCCCAAAGGCGTCCACCCACGTCGGCCGCTCCGGGTCCACGTAGCCGACTTCAGCATCGTCGATCCGCAGCCGGTGCGCGTTCCAGCCGGTGCTGCCGGTGCTTGTCTTGGGCAGCTTTCGCTTGGTCTCGGCGCTTTCTGGAATGATACTGAAGCAGTGGGATTCGGCGTCCACGTCGTCCATATAGAAGATCACCTGAACCGCGGGCACGAAGAAATCGTTCATTTCAGCGCCTTCCACGTTCCCGCTGTCCTCCCGGTGCCACAGCCGCGTGAGACAGAGCGGGTCGCCGCCGTCGAGGTCCGCAGGCGGTGGGATGGGGCACGGCTCGCGGCGCAGGTAAGTCAGGCCGGACAGTTGGGCCCCCTGCCCAAGTATGCGGCGGACCAGAGGAACAATGGAGGGGTGGTAAGCCAGGCCGTCCAGAGCCTCCGTCCTGTGCAGGAGCTCGGGCGCGTCGCAGCCCACGGCCAAACCACCCGATCCGATAGGACGCGGCTCCCAATATTTCGGATGCGCTACGCGGTCGGCGTCGATGCCGTCGTTGGCCGCCGCCACCTCCTGGTCCGTCAGCGCGTCGTGTACCACCACGTAACCATTGTCCGCGAAGAATCTGAGCAGCTCGTCCATGGGCGTTTCTCCTCAACCTTGTCCATATGCACATCCAGTTGTAGAAACGATCAAGACCGGACCGTTTTCAATGTCAACTCTGGAAGTCCGTTACCAGGCTTATATGTCAAGGGCAAGACGCAAGACAGGGGGCCAGGGGCAGGGGTCTTCCCCCCCAATCCCCGCCCCCTGACCCCGCTTTTTCAATCATCCATCCGACAGGCCCGAGTGCTCCCGCCCCATCAGAAATCCGTCCAGGCTCAAGAGCGGCACGGTCCGGTGATAATCGTCGCCCTTTCCTTCCCAACCCGCCAGGTCGGCGCGATGCCCCAACCGCTTGGCAAAGGCCCACTCGCTGGACCGGTAGTAGCGGTTGAAGGAGTCCCAGAAGGCCAGCCCGTCCGCGCCCGCTTCGTAGTAGCTCATGGCGACCTTGCGGTACTGTCCCGGGGTCATCCGTCGGGGATAGATGTCCACGCAGACCTTCGTGCGCGTGCCTTTGGCCAGATCCGTGACCTCCCGGATCTTCGGCTGGACCGCCTTGCCGTCGTGCCGCTCATACAGATGGATGTGCATCACCAGATAGTCCACAAGACCCTCCTGGATCCAGGTTGGCACGTCCAGGCCATAGAAAAGACACTCGCTCAGGGATGAGCCCCGCGTCTCAACGGGCATATTGGGGGGTGGGGTCTGTACAGGCACCAGGTAGCAATTCGGGATGTAGCGGCCCTGGGCCTTCCCCACCTCGTCCAGCATCGCCCGGATCTCCCGGAGCTGAAGGGTCACAAAGCTCGCCATGGCCCTTTGCACGCGCTCATCGGTCACCGGCAGCTTCCGCATGTCCTCTCCATACTGCTCCCGGAAGGCCTTACAGACGGGCTCTTCATAGTACGCGAAGGGCCACGACCGGCTGAACAGGAGATTGACCCCGTCGGCCTTGTAGTCCTCCACCCATTCGCGCAGCAGGCGGACGTAGAAGTCCCGCACCTCCGGAAAGGCCATGGACAGGTGCCGGACAGGTTCTCCGTCAGGATAGGTGCAGAGCAACTCCGGGTGATCGGCCATGAACTCGCCCTTGTGAACCCCGGAGTGCGACGAAGGGGGCAGGTTCACGCCCACCATGCGGTTCTGAGGAAACAGCTTGACGCCGCACGCATGCGCGGCCTTGATCACTTCGGCGAGCGGATCGATCCCGTTTTTCCAGCTATCTTTCACCCACTGCGCGGACCGGTCGTGCGTGCCGACCTTGGACGGATAGCCTGTTCGGCAGCAGGACGCTACGGCGTAGAGCGCGATGTCGAAATCACTGTCTCTCATGCACTCGAACTCCGCGAGGGCATCCTCCGGCGTGGCGAAGCCCCACTGGGCCCGGTTGCCGCCGTCGTAATTCGCGATCAGAAGCTTCGTGTCCGGTGTGGGCTGTTCGGCCTTCCACGCGGAGACCGCAGCCTTGTCCATGGGGACCAGGCGGACGTAAGCTAT
>SICM01000292.1 GCA_009694805.1 Candidatus Latescibacterota bacterium
GTAGTACGTTACCGGGTAGACGGGTACCCTGCTACGACTCCCCAATATAGCAGGGATCGCCTATGAGATATAGGGGTGGGTGGGAGTGGGAATGGGCAGAGGATGGATCAAGGAGGCCGAGGATAGCCCTCCAGTGCCCAGGATGGGATGACCGGTTGCCGTGACCCGTCCGCGAACAGGGAGTCCGCGCGCGCCCGGGCCTCGGGCGTGTAGGGCGGCTCCGGCGGGACGTGGAGGATCCCCTCGCCGGGGACGCTCTCCGAGGGATCCTTTCCCTTCTGAGGGTCCTTGTCCGGCCGGATTTCGATCGGCTGTTCCGCGAAGGCCTTGACATAGTGGACGAGTCCCCAACGGGACTTTTCCGGCAGGTGCGCCCAGGACGGCATGGCCGATCCCGGCATCCCCCGTGAGATCGTGCGGAAGAGGTCCTCGTCCGTGGGCGCGTTGTCCCACGTGGAGATCAGCCGGTACTTCGCTGTGACGAAATCCCTGGGTCTCGGATACAGGAGATAAGCCGCCTCCCCGTCCCCCCGCCCCTGAGGGCCGTGACAGTCGGTGCACTGCTTTTCATAGGTCGCCTTGCCCTGCGCCACCAGATCCGGCGTGGCAGGCATGATCGTCGTTGGCGCCCAGGCTGCCGAAAAAGGTTGGCCGGAGATCGGGGCCACATCCGTCGCCCCGGTCACCGCAGCCGCAACCTGCACGGGCCGGGGTGGCTCCGAGTACCCTGTCCGGCAGGCGATCAAAAGCAACCCTGCCGCGATTCCAGCCCTTCGCATCCTCAATCGCTCCATGGCCCCTCCTCTCCTGAGAAAAAGCGGGCGATGAATAAAAAGAGTATTTTATCTTTTTATTGTCCCAAAAAAACAGCCAGCGAATCTCTTCGTTCTGACCCTCTAAGCCGTCGCTATGGGATTCGGCCTGAGCACCCGCTCAGCCAGGCCATCCATCATCTCGGCCACATTCTTCTCGCCCAGCATCGTCTCGATCTCCCCCCGGATGCCGGACCACTGCGCGTGAAGAGGGCACGGGTGGTCCCCGGAGCACTCCGGCAGCCCCAGCACACACTCCTTCAGCAGGTCCGGCCCGTCGATGGCCTCCACGACCTCGCGCAGTTTGATCTGGTCCGTGGGCCGGGCCAGGGCCACCCCGCCGTTCCGCCCCTTGTAGGAGACAAGCACCCCGGTCTTGACCATCCCCTGGACGATCTTGCCCAGGAAATGAAACGGGATGCCGAGGCGTTCGGCGATGTCCTTCACCAGGACGGGCTGGGCATCCGGCCGGGTGGCCAGGAAGAGGGTCGCCCGGACGCCGTAGGTGCAGGCGCGAGAAAGAAACATAGATTTCCAGATTAATTAAAGATAAAAAGACCTTTTTGTTCTAATATAAGCCTTCAACGGTCTTCTGTCAAGAAAAAAATGCGCCCGATCAGGATAAAAAAGAGGTCGGGGGTCAGGGCTGTTAGATCTGAGACCTGCCTGTCATACCGCGTCAGACGCCTGTCCCAGAAGGTAAAACCTGACGTTTACGTGCCCATGCGCATCACCTGCAGATGGCGATGTCGATTCCATAATCATCCACAATAGAGGCGGACGTATCGAACCCCTTCTCCTGCCGCCAGCGTTCCACAAAACCAGACCAGAAAGAATCGAAGATCGGGACCCGGTCCGGCCTGCGATGCCCCAGCGCGGCCATCACCCGTTCTCTGGAGGTCATGATATCGGATACCTTCCCCTCTCCTTCGCATACGCCACGACCTTCACCAGGGTATCGGGGTTCACCCCCGCATACGTCTCCCCGCCCACGGCCAGCGCGAACCCGCCCCCCGGCGCGCCGACCCGGATCGCCCGGTCCACCGCCGGCCTGGCCTCCTCGAAGGTCCCGTACAGATCCCGGCAGTTCAGCCCTCCGGAGAAGAACACCTTCCCCCCCAGGTCCCGCCTGGCGTTGGCGATGTCGCTGAACCCCCCCATGTCCATCGACGTCAGCCGCATCACGTCCGCGTAGGTCTTGAAGTGGTGGTCATTCGGCCCATCTGCGTGGAGGTACCGGTCCTGCTCTCCGTAGCGTTCGTAGATCGCCGTGTTGTAGGGCATCACGAGTTCCTGGTACATCGCGTCCGACACGAACGCCGAGTTGTCATCCGCCAGGCCGATGCTCGTTGTCTTCCTCTCAAAATACCGGTCCCGGTAGTCCTGCAGCCGGAAGAACGTCTCCAGCAGCTTGTCGAACAGCCGCCGGATCAGCGCCGGGTCGTCGTACATCAGCGCGTAGACCGTCTCCACCGGCGCGATGGCGCACGCCGCGGACAGGGGCGGATGGATCTGCAGGCCGCCTCCCACGGACACCTTCAGCCCCAGCTTCTCGACCCGCGCCTTTCGCTCCTCGTAGAGCCGGTAGACCCGCTGGGTGCCGGGGTGCGTGGCCGGGTCCGGGACCTTCAGCGCCTCGATCTGCGCGGGCGTATCCAGCGCGTGGCGCACCCAGGGCGAGGTCTGGTCCGGCCGCTCGATGGGCAGGTCGAAGACCACCCCCTCGGCCAGCGGCCCGATGTCCACGTTCGTCCCGGCCCCGGTCCGGTCGTCCCCCAGCTCCTCGAACGCCCACTTGAGCCCCTTCATCTGGACGTCGAGCTGGAAGTCCATGTCCACGTAGTAGTCCCGGATGTTCCCGCCGAACAGCCGGGTGTAGAAGCTCCCCGCCGTGCTGATGGTGACCGGCACCCGGTCCGGCTCCCGGAAACTTCTGGCGATCTCCAGCCTCCTGCGAGATTCCTCCATGCGGGGCCGATAGGGCTCGAAGTCGAAGGTCACACCCATGTCCTCCTTCCCACCCTCATTTTCATGTCGACCAGCGGCCTTGTGGCCGGCGGTCCTGTGGTCAGCGGTCTCTACCTCAGCGGCAGCTTGCCTCTCTCGTTGATCACCCTCAGGATCGTGCTCAGGCTCTCCTGCCACCGGCCAGCCGGCATCTGCTCCGTGATGCCCATCAGGAACCGGTCCCCCGGCGCGGCCTCGAACAGGATCTGCCGCATGGTCTCCCCAACCCCCTCAACCCGCTCCTGGTGGACCGACGTGGGGAAATTGACCCAGAGGACCTTGCCGGGCCAGGCGCACCGCGCCTCGGCCACGCTCATGTCCGTGTCCGGCCTGGGCGTGAACCCCTCCACGTAGTCGATTTGGGACCGCCCGATGGCCTCCGACAGGACCCAGACGTTGGTGTCGAAGTGGACCCCCACCTTCTTTCCGCGCGCGTGCATGACCTCCGCGAACTCATCGTAATGGGGGAGGTAGTACGTCTCGAACCGCTTCACCCCCACCACCTCTGACGTCACGTTGCCCCCGTAGTTGGCCGCCAGCACAGGCGACGCGGCCACGATCCCGTAGAGCCTCCTTCGGTTCTCCACGACGGCGTCATAGAGTCTCAGCACCTCATCCCGGCGCTCGACCCACTCCTGCGCGAAATTCACCAGCCCCATCAGCGATTCCATGACGTACTGGAACGGCGGGGGGCCGATGTCGGCCATCAAAAACCCGTCTTCCCCCATCATCCCCTGCGCCTGCACGAAGGCGTCATAGTCGGGCAGGTACACCTCGTCCCGAACCATGAAGGCCAGCGCCCGGTAGTCCTCCGGCCCCTTGAAGGGCCATTCCACCTCCCAGGCGATGTCGCCCTGAGGGGAGACCCGGTCCAGAGAAGAGAGTTCCCCTGCCGGCGTCCGGATGTGCGTCCGCACGTACGAGATTCCGTCCTGGATATAGGTGATCTGTTCTCGCGTGACGTTGGGGCTGAGTGTCTTGAAGGTTGACGGACTGTGCGCCACGAGGCAGACCCCTTCGCCCCGGAGCCGGCGCTCCGCCTCACAGCGCGGCAGCTTGGTTTCGTAGACGGTGAAGGGGACCCGGTCCGGGCGCTCACCCCGCAGGACAGCCTCCACCCGCTTCCTCGGCGTCATCGTCATGTCAATATCTCCCGTACTTTTCTACCAGTTCCATCACCCGCTGGTACTGCTCCAGGCTTACATTCTTGGGGATGGAGTGGTCCGAGTGGTAGATGTAGCCCCCTCCGCGCTTCGCCACCTCGAACTTGCTTCGGATCTCCTCCTCGATCCGCCGGGGGTCGTCCGAGGCCATCGCCCGCACGTCGATCCCGCCCATGAAGGCCATCCGGTCCCCGTAGAGGGGTTTCAGTTCCCGCAGGTCCATCCCCGCCTTCACCTCCAGGGGTTGCAGGCAGTCGAACCCCGCCTCGATCAGGTGGGGGATCAACTTCCGGACGTCCCCGCAACTGTGGAGGATCACCGGCATCCCGTGCCCGTGAAAGAAGCCGCAGACCATCCGATCCGTCTCCAGCAGCGTCCGCCGGTAGGTCTCCGGCGAGAACAGGGGCCCGTTCCGGCAGCCCATGTCGTTGTACAGGAACGCCCCATCGAAGCCGAACCCCTTCTTGATCATGATATCCGCCATGACCACGAGCAGGGCCGCGTGCGTCCGGAACATCTCCCGGACCCAGTCCTCCTCCGTGACCAGCGCCACCAGCAGGTCCTCGGTCTTGAGGTAGGCCTGGAACATGTCGTAGCCCATCGCCGCGTTGAAGGTGATGAACTTCCCCTCCTCCCTGGCCCGCTCGAACCCTGTGCGCGCGCTCACCCAGTCCACGCGGGTGTAGTCCGGCTCCAGGCGCTTCTTGATCTGATCCCAGTCCGCCCTGCCCTTGATCGGCCAGTCGACCACCTCCGGCGTCGTGGAGTAGTCCCGGAAGTTCTTCCGCACCCCGCCCGTGGAGGTCGTCTCCACGATGAACGTCTCGTTCCGCTCCAGGACGCGGATCGGGAACCGGGGGGACAGGTCCGCCCCGAACCCGGTGAGTTCATACCCGAAATACTCGTGGACCGGGATCTCCTCCGGCAGTCCCTCCCGGTGCCACCGGGCCAGCGTCGCCCGCCATGGGCTGTCGTGGAGCGGCACCCGGTCCGGCTCCCGGTGCGCCAGCGCCGTCTTCCAGCGTTCTCTCGGGGGCATGGGTATAACCTCCTGAATTCGT
>SICM01000293.1 GCA_009694805.1 Candidatus Latescibacterota bacterium
CTTCGGTCGCCGACCAAAGCCGCCTCGACCGCTCCGTCAACGCCGGCCTGAGGACCGTGTACTTTCTGCGCAAGATATTGAAGTTCACGCATCAAAGGTACAACCGCGCCCTGTCGAAATCAATCGCTTATTTCTTCGCAACCCCTTAGTATATTATTTTGTGTCATTTATCTTCTCCACGGCCAAAAGGCCCTACTTGTGTGCCCTTAAAAATATCACCACCCCCACGCACGCAAACACCACGTTCGGTAGCCACGCGGACAGCGCGGGCGACAGGAGCCCGTTCCAGCCGAGGGCCTGGCACCCCTTGATGCTGCCGTAGTAGATGAATGACAACAGCAGGCAGAGCCCGAAGGTAGTCCCCCGGCCCGCGCGCCGGAGGGAGGAGGCCAGGGGCGCACCGAACAGCGTCATGACCAGCGCCGCGAAGGGGAAGATCACCTTGAGGCGCAGTTCCACCTCCTCTTTTCGGACCGGCATCCCGTTGAGCCTCCGTCGGTCGATCGTCCGGCGGAGTTCGGCGTAACTCATCTCGTCCGGCTTGCGGTCGGGCCGCTCCAGGTCCTCCGGGCGGAGGGTCAGGCCGTCGGGCCGGAGAGACGCGAACGAAACGCTCACCTCCCGGTCCCCCTCAAACTCCCGGCGGACGCCCTCCCGCCATTCCCATCCTCTCCCGTCCCACTGCATCGACTCGGCTGTGACCCGAACCCGGAGTCGCGACTCTGGACCTGTGACCTTTTCGTACCGGTCCAGCGAGACGGTATAGCCCGTCTTCGTCCCTACGTCGTAACGCCCGATGGATAGAATCTGCCCGCCCACGTCCCGCAACACCAGGTTCTCCCGCACGGTGAAAGCGGGGACCTCCTGCGCCCCGCCCCGCTCGATCTCCGCCCTCCGCCGGTTGGCCCCCGGCACAGCCCGGTCTGCCACCAGGACCGCGACCAGGCCGAGGGCGAAGGCCGCCCAGACCAGCGGGGCCAGGATGCGACCCAGGCTCAGACCCGCAGCCTTCATGGCCGTCAACTCACCCCGCCGGGAGAGGTCCCCCACCGCGAACAGGCAGGCCAGGAGAGAGGCCATCGGGAGGGTGAGGATGAGGATGTAGGGGATGTAGAAGACGTAATAGTTCAGGATGGCGCGGCCCTCGAAGGCCCTGTCGAGGAAATCATTCAGACGATCCGTCAGGTCCACGACCAGAAAGATGGCCACAAAGGCGGTCAGAGCCAGCGCCATCCAGGTCAGATAGTGCCGGACAATATAGCGACTCAGAATGCACATGGGGCTATTTCAACCCCACAACCCAGGTCTCTTCCCCCGCCTCTGTCTCCACACTCAGCCCCAGGGCGTCTCGAATGCCGAGGTCCTCCGTCACATCCCGCACCCCTTTGACATAGGGCCTCCCCTCGTGAACACAGAAGACCGATGCGAAGACCGTGGCCTTCGCGCGGCGCCGGACCACGACCACATCCGTCCGCTCCGACGCAGGGTTGAACGGCGTGTCTCCGACGAAAAGCTCGGCCCCCCCAACCAGAAACAGGTCCACCCCTCCGCGCCCGACCCGCCAGGAGAGCCACGCCCCGTCGGGCGCCTGCCAGGTCCTGACCTGGCCGATGTGCTCATAGCCCTCGCCCTCCAGCCTCCCAGCCTCTCCCCACTCCACCGGGTGCCACGTGTCACGTCTGCACCTGGCACCTGGCACCTGGCACTTGACACGCCTTTGAATCGAAACACCCAGTCGATCTGCCTGGGCCGGTCACACGTGACCGCGAACAGGTCGATGAAATAGAGGGCAGATCCCTTTGGGGAAGGGGGGTGGGAGGGTGGGTCCGTCTTCATGAGAATCACCCGCCGCATGTGTACCCCCTTATAGCTCCCCTCCGCCCACGAGACGCTCGCATCGGCGATCTGGAATCCCTCCTCTCCGGACCCGTCAAACCGGTTCAGTCGCCCCTCGTTGGGCGGCTGCGACAACCCGTCGATCAGGACCGTGTTGTGAGAGATCGTCCGGCGGTACCACGTCTGATTCAGCCCGATCCCGTAGCCCGGCGTTCCGAGGTCGGGCGAGACCGGGGCCCGCACGCGTGCAGAATCAGGCTCAGCTTATCGGGATGCCCGTGTCCTCCGCCGTGCGGCCCGTACTTCAACAGGAGATATGCCTCAGGCCGCTCTGCGCGCAGGACGGCATAGCCGGAGTCGGGGAAGAGACGGGACTCAGGTTTCGGGTTTCGGGTTTCTCCCGACCCCTGCCTTTCCGTAAAGCAGCGCCTCCAGCGCGTCTCGCCTCCGCCCCTGGTAATTCGCCTCCAGGATCCACTCGAACGCCTCCCCGTACCACGCGCACCCGACCTCGTAGAACCCGGCGGCGTCCGGCGTGTTGTGGCAGCATTCGCCCAGCAGGGTCGTGAAGTACCAGCAGTCGTTCATGGCCGGCATGTTCAGATCCGGGTAGGCGTACTCCACGGGCGCCTGGAACATCCGCCGCAACCGCTCCGCGCGGTGAAGCTCCAGCCCCGCCGCCGCCGCGGAGGTGGCCAGCGCGGTCATGGCCGCCACGGTGTAAAAATGGTAACTCGTCGAGCCTTCGTACCAGAACCCGTCCGGTCTCACGCCCTCCTCCAGTTGCCGCCAGAACCCGTAGCGCGAGTTCACCGCCAGATCGATGAAGTCGGGCCGGTCCAGGCAGACCCCCACCGTGCCCATGGCCGCGTGATGCCAGCATTCGATGTTGTGGATCTGATGCAACTGCTGCGTGGCAATGTGTTCCGCCGCCGGAATCAGAAGATCGTCCGCAATCTGATCGGGGGCGTCCAGACTCTCCCGGATCAGGTCGTAGGCCTGCGCCAGCGGGATGAGCCAGACGGACTCGTCCAGCGAATGATAGCAGCAGCGCCCCTGCAGGCGCATCCCCTGCCGGAGGACGGTGTAGGATGCGTACCGGCTGGCATAGCCCGTCAGAATCGCCTCCGCCCGCCGCCGGTGGGCCTCGCCGCCGTCCATCCGCCACAGCAGCGCGGACTTGAACGCCCCTCGCGATAAAGAGGTGTTCACCGGCCAGAGCCAGGCCCCGTCAAACGGCTGCCCGGCGAAGACCTCTCCATCCACCGGGCACCGGTGCGCCTTCGGGCTGTGCGGCGCCCAGGTGAGCGCCACCGCGTGCTCCGGACAGAAATAGTCGTGAAAGTAGCCCGCCGAGACCTCGGGCACGCTCAGGCCCATCGCCTCCAGGGAGGCGACCTCCGCCCGAAGCCGGTCGCAGGCCGGGGCAAATTCCGGGGTCCGGGACCGGACCAGGAGATCAGCCAGATAGCGATCCGAAAAGAGTTTCACAAAATGAGCCGTCTCCAGAAGGCGCAGAGCGTGAAGGTCTGCGCGGATGGACTGTTGACAGGAAAAGGTCCAGGACGTACCTTACCCATAACCCCTTTCCGACCCTCACCCCTCACCCCTCACCCCTATGGCCCCTCCCGTATCCCGCATCCTGATCAGCCCAGAGGCGTTGCAGGCCGGAGTCGCCCGCCTGGGCCGTCAGATCACCTCGGACTACCGGGAGAGAGACCTCGTCCTCGTCGGCATCCTGAAAGGCGCCCTCTTCTTCCTGGCCGACCTGGCCCGCGCCGTCTCTCTGCCCCTGGAGATCGGGTTCATCGGCCTCTCCTCCTATGGGGCTTCCACCGAGACCTCCGGCGCGGTCCGTATCACGCACCCCCTGGACACGCGCATCGAAGGCCGGGATGTCCTGATCGTGGAAGACATCGTCGATTCCGGCCTCACCCTCGACCATCTCCTCCGCCTCCTGTCCGCGCAGCGTCCCCGCAGCCTGAACGCCTGCGCCCTGCTCCACAAGCCTACCCGGCGTCGCGTGAGCGTGCCCCTCCCCTACGTGGGGTTCACCATCGAGGACGTCTTCGTCGTCGGCTACGGCCTCGACCTCGACCAGAAGTACCGGAACCTGCCCTACATCGGAGTGATCGAGAAGGCGCCCCCCAGCCCTCCCCCATCTGGGTAGGGGCGGTTGCCTATTGCCTGTTGCCTTCCTGCGCCTCCCCCGTCATCGGCACGAACCGCACCGGGAGGACCCACTCTTTCCGGTGCCCCTGCGCTTCCTTCACGATCTTCAACAGTTCCTGATCCTCATTCCCCACCGGCAGGACCAGCCGCCCCCCCTCCTTCAACTGGTCGATCAGCGCGCCAGGCACGTGCATCGGGGCCGCCGTGACGATGACGCCGTCGTAAGGAGCAAACTCCTCCCACCCCCGGTACCCGTCCCCCGTGCGAAACGCGACGTTGCCATACACCAGACACCCCAGCAGGGCACGGGCGCGTTGGGACAGCCGCTCCACGATCTCCACGGAATGGACCTCCCCGGCCACCTCGGCCAGCACCGCCGTCTGATAGCCCGACCCGGTCCCGATCTCCAGCACCCCCTCGTCCCCCTTCAGCGCCAGCAGGGAGGTCATGACCGCCACGATGTAGGGTTGCGAGATGGTCTGCCCCCCTCCGATGGGCAGCGCCCCATCGTCGTAGGCCTGATCCCGCAGATGATCGGGCACGAACAGATGCCGGGGCACGCGCCGCATGGCGGCCAGGACGCGCGCATCCGTGATCCCCCGCCGGAGGATCTGCGTATCGACCATCCGGTCGCGCGCCGCCCGCGTGCGCCCGTCATCCCCCCCCGGACGCCTTCGGCCCGAACTTCCTGTGAAGAGAAAGGACAGCATAGAAGAGAGTCCTGAGGATGGGAACGCCTCGTTGGGAAAAGCAAAAACGGGGGTCAGGGGCCAGGGATCAGGGGTCAGGAAAAGCTCAAGGATCATGGGTCTCTGTTTTTTTTCGACCCCCGACCCCCGACCCCGTCTTTATCATGTACTCACCTTACGCAGTCAACCGGACAGGTTGGAGTTGACGTAAAGTATCGAAGGATACCTGAAGCGCGTTGAGGTAGAGTTTGGACTTGAGCGCAAAGTGGTTGAGTTTGGTCGAGACTTTCAGCAGTTCGAGTTTGATGTAGCCACA
>SICM01000041.1 GCA_009694805.1 Candidatus Latescibacterota bacterium
TTCGGTCGCCGACCAAAGCCGCCTCGACCGCTCCGTCAACGCCGGCCTGAGGACCGTGTACTTTCTGCGCAAGATATTGAAGTTCACGCATCAAAGGTACAACCGCGCCCTGTCGAAATCAATCGCTTATTTCTTCACAACCCCTTATCCGAGGAGGATCTGATGTCAGAACGCACTCAGGTGACCTACGGCCCGCCCGCGAAGGTGAAGTTCGAGATGGAGATGATCACGGACACGGCGGGCTGCAAACAGAGCGGGGGAAGCGGGGCGAGCGGCTGGGGTTATAACCAGTCCAACATCATCCGGTGCGGCGAAGAGGTCTACGCCATGAGCTGGCGGGACGACCTGACGCTGACGGTCTTCCGGCGCGTGGGCCCCGGCCAGTGGGAGGCCAGTCTCCCGCTCCCCCCCGTGCCCCAGAACGGCAACCTGCTGGTGGACAGCACGGGGCATCTGCACGTGATCGCGGGCAAGCAGGCGAGCTATCACGTCGTCTTCGACCCGCCGGGGCAGGTCAAACGGTTCACGATGGAGCAGTACGCCACGGCGGAGAGCCGGTTCGGGGCATCCATCAACGCGAAGGATCAGATCTTCGTGGCCGGGGGCCTGGCGAACATGACGTGGTACGTCCTGAACCCGAAGGACGGGTTCCGTCCGATGGCCTCCGGCGTGCTCCAGCACGAAAAGCACCGCGGCTACAACATGGTGATTTTCAACGGGGCCGAGGTACACTCCGTCAACAGCGATGACTACTTCATCAAAGGGGATCAGTATCCCAACCAGAGCGTGACGACCCGGGACCCCCAGACCGGCGAACTCAGGACGGTCGAGACGCCGAGGGGCATCTATCCCGTGCTCAACGCCTATTACTATTACTGTCCTGACATCTTCAAATCTCCGGACGACTGGCGGATGACCGTGACCAGCGACGTGTCGGACACGTTTGACGGGACCGCGCGGGGCACGACGGACCATCAGGACATCATGCTGGACGCGCAGGGCCTGGTCCATCTGACCTACTACGAGAACCGGCAGCCTTCGACCACGGTCTGGGCGGGGAAGGGGCAGGACCAGATGAACAGCTCCGTCTACCACGCGGTGGGGAAGCCGGGCGGGCCGTTCACGCACTTCTGCGTGGGGAAGGCGTTCAACAGTTGCCGCGTCACCCAGACGCCGGACGGCCGGTTCCACTACCTGCTGACGAGGGGCGGGCGGGGGAACGCGGAGGGGGTCTGGTACGCGACGGGCGAGGCGGGCCAGTGGGACCGGGTCAGCGAGCCGATCCGGCTGGAGATCCCGTCCCGGCTGTGGCACTTTTTCGTCAACATGACGCGCTCCGGAGGGACGCGGGCGCCGGTCATCGACTGCTACTGGACCGGCGCGTACAGCCAGAACAGCAACGAGGCCTGGTACGGGCGGTTGACGCCGGAGGGATGACGGAAAGGCGGAAGGCAGAAGGCAGGCCAGCCGTAGCGCGGGAATGAAGTTCCCGCGCTACCCGGTATGCGTCCGATAAATCGGACTTCAGCCCGGCGTAGCCGGGCGCGGTTGAGGTAGCTCGGAGATTCATCTCCGAGCTACTGAGCGGGTTTCAAACCTCTACAACATCATTTCTTTCGGAGGAAAATGATCATGTCAAAATCTGATCTGGCCCTCGACGGCGGGCCTAAAACCGTGACGACCCCCATCGGAGACCGGTGGCAGACGGTGACCCCGCTCGAAAAGCGGTTCGTCAACGAGGTACTCGACGACCTGGGCAAATCGTATTCGCAGCTCGACAAATTTGAGGCGGAGTTCCGGAGTTTCGTCGGGACGAAGCACGCGCTGTCCATGTGCAACGGCACGGCCACGATCCATTCGGCGGTGTTCGCGGCGGGGGCGCGCGCGGGCAGGGAGGTGATCGTCCCGTCGGTCACCTGGCACGCGAGCATCACGCCGATCCTGCACTGCGGGGCGACGCCGGTGTTCTGCGAGGTAGACCCGGAGACGTTCTGCGCGGACCCGGAGGACGTGAAGCGACGGATCACGGACCGGACGTGCGCGATCATCGTCACGCACGTGTACGGGAATCCGGCGAACATGGACGCGTTTCTGGACATCGTGAAGGGGACGAAGATCAAGCTGATCGAGGACGCGTCGCACGCGCACGGGGGGATGTGGGACGGGAAGCCCCTGGGGTCGGTCGGGCACATCGGCTGCTTCAGCCTCCAGCAGAGCAAGGCGGTGACGGGCATCGAGGCGGGCGTGGCGGTGACGAATGACGACGAACTCTACGACCGGATGCTGGCGCTGGGCCATTATGGACGGTGCGAGAAGCTGTGGGCCACGGAGAAGTTCAAGGCCCTGCGGGGCATGGGCCTGGGCATCAAGTACCGGGCGAACCCGATGGGTATCGCGATGGCGCGGGCACAACTGGAGCGCCTGCCGGGGTTGAACGAGAAACGGCAGGCGTGGTTCGGAAAGCTGAACCGGCTGCTGGAGGGGGTCCGGGGCATCCGACCCCAGAAGGTCTACCCGAAGGCGACGCGGGGGGGGCTGCTGCTCTACACCGGGACCATCAACCCGGAGGAGGTCGGCGCGCCGGTGTCGGCGGTCCTCAAGGCGCTGGTGGCGGAGGGGGTGGGCACGCAGCCGGGCATCACGCCGTTCGGCTACGGGGTGATGCACCTGGAGCCGCTGTTCAACGACTTCCCGCTGGAAGACCTGGGCGGGCCGTGGGCGGATCACGCGGACGGCCGGCGCAAGATGGAGCGGGGCTCCCTGCCGGTGAGCGAGCGCGTCCACGACACCTGCTTCTGGCTGAGCACGCCGGTGGACCCGAACCCCGAATGGGTGGAGCAGGTGGCCGTGGCGTTCAAAAAGGTCGTGGACAATGCGGGCCGGCTGGCGGAGGTCGCGAAGGAGGGGTGATCCGCAGATGGGCAGGGCGGGGAGACGATCCTGTGAATCGTCCGGGGGGTGGACGAACGCCGATAGGGATGTCACGAAGCGTGAGGAGATCCCGTGAAAATTGGAATCGCCGCGTTCGGGGACGTGGAGGCCACGGTGGAGCGCTGCCGGCGGCTGGGTGTGGACCGGGTCTACATCGACTGCCCCTCCCTTCCCGGTTTTCAGGAGAACGGATATCCGGACCCGGCCAGCCTCCGGGCATTCAAGGGGAGGCTGGAGGAACAGGGGATCGAGGCGCCGGCCGCGCACTTCTGGCTGGCGAAGTGGCCTTCCCGGCCTCCGCTTCGCGAGGGGGCCACGAACCCCGACGTCCTGCTGCGCCGGGACCGCCGCTGCCTGGAGGCGATGCTGCGCACGCTCGAACTCCTGGAGGAGAACGGTATCCCGAAGGTGCTGCTTCACATCGACCTGGGCAGGCCGACGGACGCCGGGGAGGCGGAGGCGTGCTGGGAGGGTCTGGTGGATTTCTACCGTGAGCTGATCCCGGCTGCGGAGCAGTGCGGGGTGGGCATCGGGAACCACAGCCTCCACCGGCTCCTCCCGGACGGGCTGCGCGAACGGGCGGTGGCGGAGGGCGTGCGCCTGGAAGATTACGGGACCTATACGGACAAAGACTGGAGTGGCCCGTTTCTGGTGGGGACCTGGAAGGATCTGGGCCGGCTGGTGGAGGCGGTCCCCAGCCCGTGCAACGGGGTGACGCTGTGTACGGGCATGGACATCCCCGGCGGGGACATGCCGGCGCTGGTCCGGGCGTTTGCGGGCAAGATCCATGTCTGCCAGTTCCGGGACCACTCCGATCGGTGGCCTGCTGCCCGGCTGGTCTCTCACGGCGAGGGACGCGTCGATTTTCTGTCCGTCGTCGCCGCCCTGCGGGGGGCCGGCTACCGGGGGATGGTCCACATCGAAGGCTTCGGGAAGCCGAGCCGTCCGGGCGAAGACGTGGAGGCGAGGTCCATCGCTTACATCAGATCCCTGCTGGGAGCGGGGTGACGGGTCCGGATGAGGTCCTTCAGGACGAAGTGGGGGTGTATGGCAGAGGGACGACAGGCGGAGGTCGAGCAGGACAGGGCTGCGGAGGTTCCTGGGGCGGAGGCGCGCGGGGTGACGGGGCGGGCGATCCTGTTCGGGCTGTGTCTGACGGTCTGTGTGAGTCTCCTGTCGTGTACGGTCCGCTACGTCATGAAGGGATCGTACATGACCTTCTGCAACATGCCGATGGGCAACCTGATCCCGTTCCTGCTGTCGGTGATCGGGTGCGCTGCGCTGGCGCGGGGGTTCGGGAGGCGGTTCGTCCTCTCCTCGGCGGAGTGGATCACGGTCTTCTGCATGGGGTTCATCAGCGCCTACGGGCCGGCCTACGGGGGGACCGGCTACATGATCAGTCTGATGGCCGCCCCGTATTACTTCGCGACCCCGGAGAATGGGTGGCGCGAGTACCTTCACCCCCACCTGCCGACGTGGCTGGTCCCCACGAACGAACACGGGGCGATGACCTGGTTTTTCGAGGGGCTCCCGGCAGGGGCCTCGATTCCGTGGGGGGTCTGGGTCCTCCCGCTGTTCTGGTGGCTCCTGTTCCTCTGCGCCATGGCGTTGCTGTGCATCTGCGCCTCGGCCATCCTCCACCGGCAGTGGGCAGACCATGAGCGGCTCGTGTACCCGGTGATCGCGCCGGCGGTGGAGATGACGACGCGGGCCGGGACGGGGGCGCGGTGGCTGCCGGAGTTCATGCAGGGGAAGGCGTTCTGGGCCGGGTTCTCGCTGACGGCCTTCGTGTTCGGCTGGAACATGATCTCCTGGTTCTACCCGAACGTCCCGGTCTTTCCGACGGCGGAGGGGACCTGGTTCTGGCTGCCCCGGAGGTATCCGCCCCTCTGGATCTTCCTGAGCACGTTCGTCATCTGCTTCTCCTATTTCGCCAGCCTGGAGGTCCTGTTCAGCCTCTGGTTCTTCGACCTCCTGTTCATCCTCCAGGGCGGGGCGCTGAACCGGCTGGGGATGGGGGCCACCTCCCCCCACTACGCCATGGGGTCCTTCAAGTGGCAGACGACCGGGGCCTTCGTGACGCTGACCCTCTGGGGGCTGTGGGTGGCGCGAGGGCATCTTCGGGAGGTCTTCCGGAAGGCCCTCCATCCTGAGAGCACCCACATCGACGACAGCCGGGAGATGATCCCCTACCGATGGGCATTCGCGGGCCTGGCGGGGAGCGCGCTCTTCCTGGCCCTCTGGCTGGCGCAGGCGGGCATGGAGGCGAAGGTCATCGCGCTGGTGATCCCCGGCATGGTGGTGATCTACCTGGGTCTGACGAAGATCCTGGCCGACTCCGGGCTGGTCTACCTGAACCCGCCCACCTCGGCGTGGGAGACCTCCCTGGCGGTCTTCGGAGGGGCGGGGGCGCTCAGGGCATCCTCACACGTGGCCTTCGGCCTGTCGTCGTTCGCGATCAGCAACTACCGGGGGTTCCTCATGACGCCGATGGCCCACGTCCACCGCCTGGCCGACCTGGTGCCGGGGGACAAGCGCCGGCTGTTCTGGGGGGTCTGCGCGGCGTTCGTGACCGGCACGGTCGTCTCCACGTTCTACACGATCTGGCTGGGCTACACGATGGGGGCCTACAACTTCCAGCCCAACTGGCTGGTGATCAACGTGGGGAGGGCGTATTTTGACGCGGTGGTCGTGCCTTCGATCCGGAACCCCCTGCCGGTCAACCCGACGGACTACGGGTTCTGCCTGGCCGGGGCCGGGGGGATGCTGGTCCTGAACCTGATGCGCTACCGGTTCCCCTGGTGGCCGTTTCATCCGGTCGGGTTCGCGCTGTCCGGGATGTCCCTGACCCGGCTGACGAGCACGACGATCTTCCTGGCGTGGCTGATCAAGTACCTGATGATCAAGGTCGCCGGGGCGTCGTTCTACCGGCGGTCCAAGCCGTTCTTCATCGGCATGCTCACGGGTTACGTCCTGGCCGTGGCCGCCGGGATCGCCGTGGACAGCGTCTGGTTCCCGAGGCAGGGGCACGAGGTGCATAAGTGGTATTGAAAGCAGGTGTCAGGTATCAGGTGTCAGGTGTCGGGGAAAGCAAAGATCGTTTTGGGTTTACCTGAAACCCGATACCCGACACCGCTGTTTTTTTTCTTTGAAGGAGGTTTTCCATGACGCCTCAACCGGGCGTGGAGATCGAACGCATCACGGGCGACCTGAATCCCGGCACGCGGAGCTGCTGGGGGTTCATGCACGCCCCCCTCGTCCGCTATGGAGACACGCTCTACGCGGCCATGCTCGAGGCGGGCCGCATCAGCGAAGGGCCGGGGGGCGTGCCGTGGCAGAAGCAGGACGGGGTCTTCCGGGTCTACCGGAAGACGGGGAATGGACCGTGGACAGAGACGTTCCGGGGGGGATCGCAGCAGACGGTCTGTCTGCTGATGTCGCCCGATGGCGCCCTGCGGATCGTCGGTGGCCTGGGGCCGGAGGCCTGGATGGCTGCGGGGCCGGGACAGGCAGACCGGTTTTCGCTCGAACGGCTCGGCAACCTGGGCGGGCATCCGTACCAGGGCGCGGGGATCGGGCCGGAAGGGAACGCCTGCGTCTCCTGGTGCGAGGACCGGACGAAGGAGCGGATCGGGTTCTATGACGCGGCGACGGGGAAGTGGACGGTGCGGGATGTGGCTGAGGTCCCGCAGCACACAGGCTACCCCTACGTGGTCGTGCGGGGCCGGTCCGTGGACATCTTCAAGCACGAGGCGGTGATCCTGGAGGGGAAGTACTGTTACCGGATTCTGTATCATCTCCACGCAAAGGACGGACTGAACGGGGCGTGGAAGATGGAGGTTCTGGACGACGCCAGCCCCGGCCACTGCGAGTGCCACAGCGCCTTCGTGGACCGGGAAGGGCGAATCCACGTGGCCTACCGGCGGAACCCGAGGGAGTACGAGGATGGGTTCTGGGACCCGTCCGATCCGGGGCATCGGTTCTTTCATCTGATTGGACCTCCGGGCGGGCCATTCGAGCGGTCGGAGATCGAAGCGGCCAGGGGCTTTCACCGGGTCCGGCTGTGCCAGACGCCGGATGGCCTCTATCACCTGTTCCTGGAGCGGGCGGACGAGACGACGAAGCCCGATCCGGGATATCGGGATGCGATCAAACAGAGCGCATGGAACAACCGGACCTTTTACTGCCGGAGCGCGGACGGGCGGGCGTTCAGCGATCCGAGGCCGGTCGAGTTCCTGCCGGACGGCATCGACCGCCTGTTCCTGCTGGAGCCGTCGCGGTTCGGGGGGAACTGGCGGGACGGGGTGATCGAGGGGTACACGACGGGGGGGTACCCGGGGTCTTACATGAATGTGTACTATCTCAAAATCGACCCGGCGAAGTTGTGAAGACGTGAGACGTGAAACGTGCCCCTCGATACGCGGCCTTTGGCCGCTACTCGGGGCATGCGGATAATAGGACCGATTATTCCGAGTAGCCCGCAGGGGCGTATCGAGGAATTGCCGTTTGTCTTTTGGATCGGAGCAACTTGCATGGCGAATTCGCTGCTTCAGGTGACGGACCTGAAGAAGTATTTCTATCAGGGGAAGGCCACGGTGAAGGCCGTGGACGGGGTGACGTTCCAGATCGACCGGAATGAGACGTTCGGGATGGTGGGGGAGAGCGGGAGCGGGAAGACGACGGTGGCCCGCGCCGTGCTCCGGTTGCACGAGCCCACCTCCGGGCAGGTTGTGTTCGACGGGCGGGACGTGCTGGCCCTCCCGGATCGGGAGGTGCGGGCGTTGCGCCGGGAGATGCAGATCATCTTTCAGGACCCGCTCTCGTCGCTCAACCCGATGATGAGCGTGGGGACGATCATCGAGGACGCGCTCAAGATCCACGGCATCGGGACCAGGGCGGAGCGGGAGGAGGAGGTCCGACGGCTGCTGGATCTGGTGGGCGTGGGGCGCAAATTCTACCACGCCTTTCCGCACGAGTTCTCCGGCGGGCAGCAGCAGCGGGTGGGGATCGCCCGCGCCCTGGCGCTGAAGCCGAGGTTCATCGTCTGTGACGAGCCGGTGTCCTCGCTGGACCTGTCCATCCAGGCGCAGATTCTGAACCTGCTCGAAGAGCTGCAGGAACGGTTCGGGCTGGCCTACCTGTTCATCTCGCACAACCTGAAGGTGGTGGAGCACCTGTCAGACGTGGTGGGGGTGATGTACCTGGGCAAGCTGGTGGAGGTGGGGGACACGGAGGCGATCTACCGGCGGCCCGCCCACCCCTACACGCAGATCCTCCTGGCGTCGGCCCCGCAGATGGACCCGGGGGCGCGGTCCAAGCGAATCCTGCTGGAGGGGGAGGTCCCGAGCCCGATCGATCCGCCGTCGGGCTGTCCGTTTCACCCGCGATGCCCGCACCGGATGGCGCGGTGCAGCGAGGAGGTCCCCGTCCTGAAGCAGATCGGGTCGGGGCATCAGGCGGCGTGTTTTCTCACATGACAAGAAAAGGCAATCTTACCGCAGAGAGCGCAGAGGGCGCGGAGAAGGGTAGATGCAAAATGCAAAGTGTAAAGTGCAAGGTGCAAAGTATAAAAGATAGATTCCACTTTTCATTTTTCGTTTTCCATTTTGCACTTTGCATTTCTCTGATGTTCTGCGGTTCTTTTTCGGACGTTTCTGGAGAGGAGGTCAAAATGATCCTGGAAGCTAAGAACCCTGACCCGAAGACCCTGCCGACGCTGGGCGTCTGGCAGGCCACGCACGGGGAGAAGATGCTGACCCACGTGTCGAGCGTGTTCCCGAACGTGCCGGATTTCACGTGCGACTCCTGGTGCTACGAGAGCCCGATGGACTTCGAGGGGGCCCGCGCGCTGGACGGGGGAAAGGTGGAGTTGCGCCACCGTCTCCAGGATCAGCCGCACGTGGTCTATGTGACGACGGTGACGCCGGAGCCAGAGGCGGTGGTGTTCGAGGCGCGGGCCGAGGTGGACACCGCACGGGACGCAGGGGGCAAGCTGCCCGACAACCTGCTGGGCCCCAACCTCTGCTGGCAGCTCCGGCGCGCGCCGGGGTTTGCGAGCAAGCCCGACCCGTACCCCGAGTTCGTGAAGCGGTGCTTCCTCTTCACGGACGACGGGGTGACGTTTCTGGACCGGACGGAGCGGCGGAATATCCCGGTGCGCCCGGCGGACCACCAGTACAACAACCCGCCGTGGGTGCAGATGTACATTCCCGTGTGGGAGCCGCTGCGGAGGTCAGGGGAGGGGGCGTGGGCGGACTTCAGTTCAGACCGGTACATCTACCCGATCATCGGGACGGTCTCGCGGGACGGGAAGTACCTGACGGCCATCGTCTGCGAGGCCCCGACCTGGGCCCTGTGCCAGGCGTGGCACGACTGCATGCACAACAATCCCCGCTGGCTGCCCGACAACGCTCCATCGGGAGGGCGGACCTGGCGGCTGCGGGTCTACGCGATGGAGAACGACCCGGAGGCCCTGCTTAAGCGCGTGGGGAAGGACTTCCCGCAGGCTATGAAGCTGAAGGAGAAGCGGGTGCCGGCGGGGGAATAAAGAGGACCATGACGAACCTGAGATGGTTCTGGTTGTCCATTTTTCTGGGAGGAATCACGTTGAGCGATCTGCGCGCGGAGGAGACGCCGTTGCCCGGAGACCGGGTGGAGGTGAGGGTGACACCGGTGGCCTCCGGCCTCCAGCTCGTCCGGACCTCCCTGCCACTGCCGGAAGGGATGCTCCGGGAGGGGCAGGGGCTCGCCGCGTCCGACGGGCAGCGGGAAATGGAGACGGGGGTGCGGGTCCTGACGTGGCATCCTGCGAAGGGGCCGAGGTCCGCCCGCCGGGCGCTCGTGACGTTCCCGTACCGGTTCACGGGCGAGGGGGCGGTCCGGTTCACGCTCAGGGCTGCGCCTGCCCCGGCAGAGGCGTCTCCCCGGCTTCCCGTGGAGGTGAAACTGGACGGGGAGGCGCTCACGGTGGTCTACCGGGACGGCCCGAGGCTGAAGGCGCGGCTGATGGCCCCGGCCCGGACCGCGCCGGGGGAGACGCGCACGGAGGTCGTGGAGTCGAACGCGCATTTTCTCTGGCAGCGGATACATCTGCCTGATTCCGAGTGGCCGCGCATTGTGGAGGTTCGGGCGGATGTGCTGGGAGGGCTGGTCGTGGTGGCGCATCTCCAGCGCAATCTGGAGGGGGACGGACGGGCGCCGGACTTCGGGTGGGAGGTGGCGGTGGAGGGCGGCAGGCTGGTGACGGAAGGGGCGGGAAGAGACGTGCTCTCGCACGGTTTTGCAGACGGCAAACCGTGCGATTTTCTGTTCGAGGGGTACCGACTCTATCATCCGGCGGCCCCGTTGAAGCGGCGGGGGAAAGCGGAGATCCAGCAGGATGCGGGGAAGACGCTCTACCGCTACTGGCGCTGCACGGCGGAGGAGCGGGTTCCGATGCAGCAGGCGGCGTGGCAGCGGGCGGAGCTGGCCATCGCCCCGGCAGGGCTGGCGCGGCTGACGGCGATGCTGGAATCCCCGCACGAAGTCCGGGTGGACGGGGGGCTGTGGGAGGCGCTGTACGGGTTTGAGGCGGCGACGGACCTGGGGGACGCGCCGGCGCTGGGGGCGCTGTCGCGGTACCACCGGGATGCGGTGGTCCGGAGCGTGGCCGCGGGGGACGACTGGGGGAACGTCACGGGCTACGCAGACGGGCAGGAGACGGGAGGGGCGTTCGGGATGAACCGGCTGAACCACTGCCCGTCGATGTTCGAGGAGGGGTACCGCAGCGGGGACCGGAGGCTGGTCGAGGCGGGCCTGTTGTGGTGCGACAACGTGTTCGATCAGTCGATCTGGTGGGGGCCGGACAAGACCGGGGGGACGCGCTACAACAACGTGATCGCCATGGGGCGCACCCCGCCAGACGACGACCGGTCCTACATGTGGCGGTCGAACAGCGCGGTGCACTTCTGCACGAAGGGCTACGACAGTTTCCTGCTGGCCTACGAGGAGACGGGGGACCCGCGCATGCGGGAGGCGCTGGAGGCGCAGGTGCGCTACGCGGCGGAGCAGGTGCACACGGACCGGGGGGAGTGCCGGAACGTGGGGGACGTGCGGGACTTCGTCCGGCTCTACCGTTACACGGGGGAGGCGCGGTATCTGGATGAGGCGCTCCGGCTGTTCCGGGAGCTGAGGACGAAGCTCTCGACGGGGGACCTGTTCGACCAGGGGGGGAAGCCGCTGGACCCGGACCCGCCGTTCATCGAGGAGGACGACGGGGGGCTGAAGGTGGGCTACGCCAAGCCCTACATCATCGGCTACGCCCTGGTGGGACTGCCGGAGCTGGCGGTTTATGCGCCGGAGGAGCCCAAGCTGCGGGACGTGGTGCGGGCGGTGGCGGACTTTCTGGCGGACAGCCAGGACCCCATAGGGGGCTGGCGGTATCCCCATCCCCGGTCGAGCCAGATCATCATGAACCAGGCGATGGAGCACGCCTGGCAGATCGTGCAGGCGGACCGGCTGCTGGGGCCGCAGGAGCGGCACCTGGACGCGGTCGAACGGGTCCTGCGCCAGCGCATCCTGGGGTGGCAGCGGACGGGGAAGGTCTTCGGGGGGGTGAACGGGTGGGAGGTGGCCACCGGGAAGGTGAAGGATGGGAAGGAGCTGTATGGCTTTTATCAGAAGCCAGGAGACCGGGGTTTCGCGCGGGACTACGCGGAGGGGGAGCCGGGGTTTGGCTACAGCTCGCCGGAGGGGCTGGTCTACTTCTGGGACGTGCTGGCGTTCTACCTGAAACACCGCCCGGCGTCCCGGCTGCTGGCCCCGCCGAAGGACGACGAGCCTCTGGGCAAGGTGCTGGCGCGGGTGCGGGGCAAGCCGTGAGGGGTATGGATCATCTGGCGAAAAATCGGAGACATTCTACGCTGGCCGTTCTGGCGGTGTTCGTGGGGGTCCTTATGGCGAAGGGGGTGAGCGACGTGAGTTTTGCGGACGAGTTGAAGGCGTATCAGAATCCGGGCGTGATCAAAACCCTGCCGGCCTTTTACAAGGAGGCCGTGGGCCGGATGAATTTTCCGATGTCCTGGCTGTCGGGCCGTTACGCGGTTTTTGAGGCGTGGCGGACGATTGCCCGCAACCGCCTGCTCCAGGCCCTCCTCACGGCCCCGCCGACCGCCGCGTTCGAGCCGACCGTGCTGCTGATCGAAGATCGCGGCACACACGAGTTCCAGAAGCTGGCGCTGAACCTCACCCGCGACAGCCGGGTCGCCGCGTTTATGACGGTCCCGAAGGGGCGCGGGCCGTTTCCCGCGGTGCTGCTCCTGCACGATCACGGCGCATTCTTTGTGATCGGAAAGGAGAAGGTGATCCGTCCGCCGGCCGAGGATCCCCACTTTCAGGAATCCCTGGAGTGGCAGACCAAGTACTACGGCGGCAGGTCCCTGGGGGATGAGCTGGCGCGGCGCGGCTACGTCTGTTTCGCCACGGACATGCTCAACTGGGGCGACCGCGCCGGCGGGGGGTACGACGGCCAGCAGGCGCTGGCCTGCAACCTCCTGCAGATGGGGATGACCTTCTCGGGGCTGATCGCGCACGAGGACCTGCGCGCCGTCGAGTTCCTCGCAACCCGCCCGGAGGTGGACGCCACCCGAATCGCGGCGATGGGGTTGTCGGTCGGCTGTTACCGGACGTGGCAGATCGCGGCGCTCACCGACGCGGTCAAGGCGGGGGTGGCCATCTGCTGGATGGCATCGCACAGGGGTCTGCTCGTGCCCGACCAGAACCAGACGAGGGGGCAGTCGGCCTTTACCATGATCCATCCGGGGCTGTCCAACGACCTGGACTACCCGGACGTGGCCTCCATCGCCTGTCCGAAGCCGATGCTGTTCTACAACGGCACGGAGGACGGCCTCTTTCCCGTCGCTTCCGTCGAGGCGAGCTACGCCAAGATGCGGAAGGTGTGGGAGTCTCAGGGGGCGGGCGAGCGTCTGGAGACCCGGCTCTGGAACGTGCCCCACCTCTTCAACCAGCAGATGCAGGACGAGGCGTTTGCGTGGCTGGGCCGGCACCTTGGCGTTGTGCCCGCAGGCGGACGTTGATCTCGAATTTATCCTTTAACCCGACAGGTATCGTGAGACGCTTATCTCAACGGGGCTGGCGTCCGTTTCTGATGCTTCTTCTGATTTGCAGGGCGACCGCTGCTGAGGAGGATCCGCGCATGATCCCCACCCGATCCGAGTTGATCAGCAGGCAAGTCTCGGCGACGACGATCCACGGATGGCAGACCTGCCGGCTGGTCCGTTACGAATCGGCCCTCTACGCCAGTGCAGCGCGGCCCAACCCGGAGGCGAAGCATTTTTGGGAGCACGAAGGGGTGTTCTTCCGGCGCGGGCCCGACGGGAGCTGGGACGAGGTCGGAGGGCTGCCGTTCAACCCGTATACGATGTGCGTGGGGGCAGACGGCACCTTCTGGGCCGTGGCGCCGTCCTCCTATGGGGATTGTCACGTCTACCGCACGGCGGGGCCGAAGGCCCTCACCCGGTTCGAAGAAGTGCATACCGGGACCTGCTCCTACCTGGGGGCGGGCGTGGGGCCGGAGGGAAATTTTCTGGTGCTCTACGCGGAGTCGGGCCAATCGACGGCGGGCGATCCGAACGGGGTGGTCGCGGCGTTCCACGACCGGACGACGGACAGGTGGCACAGGAGCCGGATCGAGACGCCGGAGGGTCGCTACGGCTACGAGGGGATCATCCTCCGCGGGCGAAAGGCCCTGGTGGTGCTGAACTCCTCGCTGACCGACCCGGAGCACTCTGACGGAAAGGACACGAAATATTCCTGGCGCCACGTGCGCCTGGCCCGCTGCGACGACCTGACGAAAGGGGAATGGGTGAACAGGGGGTGGTTGATGCCTCAGGACGGCAAGACCTCCCTTCAGGACCTGATCGTCGGGCCGGACGGCGGCGCCTATCTCTCCTACAGCCACGTGGCTGCGCCTTCGCACGAGGCGCTGATGGAGGTCGGGCGCGTGCCGCACTGCATCGCCCGCATTCACGACGACCTGAGCGTGGATGTCTTCGAGACCGGACTGAACGCCTCCTCCACGCGGCTGATCGTCGATGCACGGGGCGGCTGGCACATCATCGGACGGGCGGGAAGCGGAAACCTTCGCCTCTGGGACCTCGACCCCGAGCAGGGGTTCAGGCCAGGGAATGAACGCCAGCTGGCGGGGACGGAGAAGATCGAAGATTACGTGATTCACACCCTTCGGCCGGAGCGGTTCGGGGGGGAGGGGGACGTTGACACGGTGCATCTGATGGGGACCACGTGCGCGCCGGACCCGCCGGGGAAGGAGCGGGGGGATGTGGAGCTGTGGCACGTGTCCTTCCGTCTGCCGGATCGGTAGGCCGCCGACGGATCGTCCGACAGCGTCCGGCTTTTTTCGGATTGTGCTCTGTTTGGAGGTGGGTGACCAGCGAAAGGAGGCCCTGTGAACAAGACCCGTCATGAGTTGAAGATGTCCCGGAAGCCGCTGAGTGATTACGGAAGTCTTGAAGGGATGATCCGGGGCATTCGAGACCACCGGCCGCTCGACCTGAACGCCGAGTCGTGGCGCAGGGTGCGTCCGGAGGGGACGTTCGAAGGGTGGCGTCAGGCCGCGCATGGGTGTCTTCTGGAGGGGCTGCACTACGACCCGGGGCCGCTCGACCTGCGGGCGGAGGTGCTGAGCCGGGAGGAGCGGCCTGAGTTCATCCTGGAGCGTGTGGCGTTCAACACGACGCCGTGGATTCGGGTCAACGGGTTCTTTCTGCTGCCGAAGGGCGTCCGGCATCCCGCGCCGGGGCTGGTTGTGTTCCACGAGTGGGGCGGTCCCATGCTGTTCGGCAAGGAGCGGGTCGTGAACACGGGGAGAGACCATCCCACGCTGGTCGAGCATCGCAGAAAATACCAGAGCGGGAACTATCTGGCGGAAGTTTTCGCCAAGCGGGGATACGCCGTGATCGTGATCGACGCACACCACTTCGGGGAGCGGGTCCCGAAAGGGATGAACGGGATTCCGGCGGCGTTCGATCCGTTCGACCTGCTCATCAACGATTTCGTGGGGCTGGACAACCGGGTCAAGGAACAGCTCTACCTGGGCGTGCGGCAGCTCAACTGGGCCGGGACCACGTGGATGGGGGTCAATCTCTGGGATGACAGCCGGTGCGTGGACTATCTGGTCAGTCGTCCGGAGGTGGACGGAGAGCGGATCGGGTGTACGGGGCTTTCGGGCGGGGGCTGGCGGACGGATGTCCTGGCCGCGCTGGACCGGCGGGTCCGGGCGTCCGTGAGCGTGGGGTGGATGACCACGGGGGACTACCAGCAGGTCTACAACGTGAGCGGGGCCATAGGGACGTTCTGCCTGCTGCCGGGGGTGTGGGACCGGATGGATGTGCCGGATATGACGGTCATGGCCGCGCCGAACGCGAGCATGGTGGTCAGCACGAGCGAGGACCCCCTGTTCCCGCCGGAGGGGCAACTGGAGGCGGCGCGGCAGATCGAGGCGGGGTACCGGTGGGCCGGGTGTCCGGAGAAGTTCCGTCACTTCTTCCCGCCGAAGCCGCACTGCTACGACGCGGAGGTGCAGGCGGAGGCGCTGGGGTGGTTTGATCGGCATCTCAAAGGGTAGGGAAAAGGTCATGTCCGAATTTAAGGTCGAGGTGGAAGAGGTCGTGGCGCGGTACGTGGACGCCAACAACGGCGCGGGGCCGATGTGGTGCTACGGGTCGCCGACCCTCGTGCGGGAAGGGGAGCGGGTGTTCGTGAGCGCACCGGAGACGGACGCGGGGCTGGAGGGGCTGTGCAAGACGCGGTGGCAGGTGTCCTGCCGGGACGCGGGCGGATGGCAGGTCCAGCAGAGCGGCGCAGCCTATGACGAGCGGGAACCGTGTTCCCTGGTCCGGCTGCCGGGTGGAAGGCTGATCCTGTCGGTCAATCCGCTGGCCGACCCGAACGCGCCGGGGCGCAAGGGGCGGTGTACGCCCCATCTGCTGGTTTTTGACACGAGCGACCTGAAGAAGCCTCCCGTGAAGATCATGCCGGTGTGGGATCGAGAGTATAAGTTCACCGAACATTCCTACCGGGGCATCGGGGTGGACTTCGGGAACGAGGCGGTCCTGCTGCTCAATATCGACCTTTATGATGGGTACGGGTGGGGGTTGATGGACCGGGAGGGAAAGTGGGTGCGGCAGGGGAAGGTGAGGTTTCCGATCCGGGCGTGCTACCCGCAGGTGGGGCTTCGGGACAAGGCGGCGCACCTGCTGGCCATCGGGGATATCGTGGAGACCCACGAGGCGTGGCGGGCGTACAAGGAGGAGAAGACGGGGCGGAAGTGGGACTACGATTTCCGACGGCTGTTCTACGCGTGGACGGAGGATATCCTGAAGACAGACTTTCACGCCTCCGTGGAGATCGATTCGCGGGAGGAGACGGCGGGGCACATCCGCAACCTGGACATGTGGATCGACGCGGACGGCGCGGCGCACGTCCTCTATGCGACGAAGAACGTCTGGCACGACTTCGTGCGGGACCGGTTCTTTCCCGGCCTGCCCCTCGTGAGCACGGTGGAGTACCGGGTGATCCGGAGGGGACAGGTCGTGGAGGCACGCACGCTGGCCACGCAGGTGAAGGACGAGGCGACTCCGGAGCTGGCGGCCCGGCCATCGGGCATCTTCTATCGGGGCGGGGCGTTCCACGCTGCGCCGGATGGCACGCTGCGGGCGCTGTTCACGGCGGGGGACACGGGGACGTACGGGATGCAGGTCCATCCGTGGGTGGAGGACCGGCCCGTCCGGATCGGGCTTCAACACCCGCTCCACAACTTCTTCATCCCCGGCCCGCGCCAGGGGTCGGAGGCCACAGAGGTCATCGATTTGTTCGGCACGGGACCGGCGCCGGGGGTGTTGCGGTACGCGAGGATCAGGTGACCCTTCGCGGGCCCGGCCAGGCGCAGCGCCCGTTCAGGCCCCGGTCACGATTCCGCCTGAACTCTTTTCTGCCCGACTAACGACGATGCCGTCTATGTTGTGGCTGCAGCTCTCAGCTCACCCTCCCCTGGACCGTTCGCTTCCTGGGTGCGGCGACCGCGCGCGAGGAGCGTGTAGATCGAAGGGACGACGAACAGGGTGAAGAGTGTCCCGATGACCATGCCGCTCACGAGCGTGATCCCGATGCTGTTTCGGGCCCTGGCCCCCGGCCCGCTGGCGAAGACCAGGGGGAGGTGGCCGACAACGGTGGCCGCGCTCGTCATCAGGATCGGCCTCAGCCGCGTGCCCGCGGCCTCCAGGACAGCGTTCCATTTATCCATCCCCGTCTCCTGCAGGTGGTTCGCGAACTGGACGATGAGGATGCCGTTCTTCGCCGTCAGGCCGACCAGCGTGATCAACCCCACCTGGCTGTAGATGTTCAGCGTCGTGAACCCCAGGAAGGAAAAGAACAGGGCGCCGGAGATGGCCAGGGGAACGGAGCCCGCGAGGATGACGAAGGGGTCTCGGAAGCTCTCGAATTGAGCGGCGAGCACCAGGTAGATCAGGATCGCCGAGAGCAGGAACGTGCCGAGGAACTTGCCGCCCTCGGCGCGCAGCTGTCGCGACTCGCCCGCGTAGTCGACCGTGAAGCCCGGCGGAAGGATGCGCCTGGCCTCGTCTTCCAGGAAGCGCAACGCCTGGTCGAGCGAGACCGGCGGCGGGATCACCCCCTGGATGTGCACGGCGTTGAGCTGCTGAAACCGTTTGAGCTCCCTCGGCTCGGTGGACGTGCGCAGCGTGGCGAAGGTGGACAGCGGCACGAGACGGCCGTCCTGCCCCGTCACGTGGATGTCGGCGAGCTGGTCCGGCGTGAGGCGTTCGCTGCGCTTGATCTGCGGAATCACCTTGTAGCTGCGGCCCTGGATGCTGAAGCGGTTGACGTAGGCGCCGCTGAGAAGCACCGAGAGGTCCCGGCCGGCCCGGCTCATGTCGACGCCCTGGGCGCGGACCTTGTCCCGGTTGAAGACCACCTCCGCCTGCGGCTGGTCGAACTTCAGGTCCGAGTCGGCGAAGATGAACAGCCCGCTGGCGAACGCCTTCTGCACCAACTGGCTGGCGAACGCTTCGAGCTGCTCCGGCTCGGCTGTCGAGGCGATGACGAAGTCCACCGGGAAATCCCCGCCCCCCGGCAGCGCGGGCGGGATGAGGGGGATGACGCGCACCCCCGGGATCTTCGAGAGCCTGGCGGCGGACTCCATCTGAAGCTGCGCCGTACTCCTGCTCCGTTCGCGCCACGGTCTGGTGACCATGCCGCTGAAACCGCCCGTTGGAAACGTGATCTGGAAGGTGTTTTCGGTCTCGGGGAACGACTGATAGACCTTGTTGACCTCCGACGCGAAGAGCTTCGTCTGATCGAGCGTGGCGTTCGGGGCGGCCTGGACGATCCCGAACACGATGCTCTGGTCCTCGTTGGGCGCCAGTTCCCGCTGCGAGAACAGGTAGAAGGGCGCCACCAGCAGCACCGCGGCCGCCCAGACCACGAACACGGACGCCCGGGCGTCGAGCGTCCCGGACAGCGCCCGGATGTAGGCGCGGCGAATCCCGTCGAATCTCCGGTTGATCCAGCCCGCAAAGCCCCGCTCCGTGTCCCCGGATCGCAGCAACTTCGAACTTAACATCGGCGACAGGGTGAGCGCCACGACCCCCGAAATGATCACCGCGCCCGAGAGGGCGAAGGCGAACTCGCGGAACAACGCCCCGGTCAACCCCCCCTGGATGCCGACCGGCGTGTAGACCGCCGCCAGGGTGATCGTCATGGCGATGATCGGGCCGATCAGCTCCCGGGCCCCGAGAAGGGCCGCCTGGTAAGGGCTTTTGCCCGCGTGAACATACCGCTCGATGTTCTCCACCATCACGATGGCGTCGTCCACGACCAGGCCCACCGAGAGTACGATGGCGAGCAGGGTCAGCAGGTTGACGGTGAAGCCGGCGACCATCATCAGGAAGACGGCGCCGACGAGCGAGATGGGGATGGCCAGAACGGGAACGATCACCGAGCGCACCGAGCCCATGAAGAGGAAGATGACGACAACGACGATCAGGAGCGTTTCTGTGAGGGTTTTGAGGACTTCCTGGATGGCGTTCTCGATGTAGGCCGTCGCATCGTAGGGGATGCCGGCCTTCATCCCCGCCGGAAGGTTCGACCGGATCTCGGGCATCGCATCCCGCACCCGGCCGATCACGTCGAGCGCGTTGGCGGTGGGGAGCACCCAGACGCCCATGAACGTCGCCGTCTGCCCGTTGAAGCGGACGTCTTCCTCGTAGTTTTCGGCGCCCAGCACGACGTCCGCAATCTCCCCCAGACGAACCACCACGCCGTCGCTCTGTTTGACGACGAGCTGGCGGAACTCCTCCGCGGTCTGGAGGTCGGTGTTGGCGACCAGGTTGACCGACACCATCGACCCCTTGGTCCTGCCGAGCGCGGAGAGGGTGTTGTTTTGCGCCAGCGCGTCCCGCACCTCGGAGGGCGAGATGCCCAGGGCCGCCATCTTTCCGGGCTTGAGCCAGATGCGCATGGCAAAGGTGCGGTCGCCGAGGATCTCGGCGCGCTGCACCCCGCTGATGGCGCTGAGCTTCGGCTGCACGACGCGCGTCAGGTAATCGGTGATCTGGTTCTGATCCAGGTCGTCGGAGGAGAAACCGAGATACATCAGGGCGAACTGGGTGTCTGCCGTCTCGAGCCCAATCACGGGCACCTCGGCCTCCGGCGGGAGGTCGTTGCGCACCTGGGCGACCTTCGCCTGGACCTGCGTGAGGGCCGCGTTGGTGTCGTAGTTGAGCTTCAGGTGTACCGTGATCGTGCTCAGCCCCTGGACGCTGGATGACTCGACGTAGTCGATGCCGTCGGCGCTGGCGATCACCCGCTCCAGCGGGGTGTTGATGAAGCCCCGCACGAGATCGGCGCTGGCGCCCACGTAGGCGGTCGTCACCTTGACCACCGCGATGTCGCTGCGCGGGAACTGCCGCACGCTGAGCGAGCGGATGGACTGCAGGCCGGCGATCAGAATGAGCAGGTTGACGACCACCGCCAGCACGGGCCGTCGGATGAAAAGATCGGTGAATTTCATCAACCGTCCTCCGGCTTCGGAGCGGGGTCGTTGGCGGGTTGAATCTCGTTATTGACCTGGACCGCCGCGCCGTTTCGAAGCTTGAAGACGCCCGAAGTCACGACCTCGTCTCCGGGGCGGACTCCGGAGAGGACCGCCACCTGGTCCCCGCGCGCGCCGCCCAGCTTCACGAACTGCTGGCGCACGCCACGGGAGGTCTTGCCGTCCGGGCCCTGGATGTCCTGCACGATGAAGACCGCGTCGCCGTAGGGCGCGTAGAGGATCGCGGAGGCCGGGAGCGCCACCACCGGGCTGCTGTCGGGGAGGAGGACCTGCGCCTCGACGAACATCCCGGGGCGCAGCCTCCCGTCGGGGTTGTCGAAGGTGGCCTGCACCTGAACGTTCCGGGTGGTCTCGTCCACGATCGCGTTGATCGCCGTGATTCTGCCCGTGAACGCCACCTCCGCCATCCCCTCGACCGTGAGACGCACCTCGGCGTCGGCCTGCATGTCGCCGACCTGCTGCTGCGGCACGGAGAAGTTCACGTAGACCGGATGCCGGGCCTGCAGAGGGACGATCGGATCGCCGCCCATAAGGTGCTGCCCGAGGTTGACCCGGCGGATGCCCAGGACCCCGTCAAACGGCGCCCGGATCGTCTTGCGCTCGATCGTGGCCCGGATCTCGCTCACCCGGGCCTCCGCCTGTCTGGACTCGGCTGAGGTCCGGTCGTACTCCGCCTGGGAGATGACCCCATTCTCCCGCAACTCGCGCATCCGCTCAAGGGTGAGATGGACGAGGTCGCGCTGGGCCTCGACGGCGGCCAGTTGAGCGCGCTCCTGGCTGGCTTCCAGCCGCACGAGCACGTCGCCCGCCCGCACCGTCTTCCCGGACTCGAAGGCGATCCTCTCGACGACGCCGGGCAGGTCTGCGCTCACGATGACGCCCTGCACGGCCTCCACCGTCCCGATGGCCTTCACGGACGCCTGCCACGGCTCCAGCCTGGCGACGACTGTGGTGACCGCCTCAGGGGGCGGCTGGAAGGAGGAAGCCTGGGCGATGGCCCCCCGGATCTGCAGGAACTTCACGAGGCCGATCACGGCGATGAAAACAGCGACCGCGACCAGCGTGAGCATCGTGCGTCTGGACACGTGACCTCCTTAAAAGAACCACAGAATGAACCGCAGAGATCGCAGAGGGTCGATGTGGAGGAGGAGGTTTCCGCCCCTGGAATTTCAGCGCGCTTCCATGTTGAGCGGACGCCCGTTCCTCACCCGGGGACCCCCTCGGACAGGTAAACGTAAAGACTTTATGCCCCGCTGTCAAGATGGGCACCCGCTCTGGAAAACCGTGTTGAAAAGTAAGGATGTTTTCGGGTCGCCCTTTCCCCTTGACACATCAGAAAACAGGTGGTATCATGGGACAATCCGAGGGTCAAGGCAGGACATCGGTCGAAATCTCGACACGTCGGGTGCGGGGGTAGTGGGTCGGGAAGGGATCAGCTTGGGGCTTTAGGTGCTCGCATACTGAATCGATGGAGGAGCCCATGCAGGAATTGCACTCTCTTGAGGACGCGCTTGTGGACATTGAGCAGCGGACCAAGAATGCTACACGGTCAATCAAACGCGTCGCCTCAGCGCTGGCGGCAGCGCAGAAGGCAGGCACTCATGGTGACTTGCCGGGGCTGCGCCGTGCGCTCAAGGAGGCAACTGACACGCTGAAAGTCGCACAGGTCGACATTGATAATATGTCTTCAGCCTGGCGTTGGGACGACGAAATGGAGCAGGACTACCTGCGAGGCGGGCGATTCATTGGCGAACTTAAAAGAGAGGCCGCGGCGGCTCGTTTGAACCTCCAGGAGGATGAAGGACAGCTCATGTGCTATCCGTCGATACTGAAGATTGATGCTGCACGACGGGTGATGCTTATTGACAAGAGACCTTACAAGTTCTTGCGTCCAACGGTACTGGTCGCTCATCTTCGCGAGGTGCAGAAACGCCCCCCACGATTCAAGGCTGCGGCCTTTATCGAGTCGCTTTACACTGCCTGGGACTATGCAAGGCATTTCAAGTCCGGATCCCACGGATTATCTTCAGGAGTGGGAGTCGACAAGGTTTACGCGGTTCTCACTATCGCGCCAGGTAGCAGCAAGGAATACACGAAACAGGAATTTGGCAGGGATCTGTACTTGTTGGAGGCAAGCGATGTACGGGCCACGCGGAAAGGATCAAGAGTCAGTTTCCACCGTGCGACCGGCACAAAGGCGACTTCGGGTGTTATCAGCGTTGTTGGTGAGGACGACCGTAAAGTAATTTACTCGTCAATCGCGTTCTCAGAGGGGGTATGATGACTCCCAGAATCTCCGCATCCCAGTACGCCGATTTCCTGGCGACGGAGTACCTCAGCGAATTTATTTGCGAAGGGGGCGCAGCGGTCAAGGTTGCCATAGTTCCGGACGATATAACAGCGTCCGAGCTGACCAACGCGGTGAGTGAACGGGCTAAAAATATGAAGATATGCCCCGTTCACGTAAGCGCAATGGCTACCAAGGTGCATTTGATCCAGCAGTTGTTCTTCGCTGTCGCTTCGAAGCTGGATTGGGTGACGCTTGCGCGCGCGGTCGTCCACCGCATTGCCAGGGAGAATTGGGGCGATCAAGCTGCGGGTAGGACCACGTTGGGAGATATGGCGACCGCGATGGAAATCGACAGACAGATGGTACAGACCCAGGTCCACAGGTCGCTAAGCAAGGTCGTCATGGATGACTACTTGCTCGCGAAAGATTTTCGAATCGCCATGTCGGAAATATGTCAGTCTGAGTTGCAGCCGGAGGCCTACACTGAACAGGGCAGGGAAGCGATTCTACAGTGGCTTCGGGGAGAATTGCGCCTTATTAGTGCTGTAAAAGACAAAAACATCTTCCACAAAATTGGACGGCACAGTGCGCGGGCAATGCTAAGTTCGGCAGCAAGATGGATAGCGAAATCCGGTGAGGGCGGTCTGTTGGTTTTGCTGGATATTCGGCAGGTGGGTGTCCTGCGGCGTTCCGACGTTATGGAAGGCCAGTTCTACTACACGCCCGCTATGGCCATGGATGTGTATGAGGTACTGCGTCAGTTCATCGACGCAACAGATGAAATGCAGAACTTCATGCTTCTGGTCATCGCTCCAGATGAACTTTTGGATGATACCACCAACAGAGGATTCCCCAAATACCAGGCGCTCAAGAACAGGATATGGGATGATGTCAGAGACAGAGACAGGGCCAATCCCGTTGCGCCAATGGTGCGAATAGCATCCATAGGAGGTGGTCACCCATGACCGAAACACCTCTTGCGGCTCGCCGCGCCTTCGAGGCTCTCCGGGCCGGAGTCCCCAATCGAGACGCCGTCCTGGCGTTAGGGTTTGATGCCGACGGACTCTTGAGAACCTTCGACGAAAGGCTAAGCGAGGTCTCAGCCAGTATTGACGCAGAAACCCACCCCAAGGGGTTACTTATCGCAGCCGAGTTTGGCGGAGGCAAATCCCACGCCATAGAGTTCCTCAGCCACAAGGCACTCGACGCCAACTTTGCGGTAAGTAAAGTGATCATCTCAAAAGAGACGCAGTTGTTCGACTTGCACAGGGTTTTCTCCGCATCGGTGGACAGTCTGCGTGTGAGAAACCGGATCGGTACCGGCCTCGATGAGATTGCCTTCAGTCAACTTAGTAGCAGTAACCCACCATTCAGTGACCTCGAATCCTGGTTGGGGAAATCCGGTCTGAACGCTTGCTTTGAAGCCACTCTGTATCTATTTCGAGAAGCTCGCGCCAATAGGGAATTGCAGCAACGGCTCGTTCAATTTTGGAGCGGAGGCCCCCTGCAAATCACACCGCTCAAGAAGGATCTCCGGTCGTGCGGGGCCGCGGGAATTTATCCTTTGGAAAGAATCACGACGAAAGACCTTGCCCGCGAGCGATTCAAGTTCATGTCCGGAATGCTCTATGCCGCTGGCTATAGCGGATGGCTGATTTTTCTGGATGAACTCGAGCTGGTAGGCAGGTATAGCTTCCTACAGAGAGGGCGTTCGTATGCGGAACTATGCCGACTTCTCGGCCTTCACGATGAGTTCGCGATTCCAGGGCTGTTGACCGTCGGAGCCATTACGCCCGACTTCGACTCTGCGGTCTTGCGGGATAAGGACGATCTGAATCAGATTGGCTTCAGGTTCCGAGCACGTGGGGATGCGGAAAATGAACTTATCGCTGCCCTCGCAGAGCGTGCTATGATGGAGATCGGGCGACATTGTATCAGACTACCTGAACCGGAGAGAGCCAGTTTGACAACCGTAATGAACCGGCTCGCCGAGGTGTACAAAACGGCGTATGGGGTTTCACCTTCCAGACCAGAATTGGGTGGGCTGAACGTAGGATGGCAGATGCGCGAACACATAAGATCCTGGATTACGCGCTGGGATCTTCAGCGCATAGAACCGACCTATGTGTCACAGACCGAAGTCGAGCGAATTCAGACAGACTATGCAGAGAATACTCTACTCGAGCAGTCTACTCAAGACGATGAGGCTGCGGAATAAGGAGTTGTGGTGTGAGCATCGGTTTCCGAACGCCTGACATCGAAGACCTGGGGCTGGCCGGTTATCTTCGCATTATGCCTGGCCCTGACTCCAGTACCTACGATGGCGTGTTGTTCGTAGTGAACGGAGCGGGGGAGCCGATTGAGTTCTGTTTCTCCACTATAGATATGCCCCGAACTATCCTGTGGGGGAAAGCCGCCCTGCTCCGACGTGTCGCTGCCGAGTTGACAAAGGCCCTTATGAGCGCCTGCACTTCTGCTCCCGCCATTCTGTTTGCCCTGGCCCACGAAGTTGGCCCGGGTACATTTGGCCAAGACGTTGTTACCCCTCTGCCTACCTGCCGCATTGCCGCCCGGTTGGATGCGGTCGCGCTTGGCGTGGCTGATCAGGAAGAAAACGTCCAGGAAGACGAGGATGTACAGCTCATCTGGTCTGGCGATGCCCCAGCGCCTGATGCCGCCGTGCGTAGACTGCTTGCCCGGTTGGCCGGGGCAGGCATACTCCTCGAACCCTTCGAGCGTGCTGTGGCTGGACTATCTGAGGTCAGACGGAATGAGGTTAACTCGTGAGGTTTGATGCAAGGTGGCTGCCCAGGCCATCCATCCAGCGGGCAAGCATACCCCGACCGCGCCTGCGTGAAAAAGCCGCTCGGCACGTACTTACCCCGGCGGCGTCAACGCCAGAGCGCCTGGATGTCTCCGTGAAAAGGACGGAGGCCAGAGCCTGGCGCCTGGATGTCGTTGGACCTGCCAAGGCAATCGCGATCTATCTCAGTTCGTTCTCAACAGGAGGTCCGGCATACCCGGGAAGGCCACTGGGGCCTGGCGGGTCATGGGCAAGGCGAACTCCACTCCCCACAATTGAGGCAGCCGGGTTTCTCGACCTGCGTCAGCGTCTTTTAGCGGTGCTGGCAGTTCCACTTGGGATGCTGCTCCCATCGGATACCTCCATACTGGAATGGCCCGGGTCACTCCATCCATTTCAGTTGGAGGGGGTCAGGTTGCTTCTCCAGCAGCCTGAGGTGTTCCTGGCAGACGATATGGGGCTTGGCAAGACTGTTCAGGCGATTGCCGCATTCAGGCTCTTACTACGTCGCAGACTTGCCGAGTCGGTGCTGGTGATCGTGCCGGCGAGCCTGATAACCCAGTGGCGTCACGAACTGAGCACATGGGCACCGGAGCTTCGTGTCAGCACGGTTCGGGGCACTCGATCGGTCAGGACCGCTCAGTGGATCATGCCAGCACACGTGTTCTTGACCACGTACGAAACTGTCCGTGCCGATCATTCCCCTCACCCCAGATCGGGTCCGCGCAGTCGCTGTTGGGGCATTGTCGTTCTTGATGAAGTCCAGAGAATCAAAAACCGAGCGGCCGACCTTAGCGCTGCCTGTAAAAACCTGCCTCGTCGGCGGTCCTGGGCTCTCAGTGGCACCCCGCTGGAAAATTCGGTCGATGACCTTGCATCTATTATGGAGTTTCTGCAGCCGAACCCTGACGGCCTGCCCCCGGTGTCGGTCAGCTTCGGACCAGCGATGCGCGAGATGCACGCACGTGTTCAACTCCGCCGGACAAAGAGAGAAGTCCTAAAACAACTTCCACCCAAGACAGTCACGGACCTGGTGCTCCCGCTCACACCTGATCAACAGGCCGCCTATGATGATGCAGAAAGGGAAGGTGTTGTCGAGTTACAAAAACAAGGCGAGACTCTGAGCGCCACGCATGTGCTGAGTCTCATCACCCGGCTGAAGCAGATTTGCAACTTCTGTCCCGGTACCGGTTCTTCAGCCAAACTGGACGACGTCGAGCGACGGCTTTCCGACCTGGAGACGCAGGGACACAAGATGCTTGTGTTCACGCAATTTACAGACGAGAGGTTCGGGGTTGAAGCTATCGTGGACAGGCTGTCGAAACACGGGGCGCTCGCATACAGCGGAACTCTTACCCAGGCAGAGCGAGACGAAGTCATCCGCCGATTCAAGGAATCAAGGACGGTACGCGCTCTGATTCTTTCGCTACGTGCGGGCGGTCAAGGACTGAACCTGCAAGACGCCTCCTATGTCGTTCATTTTGACCGGTGGTGGAACCCGGCTGTTGAGAGTCAGGCGGAAGCCCGAAGCCACCGTATGGGTCAGCAATACCCGGTGAACGTCTATACCTATACCATGGCCGGGACCATCGAGGAACGCATCGCCACTCTGCTCGAGGAAAAACGCCGTCTTTTTAAGATGGTTGTAGACGACGTAACCTTGAATCTTAGTCGTGTACTGAGCGCAACTGAGTTGTTTGGCCTTTTCAGCCTCCCTGTTCCGCAGTCGATTAGAGGCGATGGACGCATAGGCATAGATTCCTTCTCCGACATGTCCGGGAGAGAATTCGAGGTATGGACTGTGAACCTTTTCCGGCGCCTGGGTTTTGCTGTTGAACTGACACAGGCCTCGCGGGACGGTGGAATTGACCTTATGTGTAGAAGCCGCGATGTCATAGGCATTGAGACCGTATTGTGCGTGCAATGCAAGAACTACAGCTCAGCGCTTGGTGTCGAACCCGTGCGGGCGCTCGTGGGTTGCCTTCCCTCCGGCGCCAGAGGAGTGATGGTGTGTCCCTCGGGATTCACGTCAGAGGCCATGAGGTTCGGCGTGCTCAAGGGTGTTCAGATGATGGATGCTAAGAGTCTTGCCTCGCTCGTCCAACGGATGGGCACAAGCGGGACCGTCTTGAGTGAGGTCGAATAGAGGCCAAAGTATAAATTGGGCTAACAAACCAACGCTGCCGACGCCCCTTCGTGGTTCTCTCGCTACGCTTGCTCGGCGTGGCAGATTGCCAGAACGTTGAAGGTCCACTCAGGAAGGATGCCCTGTGGCTCGTGCGCCGTTCAATGCGCTGGTCTTTCCCTACCGCATCATATCTGACGGAAAGATCGAATACGCGATTTTCAATCGGAGCGATTCCGTGGAGGACTTCTGGCAGGCGATCTCAGGCGGAGGGGAGGATGATGAGACGCCTCTGGAGGCCGCCCGGCGAGAGGCGTGGGAGGAGGCCGGGATTTCCCGGGATGCGCCGTTCCTTTCTCTCGATTCCATGGCTACCGTACCCGCCATCCATTTCGACTGCCGGGAGGTCTGGGGGGAGGATGTGTACGTGATCACCGAATACAGCTTCGGAGTTCGGGTCGAGGATGAGGCGTTGAAGTTATCCCATGAGCATACGGAATATCGATGGCTTGGGTATGAGGGCGCGAAAAAGCTTTTGAAGTTTGATAGCAACCGGAATGCCCTGTGGGAGCTGGATCAGCGGTTGCACAGGATGATGAAGGAGAAAACATAGTACTCTGCTGTGTCACCGGCCCCCCGCCTCTGAACGCCAGCCCGTTAGGCATCAAATCAAGGAATGGAGAGAACGGTTTTGGCCGTGCAGACAAATGATGCGTTAGTTGTCCATA
>SICM01000042.1 GCA_009694805.1 Candidatus Latescibacterota bacterium
CTGGCCAGCGTCATCCAGACGTGCCGGCAGCAAGGCAAGGACTTCCGGGCCTGGGCAAAAACGCTCCTGTGCAGCACGCAACCGGTCATCCCATCCTGGGCACTGGAGGGCTATCCTCGGCCTCCTTGATCCATCCTCTGCCCATTCCCACTCCCAACCCACCCCTATATCTCATAGGCGATCCCTGCTATATTGGGGAGTCGTAGCAGGGTACCCGTCTACCCGGTAACGTACTACTTCTGACCAAATGTCTCTGTAAAAAAATCGAAAAGGTAACTTGGACTTTAACTCAGTCGCAAAACAGAGAGGCCCACCTCGTGCCTCTCGGGCACATAGATGGGCCTTTCGTACTTCTCCATTTGCCTGTTGCGCATCGTCCGGCGCAGGCAGGGCCGATAATTGGAATGCAGGTGGTACATTTCAGGACTCCCCTACCCGACCGCCTGAAACGTCCTTAACGCAAGGGCGTCATTTCTCGATCTGCGTTTTCACAATCTCCACATCGGTTTTCAGTTCTTTCTGCATCTTGTTCAACTTGACAATAGCGTCAACGATCTGACGTTGTGCCCTAATGAATCAGAACCCTATCCTCATACGGGCGACATAATACGTAACCCTCCCATGCTTTGTCAAGCATAAAATCGTGGGTTATGGCATGGTGTAGAGACGCGATATATCGCGTCTCTACAATTTCCCCTCCCGGCGTCGGAGATGGGTCACCTGAGACGCAGACGTCCTTCTTTTCCCTTCAAGACCGTGGGATCGATCCGCAGGATCAGACAGCCATTTTCGACCCGCGCTTCGACTTCACCCCCCTCTTTTTCCCCTCGCTCGTACCCGGCCTTCGAGAAGCGATCCGTCCGGAGTTTGACCTCGGCGGCGGTCGTGGTTCGAATCCTGAAGGCGTCCTCCCCTTCCTGTTCCAGGACGAAGACGGAGGGGATGCGGAAACGCGTCCCGCCGTGGAACGGAAACAGGTCCACCTCCACCCGCTTCCCCCGTACGGCCTTGATTGTATAGGCCGTCCAGCACCCCTGCTCAGCGTCCTCCACCTCCACGAAGCTCCCCGACAGACCCGCCCCATCCGGAACCTTCGCGCCTGAGACAAACCCTGAGGCATCGCTGGAGACGATAGTTCCCTCGATGAGCGCGCGGGCGAGCGTCACGGAGAGGTCCGGCGAGACGAAGCGGGACGCCTCGGCCAGGAACAGGCTCAGGCGGCTGTCCTGCTCACGCGAGTAGACGGCGGCCCGGCCCGCGAAGGTCACGTCCTCGCAGACCTGCTCTGCGTCATCCGACGTCTGGAGGACCAGGTCCTCTCCCGTGCGGCGCGAGACCTTCAGGGCCACAGGCCCCTCGGCCCCATCCGGCAGGGCCAGGGCGCGTACCCCGGTCACGTCCGGGGCCTCGCGAGAGTGGTCGATGACGGTCACGAAGGTGTTCCCCTGTCCCTGCTCGCGGTTCCGGACGTAGAGATAGTCGTGCCGCGCCCCGACCTCCGGGTGGCTGCGCTGTCCCGGCCCGTCCCCCACGATCACCTCTTCACTGCGGGAGAGGACGTGCAGCCGCATGGTCATCGTCTCGCTCATCCGGGGGGCGCCGTCGGCTGGGCCGGGCTTGAGGGGCCCGTGAATGGCGACGCTGACGGGGACCTCGCGGACTTCCCCGAAGGGACGTTCGGTCCAGGCCACGGTCCAGGGCTGTCCGGAGGGGCTCCCGACGCGCAGCTTTTCGACGTCTTCATAGATTTTCCCCTGGCGTCTCGAAAGCGGAATGGGTCTTCCATCCGCCAGTGCCGGGGGAGCCGAGATCGCTCCTTCCCCGTGGATCGCGTAGTCGTGCGTCTTGCCTCCCTTCACGCGGAAACAGTCCACGACGTAGGCCGGCCCTCTGCCCCGGTGGACCATCAGGCAGCAGCGGCAATAGGTCTCGACCTCGTGGTAGGCCCGGCACTCGGCCTCGATGACCTTGGTGCGGGGCGATGTGGCGATCAGGCGGACGCTTCCGGACGGGCGCTCTCCCCGTTTCAACTGGCCTTTCTGATCGACGAGGACCAGGTTGTGCTTGGAGGTGCTCCGGAGGCTGTCGTTGAGGGGATGGTCGCCGATGTAGCCCAGGTCGGACAGGACCTCCACGCCCTCGACGAACATGGCGATGTTGAGCGCGTCGTCGTGGTTGTGGGTCTCCGGACGGTAGAAGTTCATCAGGAAGGTGGCCGTCCCGGTCAGGTCCTCCTGGAGCATCTGCCCGTAGCCGGTGTTGAAGATGGCCTGCATCCAGCCGGGGAAGAAGAGGTCCCGCACGGGCAGGGGCTCGGTCCCCTTCGTGGAAGCCGGACGGTTGAACAGGGCAAAGTCATCCCCTCCCTTGAGGTGGACGAACGGGATGAACTCCCTGCCGAGCCGGACAGCGGCCATGGTGTGCAGCCACTCGGGGCGGGGCCAGCCGGCGTAGCCTTCCAGGGCGTCGGCGGTGTGGGGGATGCGGCCGTCGGGCAGGGTCATCAGGGTGCGGGCGCGGAGGATCCTGTGATACAGGCCGCCGGGGGCATAGAGGTCCAGGCCGTCGTACCGGTCCTTCTTCCGGTAATTCGCAGGGTCGGTGTAGCCTCGGGCGAATTCCGGGAGGAGCCAGAGGTTGTGGAGGGTGTAGGCATAGTAGCTGGCCCCCTCGGCGCTGCTCCCGTCGAACTTGAAGTAGCCCCGCATGTAGGGCTCGAACGCCTCCACGCCCCGGTGGACGTAGTGCGACGCCCCCAGGAACCGGCCCAGGGCCACCTCTCCGACCCGGCAGGCGACCACCTTGTTGTTGATCCCCTCCCAGTGCGTGACGGTCAGCAGACCCTCTGCGACCAGGTCGCGTGTGACGGTTTCCCGCTCAGGCTTCGTCAGGAAGGGGATTCCCCGGCTGTCCTGCGCGTCCCACAGCAGGTCGAGGGCCTCGGTCAGGGGGATCAGGGATGAGACCTCGGAGTCGAAACCGCCGCAGGCCATCCGGCCGGCCCCCCAGAAGGCGTGGAGCAGCTTCCCGCTCTTCAGCATAGACCGTCCGGGCTGGTCCGGGCAGGCGTTGACCTCGTGTTTTCCGACGCCTTCGTCTCTGGTAACAAGCTCGCAGGCGTAGAGGGGGTCACAGTCCATGGCCGTGTCCCAGTAGTCCCGCAGGATGTAGTGGGGGTAGACCTGCGCGAAGCGCTTCAGGATCGCGGCGGCGGTCCGGCCATAGCGGTCCTGGCCGGTCATCCGGAACAGGATCGCCAGTGTCCGGGCCACGCCCGTCATGTGCATGATCTTCTTGTGCCGGGTGGAACTGGAGGGCGAGATGTGGACCTTCCGGCCCGCCCAGGCGAAGGCGTGGCGACCGGTAGAAAAGGCAGGGTTCCCCTTCTCCCCCGTCCGGAAGGCGTAGGTGAAGGTCTGGCCGGAGCGGGGCAGCGTGAGCCTCCCCTCCTCCGGGAACCGCTGGTCGGTCATCACGGCCTTGCAGTGGGTGCAGACCAGCCGCTCCGGGTCCCGGTAGTCCCAGATCGTGGTGTAGGTGTTGTCCCCCTCACAGACGGGGCAGAAGGCCCCGTAGACGTGCAGGGCGGACTGGTCCGGGATCATGGTCTCGATCCAGGCGGCGGACCGGTCCGCGTAGTGGTCGCCCAGGGCGACCATCCCGTCGTGGAGCCGCTTCGCCCAGTCGTGTCGCTTGATGTTGGCTCGCGCGATCTCCAGGTTTTCCTCCCGGATGCGGAGGCAGGGGTGCGTCACGGCCTCGGCGCCTTTGTGGAGTCTGGTCTTGAGCGCCTCCATCCGCGCTCTGCATTCGCGTTCTTCGCGGCTGTTCCAGTTGGGCATGGGATCTCCATATCAGGGTATTTCTAAGCGGCCTTTCCCACCTTTCTTGTTTGCCCAAGAAAGGTGAGGCCAAAGAAGGGCACTCGCTCAAACGCCGCGAGGGGCTTTAGCGCGGCGTAAATGCTCCCCCTGTCAGATCGGAGAATGGATGGCCGCGAGGGGGGCGTTGTCTCAAAAGGGCCGTTATCGATGGGGATTCCGACGCCGCGCTGCCTTGGGGGCGGATCTGGAGGACTACTATACGACCGAAAAGAGCGCTCTCCCTCTGACATATCTTCCCCCTCCCCTCTTGTAGGAGGGCAGGGGTCGCGACCCACGGGAGCGACAGGGTGGGTGGCGGGGTCGGGGGTGGGGTGATTTTCTCCCCCTCTCCTGCTTGCGGGAGAGGGGGCCGGGGGGTGAGGGCCGGAGCCTACGACGGGGTCTCAGCGGGTGGCGGACTCGGCGTCAGGCGGGACTGGACGAGGGCGGCGAAGGGCGCCGCGCCCGACCGGGGGGAGATGCCGAAGATCGCGCGGCGGTAAGGGCCGATCTGGAAGATGAGGCGTTTCGCGTCGAACCACCCCGGTTCCGTGTCCGCAGAGGAGATGCTGGCGTAGGAGGTCTCCCAGATGCCGAGGTCCGGGATGGCGGTGTTGACCGCCTCCGCGCCGAGGTCGTAGCGTCCGGCGTCGAGGTCTATCGGGTTCATGTAGAACCAGAGGAAGAGGAGACTCCGGTCCGTGGCCACGAGGAGGCCGGGCTGCCAGTCTGCCGCCGGGGTCTCGAAGCGCCCGCAGAGGACCAGGTCCACGCTGGCGTAGGCGCTCAGGATCGCGCCCCATCCCTGGGCGCGTTTCTGGAAAGACCACTCGGCCCACCAGCGCCGCCACTTCGGGAGGGAGGCGATGGCCCGCTGGATCATGACTGTGGGATCTGCGTCAGGCGCGTTCACTTTCCCTCCTTCAGATATGCCATCAGGCGCTCCCGGCTCATCCCCTCGATGCCCAGCTCTTTGACACCGCGACCGGCGGTCCAGCCGTCGAAGCCCATCACGACCGAGCCGATGTCCACCAGGGCCCGCATCGCCGGGGCCTCGACGCCGTACTGGCGTCCGACGGAGACCCAGGCGGCCAAGCCGTAGGGCACGTCCTCGGTCAGCCAGCGGCTTTCGAGGGAGCCGGGGGCCCTGAGCTGCGTGAGCATCCGGCTGCCGTTGATCGTGGCCCAGAGGTCGCCCTTCGGGCCGAAGCCCGCCCGGTGGAACCCCTCGTCCACGGGACACAGGTCCAGGCCGAGGGCCTTTCCGATGGCCCGGCGCTCCTCGTCGACCTTCATGATGACGGCGGCGACGCCGGGGGTGACGCCCTCCTCGTAGAAGTAGAATTCGCCCCTGGAATACTCGATGCGGCCCGCGTTCATGAGCACGCCCGCCGGGTGGACGACGGGGTTCATCGCGCCCAGGCCGGAGGCCACGACGCTGGGGTAGGCCGTGCAGCCGGGGAACAGGGGCGACAGGAGGTCCAGGACGCGGCCGGTCTGGGTCGCCGGAAAGACTCCGACGCCGAGGCCGGACACCACGCCCCAGATGTGCGCCCGGTCGGGGCCGAGCTTGCGGCAGACGTAGGGGGCGGTGTCGGTCTCGGCCAGGGTGACCCCTGAGCAGCCCTTCTCCCGCAGGATGCGGGCGAACTCCAGCGCGCCGAGGGTGCCGGGCATCAGGACGACGGTCTGGCCCGGCTTCAGGTGCGGGGCGCAGGCCTCCGCGAAGGGCCGGTGGGCGTAGGCCGGGACGATGAGCAGGGCCAGGTCGCTGAAGGCGAGGGCTTCGCCGAAGTCCATCGTAACGTGGTGGACCTTCGCAACACCCCTGGCGGCCACGCCCGCGAGGTGGATCTCCTGCGTCTGGCGGATGGGCGCGAGCATGGACTCGAACGCCGGGATCTCGCAGAGCGCCACCTCGACGCCCTGCAGGGTCAGATTGGCCGCCACGGCGAAGGCGGTGTTGCCGCCGCCCAGGACGGTGACGCGTGGGGATGGCATGGGGATGATCTCCTTGTTGAAAAAACTCACTGCGCCAATATCCTGACATCGCCCCTGCGGAGGGTCACGCCCGCGTCGTCGAAGGCGTTCATCAGGGGCAGGGCGTACTTGCGGGTCGTGCCGACCAGGGTGCGAAAGTCCGCGACCGTGATCTCTCCGTGTTCGCGGAGGTAGGCGATGAGCTGCGCCTGGATCTCCTCAAAGGCCGGGCGGTGGAACACGATGTCCGCGTCGGCGCGGACCACCTCGCCCAGGCCCTGCATGGCCTCGATCACGGCCCGCACCTCGGCGGGCCTGGCGGAGAGGGCCCGGGCGATCTCCTCCGCCCCGGGGGGGGTGGCCCCGCCCGTGGCCAGGAGGTTTCGGGCCTCGGCCCGCAGGCGCTCCTGGGCCGGGGAGAGCGTGATCCGGTGCCCGGACAGGCTCAGAATGGGGCCGGAGGCGCGGACCTTTTCTTCCGTGATCAGGGACGCCAGAGCGGCCTCGAACAGCCCGGCGTCGATGTCCCCCGCCCTGGACGATGCGCCGGATCGCGTCCTCCCGATGGCCTGCCGGAGTTCGTCGCGGTTGAGGCCCTCCCGGAGCGGGTTCTGCGCGTGGAACTGCGAGAGGGCCTCGGCGATCCGGGCGCGGACCGTCTCCCAGGTCTCCGCGTGGACGAACAGACCGTCCTCCGGGTCCAGGCGCACGGCCCTCTGCGCGGCGGTCAGACGATTCAGGGCCTCGGTGATCTGCGCCCGATCCACGCCGGCCTCGGCGGAGAGCATCCGGGCGGACTTCGGGACGGTCCCGGACAGGCGCAGCCGGGCCTCCACGATCTGATCCGGGTCGTCCGACTCCAGGGCCATCAGCGCTGTGAGCGTGGCCCCGGACCTGCGCCGGGGGGGCTGGGCGTCCAGCACGACCCCGCCGCCCAGGGTGACGGGGGGAGAGTAGCGCCGGACCACGAAGCGGTCCCCCGGGGCCACGACCGCCGGGGCCTCAAGGCGGAACTGGGCCAGCCCAGACGCGCCCGGCGAGAGCGTCTCCGCCTCCAGGAGGACGGCGCGGGCCATGACCTCGGCCGTGCCCACGTGCAGCCGGAGGCGTGCCCGGGTCTTGAGGGGCTTTGAGGAGGCGGGGAGCAGCCGGAGGCGGGCATCGATCTGCATCGTCGGCCTGAACTGCTCCGGCTCGGCCAGCCCGTCCCCCCGGCTCACCTCCTCCTTCTCGACGCCCGCCAGGTTGACCGCGGCCCGCTCGCCGATGGCTACGGCCTCCACGTCCCTCCCGTGCCGCTGGATGCCCCGGACGCGTAGCCTTCTCCCGGCGGGCAGCAGGTCCACCTCGTCGCCGGGCCGGAGACGGCCCGACAGGACCGTGCCGGTGACGACCGTGCCGAACCCCCGCGCGGAGAACACGCGATCGATGGGGAGGCGGAAGACGCCCCGGTCGGGCTTGACGCCGGTCCGGGCGATGGCCTCCGCGAGGTGGCGCTCCAGGTCCGGGAGGCCCTGTCCGGTGGCGGAGGAGACGGGCACGATGGGGGCTTCCTCCAGAAAGGTCCCGCGCACGAGGGTCCGGACATCCTCCAGGACGAGGTCGAGCCAGTCCCGCTCCACCAGGTCGATCTTTGTGACCGCGATGACGCCCCGACGGACCTGGAGGAGGTCGAGGATGTCCAGATGCTCGCGGGTCTGGGGCATGGGGCCGTCGTCCGCGGCGATCACGAACAGGGCCAGGTCGATAGCGCTCACGCCGGCGACCATGTTCCGGATGAAGCGCTCGTGGCCCGGCACGTCGATCACCGTGACGCCCTCCCGCCAGTAGGCGAAACCGAGGTCGATGGTGATCTCGCGCGCCTTCTCCTCCGGCAGGGTGTCGGTGTCGATCCCGGTCAGGGCGCGGACGAGGGAGGTCTTGCCGTGGTCGATGTGGCCGGCGGTGCCGATGATGGTGTGGGGCATAAAGACTTAACCAGTTCCTTAAACTGTCGCCCGCGCTCCTCGAAGTTTCGGAACGTGTCGTAACTGGCGCAGGCGGGGGAGAGGAGGACGACGTCCCCGCGCGCGGCGAAGGACGCGGCGGCCTCCACGGCATCCGATAGGGAGGCGCAGCGGTGAATCGCCGGGGATGGGCCCTGGCGCTCGACGACCTCCGCGATCTGGTCTGCTGTCGCGCCGATCAGGAAGAGGTGGCGCACCCTCTGCGCGACGGCGGGGCCCAGGGGGTCGAACGGGATGCCCTTGTCGTAGCCCCCGGCGATCAGGAGGACAGGCGCGTCGAAGGCGTTCAGGGCCGCGATCGTCCGGTCGGGCGAGGTGGCGATGGAGTCGTTGATGTAGCGCACGCCGTCGATCTCGGCCACGCGTTCGAGCCGGTGCTCCGCCCCTTTAAAGGCCCGGAGGGCGGTGGAGATCCGGTCGGGGTCCACGCCCCACGCGAGGGCGGCGGCGGTCGCGGCCAGGGCGTTCGCGACGTTGTGCCGGCCCGGCAGGAGGAGGTCCCGGACGGGGCAGACCGGGATGATCCGATCCTTCAGCCGCCCGACGATCTGTTCCGCTTGCAGGAAGGTCCCAAGTTCGACCTCTCGGTCGAGGCTGAAGCGGAGCACGCGACCCGCGCAGAGCCGGTCCCACCGGGAGACCTCCGCGTCGTCGGCATTCAGCACGGCGGTGTCCTCTTCGGCCTGGTGGGCGATGATGCCCTGCTTGGCTGTGATGTAGGCCTCGACCGACCCGTGGACGTCGAGGTGGTTCGGGGCGAGGTTGGTGACCACGGCCACGTGCGGGCTGCGCCGGAGGTCCCGCAGACGGTCGAGCTGGAAGCTGGACAGTTCCAGGACGACCGGCGCGTCGGGGGGGATGGCGTCGGCCTCCTCGACCAGGGGGCGGCCCAGGTTGCCGCCGATGCGCGTCCGGGGGTCGGCCAGGCGGAGCATCTCGCCGGCCAGCAGGGTTGTGGTCGTCTTGCCGCTGCTGCCGGTGACGCCCAGGATGTGCGCCCGGCAGCGTTCGAAAAAGAGGTTGATCTCCGTGGTGATGGGGACGCCGGCGGCCTCCGCGATGCCCAGGTATTTCGAGCGCCGGGGCACGGCGGGGTTCGCGACGATCAGGTCCGAGGACCGGAAGTCGGCCTCGTCGTGGCCGCCCAGTTTGAGGGTCACGGGCAGGCCGGCGAGGGCCTCCACGGATTCCTTCAGGTCAGCGGCGGACCTGAGGTCGGTCACGGTCACGGACGCCCCTTCGCGCACGAGGAAGCGGGTCACGCCCGCGCCCCCGCCGAACAGGCCGAGGCCGACGACCAGGACGCGTCTATTTTTGAGGAGGGTCATGGTGTCTGATAATATATAGGAATGTCTGAGCCGGTTCAACGGATTTTCGGACAGCGGCATAAAATAGTTGGTCTGCGTGAAGATATGTCTTAAATTGTCGCTATGATACATCCTATTCATCGCGTTCAGGAATTTGAAGTCGTTGCGCCGTATACCTTACATATACGGTTTGATGACGATACATGGCAGACCATCGACTTCCAGCCCATGCTTGTGGGAGAGTTGTACGGACCGTTGCGCGACCTCGAATTATTCAATCAAGTGCGCATCGACCCTGAAGTTCATACTCTGGTCTGGCCGAATGGCGCGGACTTTGACCCGGCGACACTGCACGACTGGCCGGAGTACAAGAATACTATGATTGAAATGGCGCGGGAATGGGCACAGCGCCCTGATTATGTCATTGGAAAGGTAGCCGGAGAGAATGGTTAAATATGAAGTGATCATCTCCTGGAGTGACGAAGACCAGGCATTTGTCGCCGAGGTACCGGAGTTTCCGGGATGCGCCGCAGACGGAGCGACGTATCAGGAAGCCCTTACGAACGTGGAGGTGGTTATTCAGGAATGGATCGAGACGGCCAAGGAGCTAGGGCGTCCCATCCCTGAACCCAGAGGACGCTTGATGTTCGCGTGATTGAGGGAGGAGAGAGATGAGCGAGAAAACGGTCAGAATCGGCATCATCGGCGGCGGGGGTATCGTGCGGACCCGGCACATGCCGGGGCTTCAGAAGATCAAGGGAGTGGAGGTCACGGCGGTGGCCAACCGGTCGCGGGAGTCGAGCGAGAAATTCGCGAAGGAGTACGGCATCCCGGACGTGGTGGATAGGTGGGAGGACCTGATCGACCGGCCTGACCTGGACGCGGTGCTGATCGGGACGTGGCCCTACATGCACCGCATCATGAGCGTGGCGGCGCTGGACGCCGGGAAGCACGTGTTCTGCCAGGCGCGCATGGCGATGGACTACGAGGACGCCAAGGCGATGTACCTGCGGGCGCGGCAGGCCGACCGGGTGACGATGCTCTGCCCGCCGCCCCACGGCATGCCGGGGGATTACATGATCCAGAAACTCCTGAAGGACGGGTACGTCGGCAGGGTCTACGCCGCGAGCGTCCGGACGTTCGCGGACGGCGTCGCCGATCCCGAAGCCCCGTTTCACTGGCGGCAGAACCGGGATCTGTCCGGGTGCAACACCCTCATCCTGGGCATGCTGGCCGAGGTCCTGCGCCGGTGGCTGGGGGACACGAAGTCGCTCAGCGCGCACGGCAAGACGTTCATCACGGACCGGAAGGACCCGGCCACGGGCCAGCGCCGGCGCGTGGGCATGTTCGACACGCTGATGATCTCGTCGGAGACGGCGTCGGGCGCGCTCGTGCAGTACGCCTTCAGCGGGGTGACGCGGTTCGGGGGGCACGACACGGTGGAGATCTTCGGCAGCGAGGGGACGATCCGGTATGACCTGACGGCCAACGAGATCAGCGGGGCGCGGAAGGGGGACAAGGAACTCAAACCGATCCCGGTCCCGAAGGAGCTGGTCCGCGAGTGGACGGTGGAGCAGGAGTTCATCGACGCGATCCGCACGGGCAAGGAGGCGCACCCGGACTTCTGGGACGGGCTGAAGTACATGGAGTTCACCGAGGCGGTCTACCGGTCCGCGGAGAGCGGCCGGCGGATGGACCTGCCGTTCGAGCGGTTGTGACGTGAAATTCACTGTCCTGGGCGGGGGGAACGAGATCGGGGCGAACGCCTATCTGTTGGAGATGGACGGGACGGTCATGATGCTCGACGCTGGCGTGCATCCCCGCCGGATTGGCTACGAGAGCCTGCCCGATTTCAGCCGGATCGACGGGCGGTTCGTGGACGCCCTCCTCCTGAGCCACTGTCATCTGGATCACCTCGGGGCGCTCCCTGTCGCCCTGCGGAGCGCCCCGCACGCCCGCGTGTTCATGACCCGGCCCTCCTACGACCTGGCCCCGGAGATGCTCCACAGCACCGTGACGGTGATGGAGCGTCAGCGCCTCGAAAAGGGCATCCGGGAGTATCCGTTCTACACCCACGAAGACGTGGAGATGGTCTCCTACTGCTTTCAGGGGATGGGCTACGAGCGGGACTTTCCGATCTGCGGGACAACCTCGAACGCGGCGGATGTCTCCTGCAGCTTTCTGGACGCTGGACACATCCTGGGGGCTGCGGGCATCCTGCTGAAAGGGGAGCGGGAGACGGTGTTCTACACCGGGGACACCTCCCGCGCGGATCAGGAGATCATCAAGGGGGCGGTCTATCCTGACGATCCGGTGGACACGCTCATCCTGGAATCCACGCTGGGGGCCAACGTGGAGGCCGAGGGGAAACGGCGCAGCGACGAGGCCCGGAACCTGGCCCGGCGCATCACCCGCGTGGTGGAGCGGGGGGGCAGCGTGCTGATTCCCGCGTTTGCGCTGGGGCGGACGCAGGAGATGCTGGCCACGCTCCACCGCCTCCGGGCCGAGGGGCGGATGCCCGATGTGGAGATCTTCACGGCCGGGCTGGGGCGCGCCGTGTCCCACATCTACGACCGGACGGCGCGCCATTCCCGGCGGCGGGACCCGGACCTCAAGATCGACCGGCTGGACATCCGCGCCCTGCCCCCCGGCGACCCGGCGCAGGGCCTCCACCTGAAGCAGCCGAGCGTGATCGTGGTCTCCTCCGGGATGATGGAGGCCAGGACGCTGTCTCACCGGATCGCCCGGGCCATGCTGCCGGACCGCCGGCATGCGATCTTCTTCGTGGGCTATGTGGATCCCAACGCCCCCGGATACCGGGTCCTGAACGCCCGGCCCGGGGATCGGATTCTGCTCGACCCCGAGGGGGAGCCGGTGGAGGTGCAGTGCGAGGTGGAGCGGTTTCACTTTTCGGCGCACGCGGACCGGCAGCAGCTCCTGCGTCTGGTCGAGGAGGTGACGCCCTCCCGCGTGATCCTGGTCCACGGGGATGCCGGGGCCATCCAGTGGATGGCGGAGGCGATCCGGGATCAGCAGCCCTGGATCGAGGTCCTGACCCCGGAGCCGGGGGTGGAATACGACCTGCCTCCGGCAAACGCATAAGGATGGAATCGGCCCTCACCCACCCCCTGACCCCCTCCCCATGAATCTAACCCGCCGGGGACCCCGTGCGTAAGCGCGGGGGCGAAGGCGGCGCTCTGGGGTAGGGCGGGCTTTTGACTACCAAGGACCACGGGCGTAAGCCCGTGGGTATCTACTCCCCGCCTTCCGACAGCTTTCGCTGTCGGTCTCTCCCAGTGCTGGAAGAGGAAGGGGGACGCAGCCCTCTCCCCGCCTCGCTTTGCTCGGCTTCCCCTCTCCCATAAATGGGAGAGGGGTGGTGAACGCAGTGAACCGGGGTGAGGGCCAGGAGCGATCGCCTATATGCGTGGGCATCGTTTTTTGTTCGTGATCGTTCTCCTGTACGGGACGGTCATCCCCGGATGGGCGTTCGCCCAGGCCACAGGCTCATCCTGGGGCCTGAACCCGGCATGGGACGACGGCCTGGCCGAAGTGGCCACCTACGATGCGGAGCGGGTCGTGTACAAAAAGACCCGGCGCTACGAGGTCGTCCTGATCACGGTCAAGGAGGACTTCAACGCCACGTCCCACGCGAAGGCCGACCCGCCCTATGAAGGAAAGACCTTGCTCCCGGTCCTCAAGCTCAACGGGGTCGCCACGATCCAGACGGAGAACTACCCCTATCACTATCTGACGAGCGCCTTCGTCCGGAGGGACGACGTCCTCCGCCTGGAGAAGCTGACGAACGGGAGCCAGGAGTGGTGCGGCAACACCTTCAAGGAGATCCGGGCGTGGGGGGAGCGGCCGGAGATGCTGTTCCACTCCTACTGGGACGGGGAAGGGGACGGGAGCTATGCGCTGGGCTGGGAGGCCGGGGACCTCGCGGAGGATCAACTCCCCCTCTCGCTCCGGGGGCTTCCGTTCCGGGCGGGCTTTCGGCTGAAGGCCCGGATGATCGACACGCAGGCCACGAACCGGGCCGTGCGCCCGAAGTTCGCGGAGGCGGACATCCGGGTGGCCGGAGAGGAGACGGTCTCGTGCGGCATTGGGCCGGTGGACTGCTGGCGCGTGGAGGTGGCGCGAGACGGGCAGACGCAGTGCTACTGGTTCGAGAAGGCGTATCCGAACATCCTGGTGAAGTTCGAGTCGCCGGATGGGAGGAAGCTGCTCCTGAAGACGCGGGAGCGGAGGAAGTACTGGTAGGGGAATTTCAGGGTTTGAAGAGAGGGCTCAAATGAGCCATCCTGAAATCCTTTTGAACTTCCCCATGGAGTCCGCTTTCAGCGGACTTCTTAATTGTAGCGCGGGAATTCATTCCCGCGCCAAAAGGATTCTATGTCCGCTGTTTCCCTGTTTCAACCCGGCCTTGAAGCCGCCGCGTCGCGGCAGGGGGGAGACCCGGTCGCTGCGGCCATGCGGGAGCGCCTGCGGGCGCAGTGCGAGGCGCATCTGACGCCGGGGTCGGAGGCGTTCATCGACTATGAGACGCGGGCGTCGGAGTGGTGGACGCGGCGGGCGGGCGGAAGGATCATCCCCCGTGCCCTGGAGCACCTCGCGTTCGGCCACCATCTGTTCGGTGACACACGCTACGGCGACGCGGCGCGGGCGATCCTGATGACGCTCGTGGAACACCGGATCGTGGAGAACACGGGCGGGACGAACTACGGCCGGCCCTACCGGACGTGGCGGGACAACGTCCTGGACGCGGGGGCGGCCTCGGTGATGCTCGCCCTGGCCTGCGACCTGCTCAGGCCGCTGTTGTCAGACGAGGAGCGGGACCGGGCGGGGCGCTACATGGTCCCGTTCGTGGACTACATCCTGGAGAATGAGACGGACTGGGAGATCGCCCACCCCGAACACAACATGCCCCTGATCGGGGTGGCGGGGATGGGGCTTCTGGCGATGGCCCTGCACGACATCGGCGTCCTGGATGCGGACCGGCGGGACCGGGCCGTGGCGCGGGCGAAGGTCCGGTGCCGGGCGTTCCTGGAGCGGGGGCACGACGGGGACGGGGCGTTCTTCGAGGGGCCGGACTACGGCACGGCCACGTTGACGTATATGACGCCTCTGACCTGGGCGCTGGTCCAGCAGGGCGACCGGGATCTGATGGACCATCCGGGATGGGACCGGATCGTCGATGGGCTGCTCTACGAGATCGTCCCCGGCACGGGCCGGATCAACCCGCTGAACGACTGCGGGGACGTGCAGAGCCTGGACTGGCTGGCCCTGGTGGCGGCGCAGCGGCGGGACGGACGGCCGCAGTGGCTCTGGCGGTCCCTGGTGGACCCGAACGCTGAGGGGCAGGAGCGGGGAGAGTCGCTCTGGTCGCGGCATCTCCTGTACTACGACCCGACGGTGATCCCGACGCCGCCGGATGCGGAGATGCCGAGGGTCAGACACTTCCGGGGCCGGGGGTTGGTGGATGTCCGGACCGGATGGGGGCGGGAGGACGCGTTCCTGTCGTTCATCTGTGACCCGACCGTGCCGGGCGGCCACCGGCAGGCGGACCGGAATCACTTCTCGTTTCACGCCCTGGGGGAGTCGTTCGCGGTGGACTCCGGATATGCCCTGGAACGCCTCCCGGACACGACGGAGGTGCTCCGCCTGGGCGCGACGGGCGGGGCCCACAGCGTCCCGCTCGTACACGGGGGGATGCAGCGGTCCGGGATGGCCGGGGCGGGGCTCCGGCGCGTCGATCTGGAGGGGTGGGCCTGCTATATAGAAGGAGAGGCGGGGGAGGGTTACGCCGGGGCGGACCGGTTCACCCGGCGGCTGGCCTGTCTGCCCGACCCGTCGGGGCCCGGCTGCGTGGTCATCGGAGACCTGCTGACCCTCCGGGAGCCCCGAACCACGCAGTTCACCTGGCTGCTCCACACGGATGCGGGCAATCAGGTAGAACTGACGCGGGATGCGGTGACGCTCGTCGGGGGGAGGGCCGGGCATCGCTGCCTGGTCCAGATCGTGACCCCCTGGCCGGGCCGGTGGGGGGTCGAGACGTTCTCCGACCACCCGCGCCTCCGGTATGACTGGTTCCGTCCCTCGCTTCAGGCCCTCGTGCTCCTCGCGCCCTTCCGGAAAGATGAGGCCCCGCCCAGGGTGACGCCGTTCGTGAGCGCGGAGGGGATCGGGTTGAGGGTGGCGCGAGGCGGATGCGTTGACGTGGTCCTGTCGGCAGCGGCCGGTCAGACGGTGGAATTTGAAGGGGTGACGACGGACGCGGCATTCACCGTGGTGCGGCGCGTGGGCGGGAGGCCGAAATGGCTGGCCACGGGCGGGCAGAAGCTGGCGGTGGACGGGGAAGAGATCGGGGTCTCCGCCGAGGTTGCGAGAGGGTGAGGATGGGTCGGGCAGATTTATCATGAGGTCGATCTTTTTCTCTTGCCATGATCGTGCGTATCGCCTAATTTCTAAAAAGTTTGGATATAGGATTAATTGTTTTTGACTTTACGGAGGTCGCATGGCAGCGAAATACCGGGCGGTCATCGTCGGGTGCGGGCAGATCGGGCAGCACCACGCGAGGGGCTACGCAGGGGCGGAGGGGATCGACCTGATCGCGGTGGCGGAGCCGAATGAGCGGGTGCGGGGGGAGTTTCAGAAACAGTTCGAGGTCCCGAAGGGGTACGCGGATTTCCAGGAGATGCTGGAGAAGGAGCGTCCGGACCTGGTGAGCATCTGCACCTGGCACCTGCTGCACGCCCCGCAGACCATCGCCGCCGCCGAGTACAGGCCGAAGGCCATCCTGTGTGAAAAGCCGATGTCCGTGGGGACAGAGGGGGCGGACCAGATGATCGAGGCCTGCGAAAGTCGGGGGGTCAAGCTGGCCATCGGGCATCAACGGCGGTTCTACGCCTCATGGACGAAGGCGCGGGAACTGGCCGCCGCCGGGGCCGTGGGGACGCCGCAGATGGTCACGGCCAAGTCCGGGGAGGGGCTGCTGAACTGCGGGACGCACGTGGTGGATGCCATGCGGTATATGCTGGGCGACCCCGAGACGGCGTGGGTGATGAGCGCGGTGGAGCGGAAGACGGACCGCTACGAGCGGGAGGTCCAGATCGAGGACCGGTGCATGGGACTGATCGGTTTCGAGAACGGGTCGCAGGCCTTCATCCAGTCGGACCTGACGAAGGAATGGACCGTGGAGAACTACCACATCCAGGGGACGGACGGGGTCATTGAGGTCTCGAGCCAGACGGTGAAGCTGCTGAACGGGAAGTCGCACGGGTGGGAGGTGATGGAGCCGGAGTACAGGGACCCCTGGGTCGAGCAGGCGCGGGACCTGGTGCGCTGGGTCGAGGGAGGGAACGGGCACCGGGGAGAGGCTCGGCAGGCCCGGAAGACGGTGGAGATCCTGATGGCCATCTATCAGTCGGCGCGGGACCACGAGGTGGTCCGGATGCCCCTGAAGGAGACGGGCTACCCGATGGACCTGATGGTCGCCGAGGGGAAGCTGCCGGTGGAGGAGCCCGGGAAATACGATATCCGTGTCTTCCTGACCTTCGACCCCGAGGAGCGAAAGCGATACAATGAACTGCGGCGTCAGGGGATGCGCCCTCGCGAGATCTTGAAAACAATGGAGAAATAGCCATGAAATTTTTCATCGATACCGCCAGTGTGAAAGAGATCCAGGAGGCCAACGCGATGGGCATCCTGGACGGGGTGACCACGAATCCCACGCACATGTCGAAGGAGGAGGGGACGTTCGAGGACATCCTGCTTCGCATCTGCGAGATCGTGGACGGGCCGGTGAGCGCCGAGGTCGTCAGCCTGAAGTGGGAAGAGATCGTGGCCGAGGCCGGAAAGATCGCGAAGATCCACCCCAAGATCGTGGTCAAGATCCCGATCACGCTCGATGGGCTGAAGGCGATCAAGCGCGTCTCCAGCGAAGGTATCCGGGTGAACGTCACGCTCTGTTTCTCGGCCACGCAGGCGCTGCTGGCGGCCAAGGCCGGGGCCACCTACATCAGCCCGTTCATCGGCCGACTGGACGACATCGGCCACGAAGGGATGGAGCTCATCCGGACGATCCGGGAGATCTACGACAACTACGGGTTCGAGACGCAGATCCTGGCCGCGAGCGTCCGGAGCCCGCAGCACGTCGTGCAGGCGGCGCTGGCGGGTGCGGACGTGGTCACGCTGCCGCCGGCGGTGATCAAGCAACTCCTGGCGCATCCGCTGACGGACATCGGGCTGAAGCGTTTCCTGGACGACTGGAACGCGTGGAAACAGAAGAAGTGAAGAACAAGGATCGGGGACTGGGGGCCAGGGGCCGGGGAAAAGCAACGGCAAAAGATCTCTGCCTTTCCCGATCCCTGACCCCTGCTTTTGTTTTCCCGATCCTTTAAAATGGCTCGTACCTGGCATGCCAGACCCTATCTTCTCCAAAGTCCTCATCATCGGAGCAGGTCCCTCCGGGGCATTTCTCGCCTATCTTCTGGCTCATCAAGGTATCGAAGTCCTTCTGGTGGATAAAGCCTTTCTTTCCCCGCGAAAAAGTATGTGGAGACGCGCTGATATCGGACAGCCTTCAGGCTCTTGAAAGAGCAGGTCTCTACGACCTGGTCGCCCGCCAGGCCCACCCCGTGAACAGGCTTCAACTGATCGCGCCGGATCGCAGTTCCGTAAACCTTAATTATGAGTCGCTCACCATCAAACGATATGACTTTGATCATCTGCTCCTTGAACAGGCCATTCGAGCCGGCACCCTTGTACTCCAGGGGACCAAAATAGTAGATTTCATAGAAGAAAAGGGAGCCATCGTCGGCGTCAGGGCGAAGACCCACGACGGGAAAGAGGTCATCATCCGATCCGATCTCACGGTCCTTGCGACAGGCGCAGCGACGCCATTAATCAAGAAAGCCCATCTCCTTGAAACCCCTCTCCCCTCTGCTTTTGCAGTTCGGGCTTACCACCACGGTGAACTCAACGGCTTCTCCGGTCAACTCACCATCTTTTATGAAAGAGCGCTCCTGCCCGGGTATGCCTGGATATTTCCCCTCGGCCCCGAGGTCTACAACATTGGCTGTTCGGTCTTTCTGGATAACGTGACAGGAAGGCAGACGCCCAACTTGCGTTCGGTGTTCAATAGCTTTCTCATTCGATTGGCCGCGTCTAATCCCTCTCTCGATCTCAAACAGCTCAATACTTCCTTGAAAGGCGCCCCCCTGAGAACCGGTTTGACCGGATCGCGCCTGTACGGAGACGGGATCATGGCGGTCGGGGAGTCCATAGGCGTCACCTATCCCCTCACCGGAGAGGGCATTGGAAAATCCCTCGAAAGCGCCGAGGTGGCCGCCGAGGTCATCACAGAGGCCGTGTATCAAGGCGATTTTTCATCCCACTTTCTTCTAAAATACAAATTCCTGATGGGCGCCCGGTTTGGGAGGAGATACAGGAGTTACGCATCGGCACAGCGCTGGGCGAAATATCCTTTTATCCTGAACTTCGTTTCGGATAGGGTCAGAAAAAATGTGGTTCTCAGGAGACGAATTGAGAGCATTCTGGATGAAAAACAGGACCCCACAGAGATCTTCTCTTTATGGGGTCTGGTAAAAGCTTTTGCCTGTTGTTAACTTCATAAAAATACAACAAATGGATAATGTTTTCGCCTGTTTTGCCGATGTAAAGAACGCTCCGTGAATGGGGGGGAAGATGGCTATAGAGGGAGAGACAGATGGGTAACCTGAGACGACTTTACATCCTGACATTTCTCGTCTGGGGGGTCACCAGCGCTCGGGCCGAAGGGGTCTTGACCGACTCCTCCGGGTCATTTCCCAAGCCGATCAGCCTCGTGCCGCAGGTGGAATTCTGGAAGAAGGTCTACGCGCAGTTCTCCTCCCGGCAGGCGCTGATCCACGACAATATGGATCTGTCGGTGATCTACGACGTGGTGTCGTTGCCATCGCCGAGCTGGAAGGTCTCCAAGCCCGTGGCCGCCGCGGTCGTCGCGCGTTACCAGAGGATCCTGGAGGGGCTGGCGACCGGCCCCATCGACTCGCTGCTTCTGACGGGAGACGCCCGGCGCACCTGGGAGCTGTGGGGGCGGAGCCTGGACCCGGCGGTTTACCGGAGGGCCAGCGCCTCCATCCGGGCGCAGCGGTGTCTGAGCGACGAGTTTGAGGTGGGGCTGGAGCGGGCCACGCGCTATCGTGACCGGATGCGACGCATCCTGCGCCGGGGAGGGGTTCCGGAGGATCTCTGGGTGTTGACGCTGGTGGAGTCGCCGTTCGAGGTGAAGGCCCGGTCTCACGCAGGGGCCGTGGGGGTCTGGCAGATCACGGACTGGGAGAAAAACCGCTACATGCCCCGGTTGCGCCGTACCGACCCCCGGCACGATCCGCTCATGTCCACGGAGGCGGTGGCCAAGATCTTTCGGCGCAACTACGATCATCTGAAAGCGTGGCCACTGGCCATCACCGCCTACAACCACGGGCTGCCGGGGATGCTCCGGGCCCGGACCCAGACGGGATCGAGCGACATCGCCCACATTGTGGAGAATTATGCGGGCCCCCTGTTCAAGTTCGCCTCGCGGAACTACTATGCCGAATTCCTGGCTGCCCTGGAGGTGATCGAGGGCCACTGGACGAACCGTCCTCCCGTGGCTCAGGGGGTCCGGGTGAACCGGGACCCGGGCCGAGAACGGATTTTCGTAGGCTCCGTGACCAGCCACAAGTATCACCGTCCGTCGTGCCGGCGGGTTCGAGAGATCAAAGGGGTCAAACGAATCTGGTTTGCGTCGGCAGAGGAGGCGGTGAACAGAGGTTATGTGCCGTGCGGCATGTGCAAGGTGGGGAAGGGAAAGGACGAAGGCGCGCGCCAGGTGTCCGTGGTGAGGGAGTGAGACAGGCTGAGGGCGCCGAAGAAAGGATCTTGCAACCTCTCCCCCCTCCCGGTCGTCCTAGTTGGAAGAGGGCGGAGACAGGCGAATGAGGATTAGAGACCCGGGGCCCGCGACTTGCGTGCGGAAGGGTGATTGTTCATATTTACAATGATTACAACAAGGAGGAGGTCGAGATCGGACGTCTTCTGGGATGGATGATATGGACGGTTCTGACGACGCTGTCGCTGTGTACCATGGTGATCGGGGCACAGATCGTCGGAATGACGCAGGACCCGCAAAGCACGGACATGATTGTGGGTGTCACGATGCTGGTATCGGGCGGCCTGCTGACCACGGGATGCATCGCAGGGATCACCCGATGGGTGCTGCGCGGGGAGCGGCGAGGCAGGGGGGGGGGCTGAAATAAAAAGCTTGCTTTCTGTGAGATTTTGTATCAGATTGTGAAGAATCGTCTACGAGGTCATCGTCAGAGATATGTCGTTGCGCGCACGATGCCCTCACGCGTTTAAATTCCCGATGGAGGTTCATCAATGTTAGTGCGCCGTATAGCGCCCCTGGTGATTGTAACCTTGAGTATATTCTTAGGATTCCGTGCAGAAATCGCACACGGCCAGAAGGCAGAGGATCACAATAATAAAGGAATTAGTCTCCTCAAACAGGGAAAGACCAACGAGGCTATCGCCGAATTTAAGCAGGCCATCCAGATGAAACCGGACCTGGCCCCTGCTCACTTCAACTTGGGCAAGGCTTACAAGAAGAAGGGGGCCCTGGACGATGCTATTGCCTCTTACAAAGAGGCTATCAAATACAATCCTAAAGGTGAATACTACCAGGACCTCGGCCTCGCCTACAAGGATAAGAAGATGTTCTCTGAGGCCATCGACGCGTATAAGAAAGCGGCCGTGGCTGACCCGAAGAACGCGGAGACCTTCTTCAAGCTGGGCAACGCCTACTTGGATAAGGAGTCTTTTGCCGATGCCATCACCCATTACAACAAGGCCCTCAGTCTGAGACATCCGAAGCCTGCGGGGATCTATTTCAATCTGGGGGTCACCTACCAGAAGAAGGGAGACAACCTGGAAGCCGCCAAGGCCTACGAGGCCTACCTCAAGGCTTCTCCCAGGGCGTCCAATGCCAAACAGATTCAGGAGATCATCAAGGGGCTGCGCGAGCAGGCGAAGGATCAGCAGGTGAAGAAATAGAGAAGAGATCATAGCAGTGGGGGCGATCGATCGGTCGCCCCCACATCATCGGGCACTGGGGATTTCATGGGCAAGCGCCATCTGTTCAGAACCATCGTCATCTTTTTCACCCTCATTGCGGCTGTCTTTGCGCTCTATCCGACGCTCCGGTATTACGGCCTGATCGGGACCCCGGCTGCGAACCATCGGGAACGGGCGATCAAGCTCGGTCTGGACCTGCTGGGGGGCATGCACCTCGTCCTGGAGGTGGACACCTCCAAACTGACGCCGGAAGAGGCGAAGGACGCCGGGCGGCGGGCGCACGAGGTGATCGCCAACCGGATCGACCAGTTCGGCGTGGCCGAGCCGGTCATCCAGCAGCAGGGGGACAACCGGATCATCGTGGAATTGCCGGGGGTCAAGGACGTGGACCGGGCCGTGAACCTGATTGGCCAGACGGCCCTTCTGGAGTTTCGGCTGCTGAAAGAGGCGGAGGCGTTCCGCTCGCTGCTGAACCGGATCGATGAGCGGCTGGCGGCGCGGCAGAAGGCCTTCGGGACGGACCTGACGGGCGGGGAGGACAAGGCCCATCCGTTGACCTCCCTGCTGACGGAGTACGGAAATGACATCGTGGCGCCGAAGGAGAATGAAGAGCGGGTGCGTTCCATCCTGGCCGACCCGGAAGTGCAGGGCCTGATCTCAGCGGAAGACGGGGCGTTTCTCTGGACGGCGCACGTGGAGGACGCCCAGGGGCAGAAGATCCTTCCGATCTACTACGTCAAGAAGCGCCCGGAGATGACGGGAGAGGTGATCGCGGACGCCCGGGCGCAACGGGGGCAGTCGTTCACCAACGCGAACCAGCCCCTCGTCAGCTTCCGGACGACACCCGAAGGGACGCGCATCTTCGGGCGCGTGACCGGGGCCAACGTGGGGCACCGGATGGCCATCGTGCTGGACGGGAAGGTGGCCTCTGCACCGACGATCCAGAGCAAGATCGACCGGGGCACCGGCGAGATCACCGGGAGCAAGACGATGGAGGAGGCGCAGGACCTGGCCATCGTGTTGCGGGCCGGGGCCCTGCCCGCGCCGATCAACATCATCAGCAAGCAGGTCGTGGGCCCGTCCCTGGGCGCGGACTCCATCCGGATGGGGACGCAGGCGTCGCTGGCGGCCCTGCTGGTGGTCGCCCTCTTCATGATTCTCTATTACCGCCTCAGCGGCCTTGTGGCGGACCTGGCCCTGCTCCTGAACCTGGTCTTTCTCCTGGCCGTGATGGCCTACTTGCAGGCCACCCTCACGCTGCCGGGCATCGCGGGGATCATCCTGACGATCGGTATGGCCGTGGACGCCAACATCCTGATCTTCGAGCGGGTGAAGGAGGAGTTGCGGGCCGGCAAGACCGTGAAGGCGGCGATAGAGATCGGCTATGAGAAGGCCTTTCGCACGATCCTGGACTCCAACGTGACGATGCTGATCACGGCCGTGGCCCTCTACGAGTTCGGGACGGGGCCGATCCGGGGGTTTGCGGTGACGCTGATCGTGGGGATCATCGCCAGCATGTTCACGGCCATCACGATCACCCGCGCGGTTTTTGACTTTGCGATCGACCGGTGGCGGCCCCGGCAGTTGAGCATCGGGATGATCGACCCGTTCCACGGGGCCAATTTCGATTTCATCAAGGTGCGGAGACTGGCGTTCGTGATCTCCGGGGTCCTGTCGATCCCGGGTCTGTTGGTCATCGTTATGGCCCTTGCCGGGCAGGGGTGGATAAAGAGCGGGATCGACTTCCAGGGGGGGACGCTCCTGGAGGCCCACTTCGACCCCGCTGTCCCGGTGGAACAGGTCCGGGGCGCGCTGGGGGCTGTGCCTGTACAGGGGAAGACGCTCAACTTGGGCGACAGCGAGATCAAGAGCGTGGAGAACAACCCGAAGCAGATCCTGATCCGAGTGGGAGGGGGCGGAGAGGAGGGGCTTTCAGAGGCCGTCAAAGTGCACCTCAAGCAGTCCTTTCCGAACAACCTGGGCCCCGACTGGGTTCGCCAGGAGGTCAACGTGGGACCCAAGATCGGGAAGGAGTTGATGTGGAATGCGACCAAGGCGGTCCTCTGGTCGATGCTCGGCATCCTGATCTATATCGCCTTCCGGTTTGAGTTCAAGTTCGGAGTGGGGGCGATCGTCGCCCTGTTCCACGACGCGATGATGGCGCTCGGTTTCCTGGCCATCCTGAGGGAGGAGATGTCGATGGGGGTCGTGGCGGCGCTGCTGACGCTGCTCGGGTACTCCAACAACGACACCATCGTGGTCTACGACCGTATCCGGGAGGGGCTCCGGTCCTTCCGGAGGGGGCAGAAATACGAGGAGGTCGTCAACCGGAGCATCAACGAGACGCTGAACCGGTCGATTGTCGTCCACCTCACGGTCTTTTTCGTGCTGCTTATCCTGTTCTTCTTCGGCGGCGAGGTCAACCGGGTCTTCTCGCTGACCCTGGCCTTTGGCGTCGTGGTGGGGACCTACTCCTCCATCTTCATCGCCTCCCCCTTTGTCGTGGAGTGGTACCTCAGGCGGAATGCCGCCGCGGCCAACGGGAAAGGGACATCTCGTGAGGCGGCGGTGCGGAGGGCGTAAGAAAAGGCGGAAGGCGGAAGGATGAAGGCGGAAAGAAACCATTCATCCTTTATCCTTCATCCTTGAAGAAAGGGGTGTGATCGCGACGTGGACTTCGGTCTCCTGTTCGGCCTGATGCTGGGGTTCGCCTCCATCTTCGGCTCCTTCCTCCTGGAGGGAGGGACCCTGGGGGGCCTGATTCAGGCCCCTGCTATGATCATCGTGTTCGGCGGGACGATGGCCACGGCCATGATCGGGAACCCCACCTCCAGGTTCCTGAGTATGCCGAGTTTCTTCAAGGTGGCGATGTTCGACCCGGACCTGTCGGCCGTCAAACTGATCGGGGACATGATCCACCTCGCGGAGCTGGCCCGCAGGGAGGGTATCCTCACCCTCGAATCGCACCTGGCCAACATGAAAAGCCCGTTCGTCCAGCGCGGCCTGAAGCTCGCCATCGACGGGGTGGAGCCCGAGCAGGTTCAGAAGGTGATGGAGGGGGAGCTGGAGATGATGTCGGAGCGCCACATCGCATCGGCCAAGATGTTCGCGCAGATGGGGGCCTATTCCCCCACGATGGGGATCATCGGAACAGTGATGGGGCTGATCGCGACGCTCGCCAGCGCCGGGGGGGACCCGACGGAACTGATCCACCACATCGGGGCGGCGTTCATCGCCACGCTGTGGGGGGTGTTCGTGGCCAACGTCATTTTTTTGCCCGTGGCCGACAAGTTGAAGAACCGGAATGCGGAGGAGGAGCACTACCTCCGGATCGCCATGATCGCCGTGTTCGAGATCCAGTCGGGCACGAACCCCAGCATGCTCCAGCAGCAGTTGCTCTCCCTGTTGCCCCCTTCGGAGCGCAAGGAAGAGGGGGCAGTGGAGGCCAGGGCGGCGTGAGGCATCCGTGGATGGAATGAGGTGATATCCGATGGCGAAGAAAAAACACCAGGAAGAACACGAAAGTGCGGAGCGGTACATCCTCACGTACGCGGACCTGATCACGCTCCTTCTCGGCCTCTTCATCCTCCTGTATTCCATGTCTCAACAGGACATCCAGAAATTCAGGTCCTATTCGGCGGCGCTCAACCTCGCTTTCGGCTCAGGGGGGGGAAAAGGCGTGCCCATCGGGCTGGACCCTCTCTGGTGGGCGAACACCCCAAACCGGGCTTCCGGACCGGCCGCACGGGCGGTGCGAGCGGATCGGGATCGGGGGCCCAGCAGCAGATGACCAAAGAACTTCAGTCCCTTAGCCAGGGTGAGAATGGGGAGGAGAAGTTCCAGGTCAAGCAGACCAGCGAAGGGACCGTCATCAGCCTCCCAGAGAAACTCACCTTCAGTTCTGGCCAGGCCGACCTCAAACCCGCCGCGCGCGCCGTCCTCGACAGTCTCGCAGAAGTCTTTGGGAAGTACAACAGCGCCATCCGCATCGAAGGCCATACGGACAACATGCCGATCAGCGGGACATATCCCAACAATATGGCCCTCTCCGCTGCGCGTGCGATTAACGCTTACAACTATCTTGTCGAAAGGCACGGTCTCGACCCCAATCGCGCCAGCGGAATTGTGGGCTATGGGGAAGGAAGGCCCGTGGCCCCGAACGATACGCCTGAAGGTCGCGCCAGGAACCGCCGCATCGACATCGTCATCCTGGGCAGTGAGGCCCCGGCTGCCAACGGGAAGGCGGGGGAGACCGGAGCGGTGACGGGGGAGACCCGCATACCCGTCGAACCCGCGGCGGAGATCCCCCCTGCCGGGGAGAGGCATTAGTCCTTTGGGGAACCTCCTGGATATCCTGGGATATCTCATCTCTGCTTTGATGGTGGGGTGTGGCATTCTGATCATCTCGGGTTTCCTGGTGCCGAAGTTCGCCGGAGGGGATCGCATCCGGGTGCTGTTCGGCGTCGTCGTCCTCCTCTACGGGGTGCTCCGGTTCGTCCAGACGCGGATGAAGGGGAAGCGGAAGAGGGATGAGCGATGAAGGCGGAAGGCAACAGGCGAGAGGCGGAAGAAAAGAGAACGCTTGCCTCACGCTTCATGTCTCGCGCCTTACCGTCGGGGTGGGCGGTCGTTCTCCTGATCGGGATGTGCGCAGGGGGTTTGGGATGCGGGTCTTCCAGGGAGACGACTGTCAAGGGCCATCTGATCGTGGCCTGTGCGGACAGCGCCCTTCCCCTGATCGAGCGGGAGGCGCGGGCCTTCATGATACTCTATCCGGAGGCCCGGATCGACGTCGTTTCGACGGACTCCCGGGGGGCGCTGGTCAGGCTGTTCAACGGGGAGGCGGGCATGGCCGTCATCTCCCGGGACGTCGGGGACGATGAAAAACGGGCGGCTGCGGAAGGGAATCTCCCGCTGAGTGTCTACCGGATCGCCGTCGATGGGGTGGCCTTCATCGTCCATCCCCAGAACCGCGTCGATAGCCTTTCCGTAGGGCAGGTCTCCGGGTTGCTCGGGGGGAAGGCGGGGTCGTGGAGCGAGGTGGGGGGGAGCGGCCGGCCCGTGGTTCCCGTGGTCCGCGACCGGAATTCCGGGACCTACGAGGTGGTCCGGAAACAGGTGCTGGCAGGCGAAGGCTTTGTCGGAGGCGTGGTCTGCAGGACCTCGCAGGAAGTGGTGGACCGGGTGGCCTCCGAGCCCGGAGGCATCGGTTGCGTCGGTCTGGCGTGGCTCAAGGAGGGGCGCGTCAAGGCCCTCCGCATCGCTCAGAAGCCGGGGGAGGCGTTCGTGGATGCCTCTGCGCCGAGCGTCTACAAGAACCGGTATCCGATCCGCCGACCCCTGCTGGCCTGCACCACGGGCGGGGCGGTGGAGGCCTCCCCGAGGGCGGGATTCCTCGCGTTTCTGACCAGCCAGAAAGGGCAGATCATCGTGGAGTCGGAGGGGCTGGTGCCGGACACCGTGCCGGAGCGAATCATTCAGCTTACCCGATGAAATACGACCTCAAGAGGGTGTCCGGTCGTGTGGGAAAAATGAAAAGCAAAAAGCAGAGAGTAACTCACCTTACGCAGCGCGGGGAGAATTGATTAAATTTGGGGTATGACCAACAAAGACCTTCTTGACCTGTATAGCGTTACCTCATCAGTTCGTTTGGGCAAACGACTGCGACTGGTTTGGCATCGCTGCTGGGCGGGACAGTTAGCCATGACCGCATCCAACGCTTTCTGTCCAGCGAAAAACAGACGTCTGCGGAGTTGTGGCATTTGGTTAAACCCCACGTGC
>SICM01000043.1 GCA_009694805.1 Candidatus Latescibacterota bacterium
TGCTCGATTTTTCAGCAATTAGGGGCGCAGAGGCCACTTTAGGCGGGCCAATGGGTGAGTTCTCCTAAGAAATGCTCGCAGAATCCCCCATATAATTTTTTGTATCTTATTTTTATTCAATATGTTAAGCTTAACTTTACGGAAATGGGCAGAACAACCGGGGCAACGTGGTCCAGGACGGGGAGCCGCAGCGGCACGCGAAGGAGCTGCGGACGCCCCTGGTGGCCACGAACCGGTGCGGGTTCTCCTACCACCACTTCCAGGAGGGGGGGACCTGCATCGTCGCGGAAGACGGGCGGGTGGTCGCCAAGGCGAATGAGGAGGGGCGGGAGGAGATGATCTTCGTGGAGTTGGAGCAGTTGAAACGTCAATAATTCAATAATAAGGAGGGAGTGGTAGCCATGTCCGTTGACAACGCGCTGGACCCCGGCCTGGCGAAGGCCGAGGCGGAGACGTTCTGGTATGACATTCAGCATCTGGAGGTGGAAGGCAAAGGCTGGGCGGATACCAAGTCATTCTATGACCGCTTTCCCGCCAGGGCAGAGGGGGTGGTCCGGGAGCCGGTCTGGAACCTGAGCCACCACTCCGCCGGGATGTGTGTGCGGTTTGTCACCGACGCCCCGGCCATCCAGGGGCGCTGGACCCTCCTCTCCGAAAACCTGGCCATGAACCACATGCCTGCCACGGGGGTGAGCGGGCTGGACCTGTACGCGAAGGCCGGAGACGGGTCGTGGCGCTGGCTGGGCGTCGGGCGGCCTGCGGCGCAGACCAACGCGCTCCAGCTCGCGGGAAACCTCCCGCTGGGCGTGCGGGAATACCTGCTCTACCTGCCGCTCTACAACGGGGTGACGTCCGTGGAGGTCGGCATCCCCGGGGACAGAAAGATCGCGAAGGGGGCCTCGCGGGGTCCCGGCAGAGAGAAGCCTATCGTCTTCTACGGCACGTCGATCACGCAGGGGGGGTGCGCCGCGCGGCCCGGCATGGCCTATCCCGCCATCGTCGGACGCCGGCTGGGCTACCCGGTCATCAACCTCGGTTTCTCCGGGAATGGCAAGATGGAGCCGGAGATCGCGTCCCTGCTGGCCGAGCTCGATCCCGCGATCTACGTCCTGGACGCTCAGGCCAATATGCAGACCCAGGAGGTGGTCGAGCGGGCCGAGCCCTTTGTGCAGACCCTTCGCAGGGCGCATGCGGACACGCCCATCCTGCTCGTGGAGGAGCGCACCGCTTCCAACGCGCGCCTCCTGGCCCCGCAGGGACGTCCCCACCACGCCAAACGCGCGGCCCTGAGGCAGGCCTATGAGAACCTCACGGCAGGGGGGGGCCGGAATCTGCACTATCTGCACGGGGATCATCTGTTGAAGGACGACGGCGAGGGGACCGTGGACGGGTCCCACCCCACGGACCTGGGCTTCTCGCAGATGGCCGACGCCTTCGAGGTGGCGCTCAGGCCGATCCTGGGGGATTGATAAAGAGGGGTTGATCGAAGGTGCGCATCTCCGTGCAGATCATTTTTCTGGGCCTGCTGGCGGTCTATCTCGCCTGGTGTGGCCTCCTGTTCCTGTGGCAGCGGAAGATCGTCTTCCCGGGCATCCAGGTCCCGGCCCCGTCGAGCGTGGCGGACGATTTCCCCGGCATGGAGCGGATCTGGCTAAACACCTCTTGCGGAAGGGTCGAGGCCTGGTTTCTCCCGCCGCTGAGTCAGGAGGCAGGCCCTGCCCCGGCGGTGATCTTCGCGCACGGCAACGCCGAGCTCATCGACTTCTGGCCGGAACAGATGGAAGGGCTCCGGCGTCCTGGGGTGGGCGTGCTGCTCGTCGAGTATCCTGGTTACGGGCGTTCGGAAGGGATGCCTTCTCAACAGACGGTGACGGAGGCGTTTGTCGCCGCGTATGATACCCTGGCCGCAAGGAAGGACGTGGACGCCTCCCGGATCGTCCTGTTCGGGCGCTCCCTGGGCGGCGGCGCGGTCTGCGCCCTGGCCGGGAAACGGCCTGCCGCAGCCCTGATCCTCCTCTCGACCTTCACCAGCCTCCGCGCCCTGTCCTGGAAGTTCCTGGTCCCCGGCCTGCTCGTCCGGGACCCGTTCGACAACCTCGCGGTCGTCAGGACTTTCGCCGGGCCGGTCCTGGTGGCCCACGGGACGCGGGACGGGCTGATCCCTTACGAACACGGAGTCGCGTTATCCCGTGCGGCGCAACGGGGTAGGCTGCTCACCTACGACTGTGGACACAACAGTTGCCCGCCGGATTGGGAGGCGTTCTGGGGGGAGGTGGAGGGGTTTTTGAGAGAGGCGGGGATCTTGCAGAGGGGGTGAACTCCATGAAAAACTTCTTCCTGGGGCAAGTGCTTCAGGCTCTGGGCGATTTGCCGGGGGCAAAGGCGGCGACTGGGCGTGCGCTCCGCATCTTTCGGGAGTTCTTAGGCGAGGACCATCCCCACACGGTGCTGGTGCGAAAGAACCTGGAGGGGCTTTCGTGAAGGCAGCCTGTCCGTAAACGAACAGGCTGCCTTGCGGAGCAAGCCCCGTGAACGGGGCTGTTAAGCGGTTTTGTTTTTGAAGCCCGGCCAGGCCGGGCTTGGTTGGAACGCCAGTCCGTTCATTTATGGACGGACTGGCGTGGCAGACGACGATTACCGAAATAGATTCCAAAACGTCATTATCTCCGCCCTACAAGACTGCCGCCATGACCGATATCCTCTTCGGACAGTCCTACTTCCTCCGGTTTGACGCCAAGATGTGGCAGATGGGCCAGCCCTATCCGCCGCTGGGGACGCTCTACGCGGCCAGCGCTCTTCGGGAGCGGGGGTATGACGTGGCCCTGTTCGACGCCACGCTGGCCCCGTCCGAGGAGGCGTGGGCAGAGGCCCTGGACCGGCATCAGCCCCGCTACGCCATCCTCTACGAGGATCAGTTCAACTACTTCTCCAAGATGTGTTTACTGAGGATGCGGGAGGCAGCTTTCACCATGATCCGGATCGCGAAGGCGCAGGGCTGTGAGGTGATCGTCTCCGGCTCGGACGCCACGGACCACGCCCCCGAATACCACCGGGCCGGGGCGGATTACGTGATCGTGGGCGAAGGGGAGGAGACGCTGGCGGATCTCATGGACCGGCTGACGGGCCAGAGCCAGACGCCCGTGGAGACCCTCCCCGGCCTGGCCCTGCCCGGCCCGGAGGGGGGAGAGGCGCGTACCCCGGCCCGGTCCCTCGTGCGCGACCTGGACCAGTTCCCATTTCCGGCGTGGGACCTCGTGGACATGGCGCAGTACCGGCATTTCTGGCGGGAGCGGCACGGATACTTCTCCCTGAACATGGTCACGACGCGGGGCTGCCCCTACCGGTGCAACTGGTGCGCCAAGCCGGTCTACGGGCAGCGCTACTCCGTGCGCAGCCCGGAAAGTGTGGCTGAGGAACTGGCCCTGCTGAAGCGGGAATATCAGCCGGACCACATCTGGTTCGGGGACGACATCTTCGGCCTGAAGCCGGGGTGGATCGGGCGGTTCGCGGATCGGGTCCGGGAACAGGACGCCGTGATCCCGTTCAAGTGCCAGATGCGGGCCGATCTGATGGACGCGGAGACGGTCGCCGCGCTGAAGGCAGCGGGCTGCCGGACGGTCTGGATGGGGGCCGAGTCCGGCTCGCAGCAGGTTCTGGACCGGATGGACAAGGACCTGCGCGTGGAGCAGATCCACGAGGCCGCGCAACGGCTTCGGGCCGTTGGGATCGAGGTCTGCTTCTTCCTGCAGTTCGGCTACCCCGGCGAGGCGTGGGAGGACATCCGGGCCACGCTCCGGATGGTGCGGGCCTGCAGGCCGGATGACATCGGCATCTCCGTCTCCTACCCGTTGCCGGGCACGGAGTTCTACGAACGCGTTCAGACAGGGCTGGGCGAGAAGCGGAACTGGAACGACAGCGGGGACCTGGCCATGCTCTACCGGGGGACCTACGCCCCGGACTTCTACCGGCAGTTGCACACCACGGTCCACCGGATGTTCCGGGCGCAGAAGGCGTTCACACCTCACACCTCACGCCTCACGCCTCACACTTTTTTTCCCCGGATCGCATCGGGTGCGTTTCACGCCGCAGTCCTGCCTTTCTCCTGGGCCCGGCTGATGTGGCTGCGCCGCAAGACGAACAGACCGACGTTTGAATCACAAGAGAATGCAAAGTGGAGAATGCAAAATGGAGAATAAAAGGCCGTTTACATTTTGCATTTTGCATTTTGCATTTTGCATTTGGGTTTAACATGGACATCCTCCTCGCCCACGGCTATTTCCTGAACGAAGACCCGAAGGAGCGGAAGGTCATGCGGCCCTATCCGCCCCTCGGCCTCCTCTACCTCTCATCGCATCTGAAGGCGAAAGGCTTCGACGTGGGGGTATTCGACGCCACCTTCCGGCGGCGGGAGGAGTTCTCGGAACTCCTTCGGCGGGAGCGACCTCCGGCGGTCGGCCTATCATGTAATCTGATGACGAAGGGGAGCGCCCTGAGCATGATGCGGGAGGCGCGCGCCTGCGGGGCGTTTGTGATCGCAGGGGGGCCGGACCCGCCCTACTACGCCGAGGAGTACCTGGCCTGCGGCGCGGACGCGGTCGTGGTGGGGGAGGGGGAGCGGACGCTGGAGGATCTCCTCCAAAAGGGGATGGGGGGACTGGACGCCATCCAGGGGCTGGTCTACCGGGAAGCCGATGGCCGCATCGTTCGCACCCCGGCCAGGGGGCTGATCGAGGACCTGGACCCCCAGCCATTCCCGGACCGGGCCGCCGTGGACATCGCCCGGTACCTCCAGGCCTGGCGGGGGCGTCACGGCGTGGGGGCCGTCTCGCTGATCTGCAGCCGGGGCTGCCCCTACACGTGCGCCTGGTGCAGCCGGTCGGTCTACGGGGAGACGCACCGCCGGCGGTCCCCGCGCAACGTGGCCGACGAGGTGGAGCGGATCGTGGCCGACTATCGTCCGGACACGCTCTGGTACGCGGACGACGTGTTCACGATCCACCATCGCTGGCTGTTCGATTACGCGAACGAATTGAAGCAGAGAAACTTGTACGTACCATTTGAGTGCATTTCGCGGGCCGACCGGCTGAACGAACCGGTCATCCGGACGCTGGCGGACATGGGCTGCAACCGGCTCTGGATCGGGTCCGAGAGCGGGTCCCAGCGGGTGCTGGATGCCATGGACCGGCGCGTGACCGTGGAGCAGGTCCGGGAGATGACGCGCCTCCTGGGGCGGTACGGCATTCAGACCGGGATGTTCATCATGCTGGGCTACGAGGGGGAGGAGGTGGAGGATCTGGAAGCCACGGTGGAGCATCTCAAGCGTTCCAGCCCGGACCTGTTCCTGACCACCGTATCCTATCCCATCAAGGGGACCCCTTACTACAAGACGGTGGAGGACCGGATCGTGGCGCGAGGGGCGTGGGCGGACCGGACGGATCGGGACCTGGAGGTGGGGGGGAGACACTCACGACGATTCTATGACTTCGCGGCGCGGTGGATGCAGGGAGAGGTGGCGGTCCACAAACAGCTCCAGAGCCCGCGCCGGAGCTTCCTGCGTCTGGCAAAGGGATTCGTCAACGCGAAGGTGGGAAGGATGGGGATGAGGCTCAGTTGAGGTATTCCCGAATGACGAACTTTTCGAAAAGATGAGGCTGGACGATCTCCCGGACGAGGCTCAGACCGCCCTCCCCGGCGAACCGGGTGATCTCATTCAGGTCCATATCGGTGGAGCAGATGACGACGACCTGGCCGGCAGGGGCGAGGAACCGGCCCGCGTCCTGGAAGAAGGCGCGAAGGGTCTGGTAACCTTCCCCGGCAAACCAGGCCCGGTCTTCGTCGTTCCCCGGGGTCCGGGGGTAGAAGGGGGGGTTGAAGGCGATCAGGTCGAACCGCTGGCCTTCGGGGATTGCGCCGAACAGGTCGCTCTCCAGGGCCTCGAACCGGTCCGCGACGTGATTCAGTGCGGCATTGGTCCGGGCCAGGGCCACGGCGGCGGGATGGATGTCCAGGGCCAGGACACGCGCCCCCTGCCTGGCCGCGAGGATGCCGAGCGCGCCCGACCCCGTCCCCAGATCGAGAAAAGACTTGCCGCTAAGATTCATGGCCAGAAGGTGTTGCGCCAGGCATTTCGTGCTGAAGTAGAGGCCGGGATGGAAGACCCCCGGCGCGGCCCGGAGCCGGCAGCCGAACAGCACGGCATCGCGATAGCGGAGCCGGAGGAGGAGGGGCTGAAAGAGGCGAAAGGCGAGAGGGCGGACGAACCGGCCCAGGAGACGGCGCATCCGGCTCATACCTCCACGAGTTCGACTCGGGTCGTGGGGATTGTTCCCATGTATGCTTCCTGCCTGAAACCTTCTCACCGCTCCACGATGAGGGCTGTGGCCTCCCCGCCGCCGATGCAGAGCGCGGCCAGCCCCCGTCTCCTGTCGTAACGCTTCATGGCGTAGAGCAGGGTCACCAGGATGCGCGCGCCGCTGGCGCCGATGGGGTGCCCCAGGGCCACGGCCCCGCCGTGTACATTCAGTCTGTCCGTGTCCAGGCCCAGGATCTGCCCCACGGCCAGGTTCACGACGGCGAAGGCCTCGTTGATCTCGAAGAGGTCGATGTCGCTCAAGGCGAGAGAGGCCCTGCTCAACACCCTGGGGATCACTTTCGCAGGGGCCAGGGTGAACCGCGCAGGCTCCCTGGCCGCGGAGGCCTGGGCGACGATCCTGGCCAGGGGTTCGAGCCCCAGATCTCTGGCACGCCTCTCGGACATGAGCACGCAGGCCGCTGCCCCGTCCCCCAGAGAAGACGCATTCGCTGCCGTGACCGTTCCGTCCTTCTGGAAGACCGGCTTCAGACGTGGAATCCTGTCGAAGTCGGCCTTGCCCGGTTCCTCGTCTTCGGAGACCCCCGTCGGCCCCTTCCGGCCCTCCACCACGACCGGCGCGATCTCCTCTCGAAAGTATCCCCCTGCCTGTGCTGCCTGGGCCTTCCTGTAGGACTGGATGGCGAACGCGTCCTGGGCCTCGCGGGAGATGTGGCATTCCCGGGCGCAGGCCTCGGCGGCGTCCCCCATGTGAAAATCGTTGTACACGTCCCACAGGCCGTCTCGGATGAGGCTATCTGCCAGCATGCCGTGGCCCAGGCGATAGCCGGAGCGGGCCCTGTCCAACAGGTAGGGGGCGTTCGACATGCTCTCCATACCGCCGGCCACCACAATGTCGGCGTCGCCCGTCTGGATGGCCTGCGCCGCCAGCATCACGGCCTTCAAGCCGGACCCGCAGACCTTGTTGATCGTCGTGCAGGGGACGGTGTCCGGGACCCCCGCCCCCAGGGCCGCCTGGCGCGCCGGGGCCTGTCCCACCCCTGCCGTCAGCACCTCGCCCATGAGGACTTCGCTGATGTCCTCTCCCTTCAGGCCCGCCCGCAGGAGGGCTTCCCGGATGGCGATGCTGCCGAGTTGAGGCGCCGTGAGCGGGGAGAGGGCTCCCATGAAGGACCCGATGGGGGTGCGGCACGCGCTTGCGATCACAACTGTGGTGTCGGACATTTTCGTATCTCGTATCTCGTATCTCGTATCTCGTATCTCGTAAAACCCTCTCGCGAGATACGCTTCACGCTTCACAGCCCTTCGACCGGCCGGACCTGCAGGCCTTCGGTCAGGTAACCTGCTTTGATGCCCGGGGCGTGCTCAAAGATGAGCAACCAATTCTCCTCCAGGGCCTGTCTCAGCACCCGCTCCTTGGTCTCCATCGTGGTCTTCGGAAAGAGGTCATACCCCATGACATAATGCGTTTTCAGGTGTGATGGGGTGGGCGCCAGGTCCGCCAGAAAACAGGCGGTCCGCCCCTCCGAGCGCACCAGGACGGACTGATGGTCCTGCGTGTGTCCCGGCGTGGCCATCACCGACACGCCGGGCACGATCTCCTCGTTTTCGGGGGTGAGGACCACCTGTTCCCGTCTTTCGAGGACCTCCCAGGTGTGCGGAAGGTAGGCGGGTCTGCTGCGGGGGTCCGGCCGCTTCGCAAAGGCCAGCTCCTTCCGGTTGATGTAATAGGGGGCGTTCGGAAAGGTGGGGACGAACGCTCCGTGCCCATCTCTACAGCAGTTCCCCCCGCCGTGGTCCAGGTGCAGATGCGTTAAAATGACCCGGGTGATGTCCGTCGGTCGCACGCCCACGGCGGCCAGGCTTCTGAGGAGATCTGCCCCGGATTGGTCCACGCCATTCAGGAAGGCGAATTTCTCATCGTAGACGCTGCCGATGCCGGTGTCCACCAGGATCGTCTCCGTGGGCGTCCGGATCAACAGGCAGTTCAACCCCAGCAGGATCCGGTTCCGGTGATCGGCGGGGTGGAGCTTCTCCCACAGCACCTTCGGGATGGCGCCGAACATGGCCCCGCCGTCCAGATGGACCGTGCCGTCGCTGACCAGGAAGAGTTCGAATTCGCCAAATCTCATTGCTTCCGTTGATCTAAAAAAAATATACGACGATTGCGCTGAAAACGCTCCCCTATTTTAGGGGCGTTCCATTGAACACCCCTAAAACGTCGGGGGAGGGTATGGGCCGATTTTTTATGCCTTTCGGACCTCTCCTTTCGAACAATCCACGGAATAGGCGTGCCTGAATCCGGAGGTCGTCACGTTCACCCGGAGCCTGTGCCGGGACCCCGGATCGGGCCGGGTCACCGTGAACTGGACCTCCTCCCGTCGGCTCAGGGGCATCAGCAGGACGTGGAAGTCGAGGGGGCCGCCCTGCTTGACGAAGCGGAGGTTCATCCCGTCCTCCCGCTCCTGGCCCCAGGTGGACCGGCCCTTGATCGGAAGGGCCATCTTGACCTTTGAGAACTGGACGCCTTCGATCTCCTCAGGGCTGGAGGCCACGACGCTCAGAGAAGGGCTGTCGGCCCTCCCTTGGCCCATCCGGAAGTCGATCAGGGGGGAGTTGAGGACCCATTCGTAGTGATGGCCCCCGGACTTCGCGTCGAGACAGTCCAGCACCACGGCATAGCGGTGGGGCCGGTTGAGCAGGACGCACCGCCTGTGACCGACCCCCTGCTCCGCGTACCCGGTGTGCGTCAGGCCCAGAAAGTCCGTGTCCTTCGTGGTCTTCCAGAACAGGAGCCGTCCCTTTCGGCCTTTGACCGACGGGCTGGCCCCGTCCACCACGACCATGTTGTGGGCATAGGGCGTGACGTACCACGTCCGGTGGAGGGGGTCGTCGTAGGAGATGCCCCTGCCACAGTCCACGGCCAGGGGCTTTCCGCCTGCCCACATCTGAAAGGCAAGGGCTTCTGCGTGGCTGTGTCCCCCGCCATAGGGGCCGTAGTTGAGTGCGAAGTAGAGGTCGTCCTCCTTCCAGCCGCTGCGGACGATGGCGAAGCCGGATTCCTTCCGGTGGTAACTGGGCCTGGCCGGCGCCCGGGGTTTGACGGGCTTTGGAATCCCCAGTTCCTTTGAGACCTTTCTGATCTCCTGTGCGGAAGCCTTTGAGGCCCAGACCAGTTCGGGATTTTTCAGGACGAGGCCGTGCCTCAGAAAGGTGTCCTGCGGGATGTCGTACTCCGAGTCGCCCACCGTGGGGCTGTGGCCGGAGGGGGTCATCATGCTCATGGTCCAGGACAGCATCCGGTTCACGGTGTCGCCCAGTTGCTTCCGCTGGACGCTCACCCCTTTGGCGCCCTTCAGGCTTTCGTAGACGTTGAAGAAGCTGCCCGCCACGCCGAGGTGGTAGTGGGGGGCGCGCTCCTTGTGGCAGCCGTCGGGGTAGACGTCCCGCCGGGTGTGGGCGAGGATCCATTTCAGGCCGCGCTTCACCCACCGGGTGGCGTCCCGGAACTCCGGGTAGGACAGGCCGATCCGGAGGAGGCCGCTGTTGGCGTAGATCTGCCAGTTCCCGGCGGCGTAGGCGGTCTCGTACGCATACACCCATCGGGCGTGGCCCAGCAGGGTCTTGAGCATGGACAGGTGGAACTCCGGAAGTTGGGCGGCCTCGGAGTCCAGGGTGGCAAAGTAGAGGTTCGTGAAGGCATGGGCCCTGGCCCCGCAGCCGAGTTCGTACCAGATCACGTCGTGGGCCGGGATGTCCCCCTTCACCAGGTCGCGCTGCCGGTACCACTGCATGAAGATCTCGACGAAGGCCCTGGCGTACTTCTCGTCGCGGGTCAGCCGGTAGGCCGAGGCCAGGGGATGGATCCAGCCGAAGTAGTGGAAGCCGTAGTTGGACGACCCGCCCAGGTTCCGGGAGAAGTCGATCTCGCCGTCGTACTGGATGCGGACCCCGCCCCAGCACTTGATGTCCCTGGCCACGACCAGGTCCGCCTCCCGGAGGACGCTCGCCCGGTCCGGGTCGCCCTCCTCCTCCGGCGCAGTCCGCTTCATCCGCGCCCTCAGGGCGTCCCGCCAGGCCGCGCTCGCGGCCAGATAGTCCTTCTTCTGCACGGCGGACTTCACGCCCTTCAGCCCCGGCAGGTCCAGCCGCAGCGAGGCGAGCAGGTCCGCGTCCGTGATGTGTTTGATCTTCTTGTCCAGGTATTGTCTGTCCATGATCTCATCCCTTCCTCAGCTATCCCTGTTTGTAAGCCGACCGCATCCCCTCGAACGTGTCTCCAACGTCCAGATCGCACACGAGGAACCTGTCCCCGGCCTTCAGCCCGGTGGCCACGGACGGGTCCGCGAACCGGAACCGGTTTCGCCCACCGGACCGATTCGCAAAGAGCCTGTCTTCGGCCCCCCTGCCAGGGCCGGATTCGAGCGCGCCCAGACGCCTCCCGCCCGCGTAGACCGCCTTGCCGTCGAACAGCCCCGGGCAGACCTCCAGCTTGGTCATGCAGGTGTTCGTCTCGAACACGCCGTCGTCCCCCGTGGAGGAGACTACCCCTTCGGACAGGTGGAGGGACAGGCTCAGGGCGATTTTGAGGCGATTCGCATCGAGCCTTTCGACGGTTTTGACCTCGTAACTGCTACTACATATATAAGCGGGATTCCTGAAGACGATCAGGTCCCCCTCCGCCAGGCCCTCCCCGGAGGAGAGGGAGACGATGACGGCGCCGGTCGTCGGATCCACAGACTCCACGCGACCACGGGGGAGGACCGGCCCCTCCAGGATCTCCTCTCCCACCTTCAGGCGCGATCCCTGGAGGAGGTGCAGGTCGCAGGTCCCGGCATCGTGGACCGTGACCCGCGCGAACGCCCCGTCGAACTCGACCTGCTTCCCTTCGATCTCCGAGGTGCAGACGGAGACGTCCCCGGTCCTGCGGAACAGGTAGTCCGTCCGTCCGTCGAGAGAGACCCTCGCGCCCACGCCGCCGGAGACGGTGAGGGGCTGGACGGACCGGATGAAGGGATGTCCCTGAAACGGCTCCAGCACAGCCACATAGGTTGTTGTTTCGCCCTTCGCGGGACTCCGGGCCAGGACGTAGGCGTCCAGGGGGCTCTTCCCGAAGAAGCCATATCCCTCGCCCTTTCCGGTGATGACCTCCCGGCCCTCTGCGCCGAGCATCGTCAGCCGGATGCCGGTCGCGTCCTCATTCCCGACCCGCCAGGTCGCGGACCAGGCCCCGGCGCATTTCGCCCTGGACACGTCTTTGATGTATCCCAGGCCCGGCGCATCCCCGAAGGCCACGTCCGGCCCGGCTGCGGTCCCGCCCTCCTGGGGCGTCAGCGCCAAGCCGGGGGGCAGGCCCACCTCGAAGTTCCTGCCGTCATCCTTGCTCAGGCTGTGAAAGGCGTAGTCGTGAACGTCTCCGCCTCTCACCTGGAAGACGTCGAAGGCGTAGGCCCGAGCGTCTGACACGTCGATGAGCGCCAGGGTCCGCTCGTAGACCTGCGCGAGGCCGGGGTAGGCGCGTTCCCCGGTGGCGCAGATGACCTGCGTGCCGGGGGTCCTGCCGTAGAGCTCCAGACTCCCGGTGGCGAAGGCCTGGGTCTTTCCGTCGATGCAGACGGTCGCGTGGCTGATCGTGTGCTTCTCCCAGCCGTCCACCTTCTTGTGCGTGAAGGTGGTGGGGTAGCCGAGGTCCCCGCTCAGGTCGTAGCCGTGGGCCACGACGTTGATCGCGAGCTTGTCCCGGTGGCCGTGCCCGGCGTTCCCCTTGCCGTAGTTGAGGACCAGGTGCTTGCGGGTCTCCAGGTCCCTGCCCGTGCGCAGGATGGCGAACCCGGAGTCGTGGAAGATCGCGGTCCGGGGGACGAAGGGGGCCGGGTTCTCCTCCCGGGCCGGGTCCGCGTGGAACAGGAGCATCCAGTCCGCGTACCGGTCACGGATGCGGTCCACGTCCCCCCCGGAGAGGGCCAGATTTCGGGCGAGGTAGGCCCGGTCCCCCGTGTGAATGGCGGCCAGCTCCTCGTGGTGGGACGGGACGAAGGGGTTCAGGACCTTGATCCGGGAGTCGCTCCCCCCCGTGTCCCCGATGCCGGGCAGCCTGCCGTCACAGTCCACATTGCGGGCGAATTCGATGGCCTCCCGAAGCCGGAGCCGCGTATCGTCCAGCAGGTTCAGGCCCCGCATGGAGAGCATCCTTTCGAGCGACATGCCGGTGATACAGCTCACCGAATAGCCGGGGGAGTCGTACCACCACTTGCCGTCCCGGAACATGTTGTTGGTGAGGTTGGTGGCCAGGCCGAAGGGGCCGTCGATGGCCTCCTCGATCAGTTCCTGGTTTCCCAGCATCGCGCCCATCGCCGCCAGGACCAGGCCCTCGCGGATGATGTAGTCCCCGGTCTGGATGGCCATCGCCCGGTGGAGCCATTCGTACATGTAGCCGAACAGGTTGTGGTGGATGTTGTGGCGGATGTCCTCGAAGTCGACCTTCCCATCCCCGTTGTAGTCGCAGTCCCCCCTGAACTTGAAGAACTCCAGAAGGGCCCTGTCTTGGAGCATGACGTCCATGATCAGGTCATAGGCCACCAGGCAGTCGTGGATCGGCCACTCCTCCCAGCTCACCTGGAGAAGGTAGCCCCGCGTCAGCGGCCTCTGCTCGTCCACCGTGCCGTTGAAGAACCGGTAGACTTCGGCCAGCCGGTTGAGCATGACCCCTGCCTTGTGGGCGTAGCGCTCATCCCCGGTGAAGGCATAGGCGTAGGCCAGCCGGATGAGCGCCACCTCCCCGGTGTAGGCTTCGGGGGCGTCGATGGTCAGCTCGTAGGTCCCATAGAACATCTTGGCCAGGACGTAGTAGCGCCAGGCGGACTGGAAGTGGTAGATCGTGCCGGGGTTGGCGAAACCCGGCGGGGAGGTCCAGCCGTCCCCGTCGTCCCAGACCTCCACGGTCTCGCCCGTGGTCGGGTTCCGGACCTTCGCGCCGTTGTACCACCACTCGCCCCCCTCGATGCACTGCCACCGGTAGGGGAGGGCGGTGTTGGTCCGCATGCACTTGCGACCTCCGCCGTGAATGGGACACCCCCGCTCGTAGGAGGGGGAGATGGCCCTGGGGTTCCCCGGCGGGATCAGGTCGTAAATGACCGCGTCGTCTATATCCAGCCACCAGTTCGCGTCCTTCAGGATTTTCTCGGACAGGGATTTTCCCCAGGCCGTGGAGAAAATGTTGCGCCGGGCCTTCGCCATCTCGGCCTGCCCGATAGGGCCGGTCAGGGACTCCTTCTTGACGTTCCGGTCGATCCGGGCGAGGACCTCTTTCGTGATCGGCCGCCGCTGCTCCCGGTAGTTCCGCTCCCACTCTTCCCGAAGCGCGTCCCGGATCTTGAGGGAATCCACCTCCGGTCCGTGGACGAAGACGCCGTGGGCCTCGAACTCGGCCACGTGCATCCGGTCCGGCGCAGCCTCCGGCCCGCCCCCCACGCCCTGATAGAGCCGCACGGCCTCGCAGGTCACCGGGTCGAAGGCGACCTCGGTCATCCGCTCCGGCCCGGTCCGGCTGACGGAGGCGACCCGTTTCCAGCCATCTCCCACCCGGCATTCCACCCGGAACTTCCGCGACGTGGCATAGTCGCCGGTCCGGCCCCAGTACACGGCGATGCGGTTCACGCTGGCGGGCCGACGAAAGGCGATTGCGGCCCACTGGGGCAGCTTCTCCGAGGCGGAGGTCCAGGCCGTGTCATGGTTCGTGTTCCCCGGAAAGTCCTTGAGGCCGTCGTTGATCCTGGAAGGGTAGTTGGCGTAGGCGATGCTGCTGCCGTAAGAACGGCTCCCCTCCGTCCAGAGGGCCAGGTTAGACATGTTGGAAATCCCCTTTCAGACAGTTGACCATATAATGATGCTTGAACCGGGTCGTCTCCACCTCGATCCGGAGCCTGGACCTCGGGTCCGCCTGAGTCACCGTGAACCGGACCTCTGACGGTCTCTGCGTGGGCAGCAGCAGGACGTGAAACGCCAGCGTCCCCCCTCGCCGGACGAACCGGAGATTCGTGCCCTCGCCCCTCTCCATCCCCCACGTAGACTGGCCTTCGATGGGGAGGCACATCCTGACCTTTGCGCGCTGGACCGCTTCGATCCGGTCGGGGTCCGAAGCCCCGACCCAAAAGTCGGGACTGACCGCCCGCCCCCGGCTGACCCGGAAGTCGCGCAGGGGGGAGTTGAGCGTCCATTCGTAACGATGGTCCCCGGACTGTGCGGTGAGGAAGTCCAGCACGACGATATAGGGTTGGGATCGCCGGATCAAAAGGCATCGACGATGTCGGACGCCCTGTTCCAGATAACCGTTGTGCGTCAGGCCGATGAAATCCAGATCCTTGCTCCGTTCCCAGAAAAGAAGCTTTCCTTTGCGACCTTTGATGGAGGGGGCGGCCCCGTCCACCACGACCATGTTGTGGGCGTGAGGGGTGACGTACCAGGTTCGGTGGAGGGGATCGTCGTAGGAGATGCCCCTGCCGCAGTCCACAGCCAGGGGATGGCCGTTCGCCCAAAGCTGGAAGGCAAGCGCTTCGTTGTGACTGTGCCCGCCCCGGTGGGGGCCGTAGTTGAGGCCGAAGTAGAGATCCTCCTTTTTCCAGCCGTTCCGGATGATGATGAAACCAGACGAGGCCCCGTGAAAGGCTCCCACGGAAGGCGCACGGGGGCTGACGGTTTCCTTGAGATGCAATGACTTCCGGGCCTTATCGATATCCCGGCTGGAGGCTCGTGAAGTCCAGACGAGTTCAGGGTTTCCAAAGAGCAGACCCGCCCGGAGGAATCGCTCCTGCTGCGGATCGTACTCGGAGTCGCCTACGGTGGGGATGTGGCACGAAGGGGTCAGTATCCGCATCGGCCAGTCCATCATCCGGGATGCCACCGCCCCGATCTCGCGCCGCTGCCGGGCGAGCGCCCGGGTGGGCGGCGTCGTTCGGTAAACGCTGAGGAAATCGTCGGCTACGCCCAGATGATAGTGTGGCGCGCGCTCCTTGTGACCGCCGTCGGCGTAGACGTCGCGCCGGGCGTGGGCCACCAGCCATTTCATCCCCCGTCGCACCCATGCGTGGGACTCGCGAAATTCCGGGTAGGCCAGCCCGGTGAACAGGAGCGCCTTTGTCCCGCAGATCTGCCAGTTCCCCGCACGGTAGGACGTTTCGTGCCGGTATAGCCATCTGGCGTGCCCCAGCATCGTCTTGAGCATGTTCAGGTGGTATTCGGGCCGGCGGGCAGCCTCTGAGGCGAGCGTGGCGAAGTAGAGGTCCGTGAAGATGGGGGGGCGGTTCCCGACGCCGAGTTCATACCAGAGCCCGTCAAAGCGGGGGATGCTCCCCTTCACCAGGTCCCGCTGTCGGTACCACTGCATGAAGATCTCCAGGAAGGCTCTGGCGTACTTCTCGTCGCGCGTCTGCCGGTAGGCGACGGAAAGCGGGACAATCCATCCGAAGTAGTGGAACCCGTAAATGTAGGGCTTGCCCGCGTCCCTTGAGAAATCGATCTCTCCGTCATACCGGATGTAGACATCGCTCCAGCATTTGATGTCCCTCGCCACGACCCGATCCGCTTCCCGGACGATGTTGTTCCAGTCGAGGTCTCCGCGCCGGTAGATTTCGTCCGGTCTTGATCGTTTCTCCGGAACCTTCAGCAGGTACTCCCGCCAGGCCTCGCAGGCCAGCGAATAGTCCTTTGCACGGACCGCCGCCCGCACCCCTTTCAGGCCGGGGAGGTCGAGTTTCAGCGAGGAGAACAGGTCCTCGTCCGTGATGTGCTTGATGCGTTCGTGCAGGAACTTTTCATCCATCGAGGTCTCCCTTATAAAAGGGGCATGACGATCCCGTCTTCTCCGCCCAGCATCTCACCCTTTCCCATCAGAAACCATTGCCCGGCCAGCGCGCCGGTGACGGCGTCCAGCTCGTCGTTCGTCGCGGCGTCCGTGATGCCTTTCACCTTCAACGCCCTCAAGCCCTCCCGCAGGCCCTCCAGGTCGTGCTGCTTGCGGGGGATGGCCCAGACGTCCTGCGCCGCGCCGGGGAAGCACTCAACGGCGCGAAAGCCCAGGGTTTCGATCTCCGCCCGGAGCTTCAGCCCCCGCTCCGTCAGCATGCGCATCGGGCCGAGTGTGATCGGGAAGAAGCGGAGGCCCCGGCGCTGCAACTCCCGGTCGCATTCCCGATAGTGTTCGCCGTTGCGGTCGTGGATGGTCCTGCGCCCGGCGGGCAGGCTGAGGGGGGCGTCGATGGGGACGAGGGCGGGCTGCGTCTGACGGATCAGGTCGAGGATCTCTTCGTCGCTGTACAGGACCTGCGTCTGCGCCTTCAGACCGCGCAGGACGCAGACCCCCGTGGGCCGGCGGGGGGAGCCGGCCAGGTCGATGCCCACAATGGTGAGCGCGTTACGCTTTGACAAGTTCTTGAATCCTCACTTAAATGGAATTTGCCATTTCTGATAGTTTGCTTTTGATGAGAGGCGATCTGGGATAAGACGCAGTCTTTCATGGCCTTATCAAGAATATAGCCCGATAGAGTTCATCCATCGGGCCTTCTGTGGCTCAAATCAGTCCCTTGCTGAACAAGAGATCATCCACTTCTATAAGAAATTCTGTCAGCGAAACAGACCGGCTACCTTCAGGGCTTCCGTTGTGATATTCCGGCGCTGATGAGGTGTGTCGATGCCAGCCCCCTCGATATTCATCACGACCATAAATTCTTTGAGACTGATGGATCAGTGCGAAATTAGTAAGCGATGCCGTTTCGTTGCGATTGATCTGGACGAAAAGATCTCTGTCGATGATGATCAAACGAGTCTTACAGTAGCGAGCGCCACGACTGACGATTTCATGTCTAATATAATAGGAGTATTTCGAAAGCGCCTGTTGCGCTTCGGTAATGAGATCGTCAACCGTCTGCATGGGCGAGGATTTCCTCTAAAGCGGCGATTTCTTTTTCCATCTCTTCGGCCCCTTGAATCGCGCTGACCCAGTCAAAATAGGTCTCCTCTTCCGCCCAGGTATGACTCTTATCCTTAATCTTTTGAGCGTAAAACTCGTCTGCGGACATGTGGTAGCGCGTCTGGCAGTATTTAACCCGCTCCTGGAAAGCTGCCAGCTTCCCTTCGGCCCGGTTTTTGAGAAGCCGTCCCAGACTATAATCCACGGTTTTGGCGGGTTCTATCCGTTTGAGATGTTCGATCAATTGTTCGCTGACCGTTTCCATATCGATCCTCGATCTCGCATTGGCAGGGTGTTTTGGGGAAAGATAGACAGATCGTTTTGGGAAGTCAAGCAGATTGGCGAGGTTAGAATCCCTCTTGTTCCGGCTGCCGATACCTGAACAGGCGATGGAACAGCCGGATCTCGTAGGGGAGGCCGTAGACCTTCATCGCCCAGCGCCACGCGCCGAGGGCCTTCAGAACCCGACGCTTCCAGGGACGGAGGCGGATGTCGGAGACGGTGGGATAGACGGCGTTGAGCACGGACTCAAAGTCCGCGATTCTGGTGACGTGCCGGGGTTTGAGCCAGGGGGTGTGCGGGTTCCGGCGGAGGTCGAGGGCTTTCCATTCGGGCCGAAGCCAGTCCTCCAGACGATCCGGGAACGAAAACCCCTCCTGCGAGGCCACGCCGAACAGGTCGGAGCCGGGCGTGGGGACCGGCGCGTAGATGTAGAGGATGATCTCGGCGTCCTGGTTACGGCGCTTGACCTCCCGGATGAACCCGATCTCCCGCTCGATCTCCGCGCCCACGTCCTCCGCAGGCCCCCCCAGCACGAACGAGAACTCCGGGATGATGTCATCCCTGCGAAACCTCTCCGCGAGCAGGAGGACGGTCTCGCCGGTCTGGGTCCCGCCCTTGTTCATCCGGCGGAGCTGCTCGTCAGAGCCGGACTCCGCACCCAGGAAGATCATCCGGCACCCGGCCCGGCGCATCGTGGACAGGACCTCGTCCGGGTAATGGAGGAGGGTATCGGGCCGGCCCTCGCCCCACCAGGAGATGCGCAGGCCCCGGCGCAGGACCTCCTCGGAAAATTCGTGGACGCGCTTAAAAGACGTGAAGAAATTATTGTCGCAGAATTGAATGGCATCCACGCCGAAGCGCCTGACGACGTGTTCCACGTCGTCGGCCAGGAGCCGGCCGCTCCGGCCCAGCCAGCCCCCTTCGTAGATCGGGACCACGGCGCAGAAGCTGCAATGGAATGGGCAGCCGTAGCTCGTGTGCATGGAGGTCGTGCGTTCGCCGAGGTGGGAGCGGCCCAGGTACCTGTCCAGGTCGCCGACGCGGGGATAGGGCCAGGGGGGAAGATCGTCGGGATGGGTCATCGGCTGACGCGCGGGGTTGTGAACAGGCCGGTCGTCGTCCAGGAAGGAGAGGCCGGGGATGTTCCGGGGATCGTCGTCGCCTTTGAGCGCGTCCATCAGTTCCAGGAAGGAGACCTCGGACGGGCCACGGAGGATGAAGTCCACCCAGCCGGAACGCAGGACCACGTCGGGGTGATTGGACGGGAAGTAGCCGCCCCAGACGATCTGGAGATGGGGAAAGGTCTCGCGCAGGGCCCGGGTGAGGGGGATGGCCTCGTGGAGCTGCGGGCCGGGCATGACGGTGAGGCCCAGGACTTCAGGCTGTTCCGCTGCGATGACCTCCGAGACCTGCCGGACGGGGTCGGACAGGAAATTGCCGTCCAGGATGCGGTAGTCGAACCGGCCCTCCAGGACCGAGCCGATGGCCAGGAGGGACATCGGGACGCGGCGTTTGGACCACGCGCTGCGGGGATTGTAGAGGAGAAGGTCCATGAAAAGAGGGGGCTTCCACCTCCTTCTTCCAGCATGGGAGAGGGGGGGGGTCAGGGGGTGGGTGAGGGCCGTTTCACCATTTCCATCGAGCGGTCGTGAAGGCGGGAGAGAGCCAGGATCGCCAGGGTCGCGCCACAGAGGGCCATGAACATGTCCTTCTGCGTGTCCCAGGCATCTCCCTGAAGGCCCAGCCATTCCTGCCCGCTGTCCGGGTAGAAGAAGATGACGACCCACCACTCCAGCAACTCCCAGAACGCGCTGGCCGCCAGGCAGACGCTGATGCAGAGGAACCCGAGCATCTTTCCGCGCTTCAGGTCCGACTTGCGCAGCAGGACCTCGCGCGTGACCATGACGGGCGTGAACCCCTGAAAGAAGTGGCCCACCCGGTCGAAGTGATTGCGGGCAAGTCCAAGGGCGTCCCGCAGCCAGTTGAAGAGCGGCATCTCCGCGTAGGTGTACTTCGCTCCTGTGGCCAGGACGGCGAAATGGAGCCCTACCAGGAGATAGACCCATCCTGAGAAGGGGAAGCGCCGATAGGTCAGCGCGAGCGCGGCCACCCCGATGATCCCGGCGGTGATCTCGAACACCCAGACCTTGTAGTCGAAAGGCCGGATGAGGGACCAGGCCGTGACCACGGCGCAGAAGATGACCAGCAACAGGAGAGGGGAGATTTTTTTCATGGGTGTAGAGGTGCAGCGCACAACCTGCGGATGACGGACGCGGTGATCTGCTCCCCGGCCCCGGGGGCCACGTAGCGCCAGCCGCCCCGGGACTCGTAGCCGCCGTCGCGGAAGGATTTATAGGTGGGGATGTACCAGAGGGTGCAGTCGTAGTAGGCCCCCACCAGGGTGAAGGGCGTTGGAGAAGCGGCGCGGATGGACAGGCCGAACTCCGCGAAGCTCTCCGCCGGCAGGCCGGCCAGACACCAGTCGCCCCCGCGCAGCAGGAAGAGTTCAGGACGCCGGGCCGCCTCCGGGTCCGCCACCACCTGAAGCATGGCCGCCCGCCGCCACGTCTCGGTCCCCCGGTCTGACCGGGCAGCCTCGGCGAGCTGTGCCCGGGCCTCGTCAGAGGACGGGAGTTCGGGGTCCAGAGAGACCGTCTCCTCCCAGGATTCGAGGCGCAGGGGGGCGGGAGCGCAGGGGGGGAGCCGGCCCAGGGCTGCGAGCGCCCCCTCTGCCAGTCGAGCGCCCAGGACCTGTGCCCCTTCCACCGAGCCATCGGCGTACTTGCCAGGCCCCACGTTTCCGGCAGCGCCCTGGAGGAAGAAGCCGGGGCCGCCGGTCTCCCGCTCCACGATCTCCAGCGCGTAGTGGGGAAAGTCCGGGTGAATGACCTCGCCCCGGCCCTTCAGGGAGGTGACGTGGCAGGCGTAGTTGAGGAGGGTGACCACGGGGCGGCCGTCCTCCCCGCGCAGGGAGAGGACCCCCACGTCGGGGTCGATCAGCCCCTCCGGCGCGGCCTGAAGCTCCGGGGAGGCGACCCCGAAGCGGGTGGCGATGGTTCCGTCGGGCCTGCGCACGCTCCGATTGGAAGAGAGCCGCTCCACCGGGGCCAGGCCGGCGTGGACCGTCACCGGTCGGCGGGACGCCCGGGCGCGGAGGGCCGCCTCCATCCGGTCCAGCCAGGGGAGGCTCACGTGGTGGAGGTCGAAAGGGGCGAGGAGTTCCTGCACGGTCTGGTCCGCGTCCGGGGCCGTATGGTTGTGGGTGACGTTGATCCGGACGCGCAGGGGAGAGAGGTCCAGGGCCTGAGCGATGGCGTTTCGCATCCGGCGGTCGGACTGGCGGGTGAAGCCCGTGTGGTCGGCCATGGCCAGCAGGACAGGGCCTTCTCCGTCGGGCTCCTCCAGATACACGACGCGGGCGGTCAGAGGGACGGCGATCTCCCGGACCTGCTTTCCGATGCCCCAGGCGTCCCCGATGGCCGGGGTGATGTCCGCGCAGGCGTAGCCGGCAAGCAGGGGAGAAGAGAATTTTTGATCCATCAACAGGAGCCCTCATTCAGGAAGGGGAAGACGATCCCGGATTCAATACCGTTCGTAGACGTTCAGCCCGGCCTTCAGGCGCTGGAGGGTCTGGTACCCGCGCACCTCCCAGGGGAGGCCGTAGCGGTGATGCCGGACGCGCCAGCGGGAAGGGGGGCCGAGGACGTTGAGCGCGAGGCGATGCCGCCAGGTGTGGGGGTGCTCCCCAACGCGGATCTGGGGGAACCCGAAGCGGAGGTACTGCCGGATGGCCTGCAAACGGCGGTGTGCGCCTCCGTTCAGCCAGGGGAGGACGGTCAGCCGGGGGTAGAAGTCGATCCATTCTTCCAGCGTCTTGGGAGGATCGAGGCCCAGTTCGATGGACCGGGGCCACAGCGGGGAGCCGGGGTAGGGGGTGAAGAGGTTCGTGTAGCAGTCGGCCCGGTCGTAGCGCGTGTGGATCTCGCGGATGAGGTCCACGGTCATCCGCAGGTCCTCCTCGCGCTCATCCGGCAGGCCGAAGATGAACCCGAAACTCGCCCGGATGCCCGCCTCTTTGCACCGGTCCACGGCCTCCAGGGTGCGGGTCACGTCGGACTTCTTCTCGATGGAGCGGAGGACCTCGTCGGACCCGGACTCCGCGCCGAAGTGGATGCGGGAGAGGCCGGACCGGGCATACATGCGGGCCTGTTCCGAAGTCAGGCGGGACCAGGAGTCCGCGCGGTCCTGGATGTACCACTCAAACTTGAGGCCGGACCGGAGGAACCCCTCCGCGATCTGGAGAGACCGGTCCATGAATGCGAAGAAGATGTCGTCGATGAGGCCCAGGAGGCGGATGTTGTACTTCCGGACCAGGTACGTGACCTGGTCCACGACCACCTCCGGCGGCAGGACGTCCAGGTTGCGGCCGTAGACCGAGGCGTTGGAGCAGTAGGAACAGTTGAAGGGACATCCGTGGCTGGCGCTGTACATGACCCATCGGAGGCCTGTGGCCCGCTCGTATCGGTCGTAGTCGATCAGGTCGTAGCCCGGCATCCGGTCGGGCAGGTGCGCCACGCCGGTGTAGGGCCGGGAGGGGCCGTGAACGATATCGCCCCCCTGCTTGTAGAGGATGCCCGGCAGCCCTTCGAGGGATTCCTGGTTCTCCAGCCGGGACACGAGTTCCCGGAAGGTTTCCTCCCCCTGCCGGAGCACGACCACGTCCACGAAATCGGCCTGAAGGGTCTGCTCGGGCAGGATGGAGGGGTGCCAGCCGCCCAGGACGATGGGGAGGTCCGGGTACCGGGCCTTGACCGCCCGGCCCACGGCGAGGGTGTCCCGGATCATCGGTCCGGTGATCAGAGAGATGCCCAGGCAGATCGCGCCGTCCAGCCGGGCCAGGACCTCCTCCACGAAGTTCGGCTCAATGGCCGAGTCCACAATCTCGACCTGGTACCCCTCCCGGACGAGCGGGCCGGCGATGGCGATCAGCGCCAGGGGCGGCGAGGCCTCCCGGCTGGCGTAGGACGGAAAGAAGAGGACGACTTTTTTTTGAGACACAGGGTGTCCTGTATAGCGCGGGAATGAATTCCCGCGCTACATATTACGAAGTCCGCTGAAAGCGGACTGATATTCCTTAGCTATCCCGGTTTGTCCGGGCTTTCTCTACGTAGCGCGGAGATTCATCTCCGCGCTCCTACGTCTTCATCACCTCCACAACCCGAAACGTCGCCGGCTCACGGTCCCTCCGGAGCCTCGCCAGCAGGGGCCGGAGACGCCACCGGAGGCCGTAACGGGGCCGATGCAGATGGACATGAAGCCCGAGTTCGCCGGACCAGGCCGCGATCTGGCCAAACGTCAGATAGCCGGGGCCGGGCTGCACCCAGGTCTCCAGGCGCAGCTCGCGGACGAGGCGGTCCCGCATCTCCTGGACCATCTGTTCCCCGCTCTGGGCGGATCGGTAGATCGGGCTGTCCGAGACGTAGATGCGTCCGCCGGGGACGAGGACGCGGAGCGCGGAGCGGAGGGCCGCGCCGGCGTCCGGGGCATAATGAAGGCTCGCGCTGAAGACCGCCGCATCGAACGTCCCGCTCAAGAAAGGGAGGCGCTCGAACTCGGCCAGGACGCGGAAGAAAGGGAGCAGGTAGTGGGTCGCTGCGCCCAGGCCGTCGGCCTCGTCCGCAGAGAGGTCCACGGCGCAGACCGAGAACCCCATCTTCGCCAGACGGAAGGAGAGCCAGGCGTTCCCCGCGCCCAGGTCGAGGACGCGGGGCGGGTCTCCATCGGGCCGTTGAAGCCCCTTCAACAACGCCTTGAGACAGCGAAAACTCTGCGCCCTGATGCGCCAGATGTCGGGGAAGCGCCCCGTGAGGTCCTGGAAAGGCAGGGCCGCGTAGTACTCGGGGTCTTCGGCGCCCCACCCCTCGGCGCGCCGGACGGCGGTGTAGTGCGCGATGAAGGGGGCGAGGGCCTCTTGCCGCGCCGGGTCAATCAGGTCATAGACGCCCGCCTGCCGCGCAAAGGTCAGTCCGTCCGCCGGACAGGTCAGCGACGCCCCCTCCTGGCGGAGAGGGCCGAGACACCGCGGACAGGCCAGCGCGTCCGCCAGCGGCCCTGCCCCGGAACGTCTCAAAAGGTCTGCCAGGACGACAACAGAATGCCCAGGGTCAGAAAGGACTGCGTGGTCGTCTGCCTCTGGTGAAAGATAAACACGGGCTGAAAGGCCAGATCGAGTGCGGCGCGGCTGGACAACCGGATGAACAGACCCGCTTTGGGGGAGAGGGCGAATCCCCAGTGCAGGTCTGACGACTGGAGGCCCGAACCGAATGTGGGATTCTGCAGGGCATCCACGGAGCGCCCGACCCAGGCCCCCGGCTGGGCCTGAGACGTGGGTGGGATCTGAAGGAAGGTCGCCCGGACCTTCTCTCTGGCCGCCCCGGCCCGCAGGGACAGGTAGCCCACCAGGGGGCGCGAATTCCCGATGAGCCGGCCCGTCGAGACCCGGATCCCCCCGAGGGCGGTGATCTGGCTGGCGCTGCTCCTGGAAAACGCGGGCAGCGCGTCCTCCTTCAGAAACAAGCGGGTATACAGAAGCCCCGCCTCCACGCCCAGGCGCCGGAGAAACCCGACGCTCGCCGTGAGTTGCAGGACAGGGCTGTTTCCGACGATGTCCCGGTCAGCGCCCGTGGGCAAAAAGATGCCTCCGCCGACGCTCCCGGACGCCTCCGCCGGGGCTGCCTGGGCGGACGTTTTTCCTGTAAAGAACAGGCAGACCAGGGCGAGGGTAACCGCACGAGTCCTTCTTTTCATTATATGCCTCCTTGACCGTGTGAGCACACCACACCCCGGGCGTTTCTGCCCTTTCACACAAAGATTAAAGAAAGAATCGCCCCTATGCAAGCAATAAGTGTTCTGGACTTCAACCCTGGCAGACTTTATTTCCACAGACAGGGCGGGGAGAATCCGCCCCCACGCTGAAAGGTGATATCACTTTCGGCTTGACGAACGGTATAAATGTGTGTATTATTCGGAAGCAGCCGGAGATGATATTATGAAAGTGAAAAAAGGAGAATGGCATGAGCGCGTGCGGGACTCGCTTTCGATGGGTCACGAGTACGCTAACCTTCTGTCTGGGATTATCCCTGGCGTCCGTAACGCTGGCCGCGCCGCGCATCGAGGTGACCGGCGGCGCGCCGACCTTCCGGGACGCGGCGCTGAAATTCGCCCCCATTCAGACAGCCCCGGTGACGATTCAGTCGTTTTCACCCTCTCCCCCGCAGATCACCGCCGCCGTGGGGGATACCCTGCGCTTCAGCGTGACGGCCACGCCTCCGGCGGGGACGACGCTGACCTATCGCTGGCGTGTGAATGGAAGTGTGGATTCCACGGCCACGACGAGTCAGTACACCTTCAGGGTAGGTGGGGCGGGCGCCGTGGCAGCCTCTGTTTCGAATGGGCAGTCGACGGCGGAGCAGACGTGGACCATCACCATTCGGAGCGGAAATACCATAGCCTCGGACTTTGACGGGGATGGGGATGTGGACTTCGATGACTTCTTCGCGTTTGCCGCGGTGTTCGGGAAGAAGCAGGGGGAGGCAGGGTTCGACGCGAAGTTTGACCTGAGAAAGAACGGTACAGTCGACTTCGACGACTTCTTCATCTTCGCCGACGACTTCGGCAAAAAGACGAAGTAGCGCAGGACAGCCGGATTCTTGATCTCAGGTCCCTCATGAAAATGCTTGCTTGTCTTGCGCTGGCCGTCCTTCTCCTCTCCCCCTGCCGAGCGGAGGCGGTCAGCGTGTCGGGCCGCTTCACGACGGCCGCGTACACCTTCGAACGGGAAGTGCCGGACTCCCTGAGCGCCGGTCAGTTCCGCGTCTACCAGACGGGGGCGCTGACGCTCCGTGGGCTCGGCGCTCCCCGGCTCTCCTTCCAGACCTCCCTCCGAACCTCTCTCGACCTCCTCCATCGGGCCGGAAACGACCCCTCTACGCGCCTCCAGTACGCCCATTTCCGGTGGGCCGGAGAACGCCTGACCCTCACGGCAGGCCGGCAGTTCGTGGCCGCCGGGGTCGGCGTCGGCACCCTTGACGGGGGGCGGGCAAGCCTCCGGCTGCGGGACTACGCCACCGTGGACGTCTACGCGGGCGCCCTCGCCCCGCTGGGCCGGTCGAAGGTCTTCGCTGGGTGGGACGACGGCCACATGATGGGCCTCCACGTGGTCTCCTCGAAGGCCCTCCGGACGACGGTCGGGGTCAGCTTCTACCGGAGGACGCGGCGGGTGGCGCCCTACCTGAGCGCCGCGGGGGCGGGCTACCCGGATTCCCTCTGGGTGGACCGGGTCCTCCGGAACGGGACCTTCGAGGCGCGTCCCAACGCGCTCGAACAGCAGATGCTCGGCCTCGACCTCCGGCATTCCGTCGCGGCCTGGTCCCTCTATGGCCGGCTCGACCTCAGCGCGGCGGCGAGGCTCAGGGTCCGCCGGGGGGAGACCTCGCTGCGCTACAGCGACGACCGGGTGACCCTCTCCGGGGAATATCTCTACCGGACGCCCTGGACGCCGGCCAACAGCATCTTCAGCATCTTCACGCAGCGGGCCAACCACGAGGCCTCGGGGCGCGGGGACGTCCGCTTCAACCATCTGTTCAGTCTGTTCGGAGAGTTCACGAACCTCTTCTTCGACGGCCAGAGAGGCTACCGGGCCAGCGCGGGCGCGGGGGTGTTGAACGGCTATGTGACCTACAGCCTGCGCCGGGGGCACGGGGGGGTGTCCGACGGGGTCGGAGGGGACATCCGGCAGCGCCTGACAGGCCCGGTGTGGATGAGCGCCGGGGTCCACTACGCCTCCTTCCGCTACGAGGAAGGGATCGGCCCCCGGAGCACGGCCTTCAGTTCGACCCTGGGCCTCCACATCCGTCCGGTGAAATACCTGTCGGTCAGCCTCGAAGGGCAGGACCTGGCCCAGAACCTCAAGACGCCGACCCGCTTGAATCCCTTTCCCGGATTCCGGCACGACGTTCGATTTTTTTTCAGGGCCAGCGCGTGGTTCTTCAGCAGCGGATCCCCGATGCCCATGGATTAGGAACGAGGGCTGAGGCGTGAGGAATGGGGGTGAGGGCGGCCCTCAATCCCCCCTCATCACTAAAAGACCCGCTGGATGCCCCTCAGTTCTACTGAGGGGAGGAAAGCGGGGGTTTTGAGTTGATAATCGTGGTTTGGGTTTGATATATTGACGGTATGGCTATCCAAAGATCATCCCATGCCGTCTATGACCTGAAGTATCAT
>SICM01000044.1 GCA_009694805.1 Candidatus Latescibacterota bacterium
CTTCGGTCGCCGACCAAAGCCGCCTCGACCGCTCCGTCAACGCCGGCCTGAGGACCGTGTACTTTCTGCGCAAGATATTGAAGTTCACGCATCAAAGGTACAACCGCGCCCTGTCGAAATCAATCGCTTATTTCTTCACAACCCCTAACTTGGGCAATGTGCAGCGTGATTTGGGGGAGCGGGAGGAGGCGAAGGGGAGCTGTCAGGAGGCGCTGGAGGTCTACTTCCGGTTGTTCGCGCAGTGGCCGAAGGCTTTCGAGGAAAATTATCAGAAGGTTCTGCGCAACTACAAGATTGTCGCCCATCCATGGTGGCAGTTCTGGAAGCGCCTGTAAGGGGGCAGCGGCGGAGGGATGAATCAGGTGTGGGGATTCATCCCCGCGCAAGGGGAGACGTTTTAGAATCTGTTTCGGTAATCGGCGGCCATGCCAGCCCGTCCATGAATGAACGGGCTGGCCTTCCGACCAAGCCCGGCCAAGCCGGGCTTCAAAAGCAAGACATGCTTTTCAATAGCCCCGTTCACGGGGCTTGGTCTATAATGCAGCCTGTTCGTTTACGGACAGGCTGCCAGGGATCGACCCTTGCGATTACCGATACCGTTTTTTAAACGTCATTATCGCCGTGAAAGGAAAACGCCATGCCCGATCAACCTGAACAGGCCGGCCCCCGAATAGATCACAACGTGGTTTACGGGATGTATTCCGGCCTGGCGCTGCTGATGGACGTGTACTATCCGGCGGAGCCGAACGGCTACGGGATCATCCACGTTTCAGGGAGCGGGTGGAACGCCCCGCTCAGTCTGGATGCCCGGCCGCTCAAGGAGGCCGGCCACGTGGAGATCGAGGCGAAGCCCCTGGCCGAGCCGGGTACACCGTGTTTACGGTCAACCATCGGGCGACGCCCCGGTTCCAGTACCCGGCAGCCGTGGAGGATGTGCAGCGCGCGGTGCGGTTCATCCGGTACCACGCGGAGCGCTACGGCATCACGCCGGACCGGATCGGCGCGGTGGGCGGGTCTTCCGGGGGACACCTGGTGAGCATGCTGGGGCTGCTGGACGGCGCGGGGGACCCGGAGGATGAGGGGCCGATCAACCGGGTGAGCGCCAGGGTACAGTGCGTGGTCGCACGGGCGACGCCTGTGACCTTTCTGGAGGGCGGAAGGGCAGGCTCCCTGTTTCTGGGGGCGTCGGTCAATGCCAATACAAACCCTCAGTCCATCGAATATCGGCGGGCCTGGGAGGCGTCTCCGATCTCGCACGTTTCATCGGATGCGCCACCGTTCCTGCTGATCCACGGCGATAAGGATGAGTCGGTCCCCTTCGAGATGTCCGAACGGCTGGCCGAGGCGCTGCGCAAGGTCAACGTGGAGGTGAAGCTGATTCGCGTGGTCGGCGCAGGTCACGGCCCCTCCTTTCCGGGGGCGGAAGATCTCCCGGACCTCGCCGGAGAGCGGGCTCGCTGGTTTGATACCCACCTTCGCAAGACGTGAAGCGCGATCCGCAGATGGACAGGGCGGGGAGACGATCCTGTGAATCGTCTGGGGTGGTGGATGAACGCAGATGGTGAAAACCCGTGAAGCATGAAGCGTATCTCGTAAGTTGAGAAGAGGATCAGAACATGACTGTCGAATACCGGCCGCCTCGCAACGAGGCCGAACTCGAAGACGCCTTCGCGTGTACGGCCCGGGCCTTCGGGGGAGGGCTCTCCTTCTTCACGAACATCGTGAAGTACGACCCCTGGTTCTGTCTCGACAACGCCCGCGCCTGCTTCGTGGACGGGAAGGTCGTCAGCCTGGTCCAGATCTTTGAGCGGCCGATGAGGATCGGAAATTGCGTCGTGCGGATGGGCGGTGTGGGGAGCGTGGGCACGGACCCTGCGTATCGCCGCGCGGGCCATTCGATGAACGTGCTGCGAGACAGCGTTGAGTACATGAAGGCGGAAGGGTATGACCTTTCGATCCTGTTCACGGGCATCCCGTCGCACTATGGCAAAGCGGGATGGGTGGTTCATCCGGTGTACAGCGTGCGGTTGACGCTGCCGGAGGCGCTTCGGGAGGTCCAGACGGAATGTCAGATCGAACTCTGTGACCTTGCTCGGGACCTGCCTGATCTGATGGCCATCTATGACGCGTTCAACGCGGCTCGGACGGGGACCACGGTCCGGACGGAGATCTACTGGAACCAGCAGCCGAAGTGGCGGGAGTACGATCCTGCCATGTTCTGGGTAGCAAAGCGAAATTCCAGGACCGTCGCGTACCTGAAGGCGGGCCGGTGGAGCCTCAACGAACTGGGCTATGTGAACGGGGAAGAGGCGGCGGCGATGGCGCTCTGTGTCTACTTTTTCCGTCAGGCCCAGGCCGAGGCGGTGAAGGAGGTGGAGTCGCGGTGTCCGCTGGCGTGCTGCGAGATGTTCGAGGCGCTGGGGTGCGCGGTGCGAAGACGGGAAGGCGGGGGCACGATGGTTCAGGTCATCGATCTGAAGTCTCTGCTGGCCAAGGTCACGCCTCTGCTGGAGGCGAGGCTTCACGCCTCGGGCTTCTCAGCGTGGACAGGGGCGATTTGCGTTCGTTATGAGGCCGATGAACGAATGCTCTCCATCCAGAATGGAAAAATCACGGTCTCTCCAGGGGGCGTGTCTCCGAACATCGATCTCGTCGTGAGCCAGGCGCAACTCCTGAGGCTGTTGTTCGGAAGCATGAGGGCTGAAGATATCGCCTTCTCCAACCGCCTGGCGCTCCGTGAAGATGAGATCGGGTTGCTGAACGCGCTTTTCCCCCCGGACGAACTGTTCCTGTGGGGAACGGATGGGTTTTGAGTTCTCCATGTCCCAGAGAGGGAGGTATCCGAGGATGAGCGGACGGATGGAGACGATAGAGATCCGCGCGTGCGATGCGGCGGTTTCAGACGCGGACCTGAGGGCGCTCATCGACCGGTGCTGCGCGGACGCTGAAGGGCTGGAGACACCGGGTGAGAAGGGGCTGGCCCGGATGCGGGCCGCTCAGGAGGCTGACCCGGCGGCGCTGGCGCTGGCGCTGGAGGCCGGTGGGCCGGTGGGGGTGTGCGCGATGGACCTGTCCGGGGAGGAAGAGACGGCCTCTCTGCGGTTGATCGGCGTCTGCCCGGACCGGCATCGCCGGGGGATCGGGCGGGCGCTGGAGGCGCATGCCGTCGGCCTGGCCCGGCAGCGCGGGTTCAGCGTCCTCCGAACGTCGTCGGGGCTGGACACCGGGAACCGGGCCGGCGTGGCCTTCATGGAGAGGCTGGGGTGGGAACCTGAGGCTGGCGCCGGTATCCGGATGTGGCGGGGTCTGGAGGAGATGCCTCCGGTGAGGCTGCCGGAGGGATATGCGTTCCGGACCTACCGGGAGGGGGATGCCGGGGCGTTCGTGAGGGTCAAGAACGCGGCGTTCGCCGGGGAGGCGGGGGGTGGGCGGGCCTGGACGCTGGAGGACTTTCAAAAGGAGTACCTGGAGTCCCCCACCTTCCGCCCGGAGCGGGTCTTCTTCGCCGTCTGTGGGGAAGAACTGGTGGGGACGACGACGGCGTGGACAGCGGAGCACGAGGGGCGGGAGGTGGGGCTGATTCACTGGGTGGCTGTGACGCCGGAGCATCGGGGCCGAGGGGTGGGGGAGGCGCTGAATGCCCGGGCGCTGCACCATCTGAAAGAGATGGGGTACCGGGAAGCGGTCCTGAGCACGAACGCTTCCCTCCAATCGGCCGTGCGGCTCTATCACCGGCTTGGGTTTCGGGAGGTTTACCGAAGGGTGGTCTATTTCAAGAGGCTGAAGGCGGTCCCTCGATACGCCCCTTAGGGGCTACTCGGGATGAACGGAACCGTTTGCCCCGAGTAGCGAACGGCGTTCGCGTATCGAGGGGTGGAAGGATTGGGAAATCCTATGGACCAGAAGAAGCCGAAGTTTCTGCGATCTGACGGGCGTCCGGAGCCCCGGAGCGTGGACGATATCCTTCGCGACGCGGCGGCCCGGGGAGAGTTCGACCGTTTGCCGGGAAAGGGCCAGCCCCTCGACCTGGAGGACTACTTCGCCAGCGGGCCGGAACATCGGGTCGCGAACAAGATCCTCAAGGACAATCAGGTCCTCCCTCAGCCGCTCCAGGACCGCAAGGAGGCGGAGGCCCTGCAACAGACTGCCCGGGACCTGCTCGTGCGGGAGGGGCAGGCGCTGCAGGAGACTCGGGAGGAGATCCGGCAGGCATCCCTCCCCCTGTTCGGCTGCTTTCCGGACCGGCCGACAGCCGTATCCTGTCTCGGCCTGGACGTCTGGCCTACCTGTTTTGCCGAGCCGGTCGCCGGTCCGAAGCCTGACACGCGGCAGGTGGTCCGGCAGGCCGAACATCTCCGGCGGCTGGTAGCGCGTCACAACGGCCGCGTCGCGTCGATCCTCGCCCGGTATCTGGACCTCCTTGAACAGGCGAATGTGAGCATCCGCAGGCTCAACGAACAGATCGCCTTCAAGGGGAACCTGAGGGCGGGGTTTCAGATGATGCCCCTGTGCGACCTGGCTGCGCGGGAACAGGAGGCGCGGGCGCAATTCCCCGCGCTCCCTGCCCTCCCGGAAGACCTGCCGGGGCGCATCCGGGCGTTTTTCCGGGAGACCCGGCAGCCCTTCTGGAAGCGCTTTCTCTGACACGAGATCAGTTAAACGCGCACGATCTGCCCCGTCCGCGCCGACGCGTAGCACCCCTCGATGATGCGCGACGCCTGCAGGCCATCCGCCCCGTCAAACTCCGGCCGTTCCCCCCGGCTGATCTTCCCCGCGAAGTCATCGATCAGCGGAAAATGCACGTTGGGGTGTTTCGGCAGGGTAAGCGTCTCTCGCTGGCTACCCACCACCACCGTCAACTCATCCCCGTCCCAGGGCGTGGCCAGCAGGGCGCCCTTGGTCCCGAACAACTCGAAGTCATCCTGCCAGGTCGGAGTGCAGAGCGTGTGTCGTGACACCACGTGCGCCCCGCCCTTCATCCGCACGACCAGCGTCTCCACGTCCGGCGTCTCCACGTCCAGCGCCAGCCGGTCCGCGAACCCCGCCACGGACTCCGGCTCCCCCAGAAAATAACAGAGCAGGTCGAGCCGGTGGCTCCCCGTGTCCGCCAGGGCGCCCCCGCTGGACGCCTCTTTCGTCACCCGCCAGTACTTCGGATCATCCCGCTTCAGGTTCCAGAGTCCCAGCATGCTGATGTTCCCCTGGACGACCTGGCCGATGGCCCCCTCCTCCAGCAGCGCCTTCATCTTCCGCGCCTTCGGGAAGAACCTCCGATAGTAGGCCACCGACAGGCAGACGTCATTCACCCGGCAGGCGTCGATCATCCGGCGGCACTCGTCGGGGGTCATGGCCATCGGCTTCTCGCACAGGACGTGCTTTCCCGCCTCGGCGGCTGCGATCGTCTCCCGGCAGTGCCTGCCCTGCGGGCTGGCCACGTAGACGGCCTGGATCTCCGGGTCCGCGAGCAGGGCGTCCAGGTCGTCGTAAGCCCTTCGCGCCTCGTGCTGGCGTGCGAACTCCTCCGCGCGGGCCTTCGTATGGCTGAAGAAGGCGATGAGATCGCTGTCCGCTTGTTCGTTGATGGCCGGGGCCACGCGCTTGTTGGCGATGTCCCCGCAGCCGACGATGCCCCATCCGATGCGCAAGGTGATCGACCTCCTTTAAGGATATGAACCACCGGCCCCCACCCTCCCCCATCCCAAGGGGCAAAGCCCTTGTTTCCCCCTCCCTCCCCCAATGCTGGGGGAGGGAGGGGATATGGGGGTGGAAGGGGGGCTTTCACGTTTCACGCTCAAACGCCCGGTACATCGCCAGGGGTTGAGACAGGTCCTCATTTAGCGGCGTCAGGGCCAGCCGCACCTGCACCGTGCGCTCGTCTCCCGGCGTCAGGTCGTCCCCGAACAGCGAGAAGTCGAAGGCGCTGTAGGCGGTCATCCGGTCCGCCTCGTCCTCCGCGTGATACCGGGTGCTGATCGCGTAGCAGTGCCGGGGGCGGGACATCAGCACCGTCCCTGTCCGGTGCTCCGGGTCCGTCAGGAAGGCCAGGGGGTACGCGTGGTGCCGCACCGGACACATCTGCACCGTCGGAGCGCCCCCCTCGCTCCGGTCCCACCGCCCGTCCACGCACCGTCGCGCCGCGTGCGCATCCCTCGGAAACACCAGCACCGTACCCCGGAAGGCGTCGTTCACCATGGGCACGATCAACTCCGGCTCCCCCGCCGAGCGCCCGTAGCGATTGGGCTTCAGGTAGACGTGGGGCCGAAGCGCCGGGTCGAAGTAGTTCGACATGAACAGCTCGTACCCGGCGTAGGTCCCCCTGCACTTCAGCGTGACCGTCAGGTCCACCGCGTTCGGTTCGGCCACCTCATACCGGGCGACCAGCTCTCCCTGGTGCGCCTCCGTCCCCGCCCAGCGGACCTCCACGGCGTTCGGAGAGACCTCCGTGGTCCGCGCCATCATCCTCGGCTGGTCCATCCCCTGATGGACCGCGAACAGCCGGAACAGGTTCAGCGCGGAGTACTTCGGGTGGATGACCTGCCGCCCCGTGCGTCTGTCGGCCAGCCGCGTGACCCCGTGGTACGCGCCCTCCGGCTGAATGCTGCCCTCCACGTCCTCGGTCTCAAAGTCGTAGGCGTTCGTCGCGGCGTTGTGTTTCAGGGTGATCATCATCCTTCCCCTTATTTTATGCGCAGGATGTCTTTTCCGCGAGCCAGGACCTTGAAGGCCCGGCGCGTCCTGCCGCACCGAATCTCAAACCCATCTGCACGGGGGATCACCTCCGCCTTCGCGCGACCGTCCACGAAGGCCAGCACGAGGGCATCTTCTGACGTGGCGGCCAGGACGCGCGTCGAGGGGCCCTCGGACCCCGGCACCAGCCGCTTCAGACTCCCGGCGGCCAGCCCCGACGGGGCGAACGGCACCACCTCCCGGGCGAAGGAGACCCCGGTCGGATAGGCCGGGAGCACGTCCACGGTCCGGGCGCCGGCCCCGAACCGCGCCCCCGCCTGCTTCACCCCCTTCAGGTCCTTCGGGTTGAGCTTCCAGACGAGGGGCCCGCTCCCCGTCTCCCCCTCCAGGCCGTGCTCGAATGTCAGCGAGAGCGGGCTGCGCTTCGGACAGATCAGCTCGACGCGGGCGATGTCGCACTTCATCCCCGTGTCCGGCGACTGGACCGCGCCGCCGAACGCCAGGAGGGTGTTCGATTTGATGTAAAACGTCCGGGGCGTGGTGCGGGACCGGAGGCGCTGGGAGTCGGCCCCCAGCTCCCCGAACAGGGCCGCATCGTCGCACCGCTGGCGGTGGCCGTCCAGCTCCACCTGGATGAACGGCCTGGCCTTCGGGTCGTTGAACCCGCCCCAGGCGATGGCCACGTCGTGCCAGCGGCCCGGCGTCACGGCGACCTTCTCGGGCGGGATGGTGACCCGGACGTGGTTTGCCCGCTGGCTCCGGACCGCAAAGGTCAGCCCCTTCTCCTTCATGAAACCGAGCGTGAACGTATTGACCCCTGCCCCCAGGATGCCCGTGTTGAACAGGGCCTGATTCCGGCCCGGGTCGATCTCCTGGTTCAGCCGGACGCGCATCCGCAGCTCGCCCGCGTCGGGGTTGAAGTGGGGTTCGCGGGGGTACTGGAGATAATCTTTCCCGCCCAGACGGACGAATGGGACGCCGTCTCCTCGGACGACCTTCACCCCACGGGGCCGGCGTCGCAGGGCCACGACCAGGGCCGGCGTCTCCCCCCGCAACAGCCAGTACTCGTGGTCCACTCGGACGGACCGAACCTCCAGCCGGTCGAAGGCCTTCTGCGCCTCCAGGCGGCCCAGCAGGGCCACCACCTCGTTCTGCCCCCCCACACAGGGCAGGCTCCCGCACGAGAGGGGCTGCGCCTCCTCGCTGGAGATCCCCGTCAGCAGGGATTTCCCCTCCCACTGCACGCTCAGGTTGCTGAACCCGTGGGCCCCCCCGCTCCCCCTGTAGCCGCTGATGCACGCGATCAGCGCGTCTGAGTCCCATCCCTCCCGCAGGATGCCGATCTCCCCGTAGTGCGCCTTCTTGAAAACCCGCGAGGGCGGGGGCTGCGTCGCGCGGGGACGTGGTTTGAAACCCGGGTCATAGTAACAGTATGCGGAAGGGCCGGAGGAGACGATGCACTCCGCCGGGGACCCCTTCGCGCCCGCGTGGTAGCTGTAGAGTCTCCCCAGGCGGGCGTCGGACAGGGCCGTGTCCCGCATCTCCCCGTCCCCGGCCTCCTGCGCGAGCCTCAACACGACCGGCGCGGTGGCCTGGAGCGCCTCTTCGCCGATGAGGGTCGCCCCGTAGTTGTACCGGAACCACGTGAGCGGTCTGGATACGCGCCGGGGGAACTCCCGGTAGAGGTCCAGGCCAGTCACATTCCGGAGGGCATCCGCGAAGTGGAGCATCCAGAGGTTCTCCCACGCCCAGAACGAAGGCCCGTCATAGGGTTCTCCGTCCTGACCGCACCCGTGGGGCATGATGCCGCTCCGGAAGTGGTCGATCACCGCCTCCACCCACGCGGGGGCGTCGGGGTGCCTGCCCAGCAGGTGGACGGCGGCGACCCCGAAGTGGCCGTTGTCCACCACCGCGTGGTGGCCTCCGTCTTTAGAGTGGCGGTTCTTCTCCACGTCCGGCCACCACCGCTGCATCAGCCTGATCAGGCAGGCCGTGACGCGCTCCTCCTCCTCCCCGGTGAGCTGCCCGTCCATCCAGTCGAGCGCCACCGCAAAGGCGTGCATGTAGCGGTTGGCCGTGTAGAAATGCTCCTCGATGCGGTCACTGTGTTCCCATTCGGCGGCGGCCAGCAGCCACTGTCTGGCCCGCTTCAGCCAGCGGGCATCCCCGGTGAGCCGCCAGGCGAAGGCGTACTGCTCGATCAGGGACGTGGCGTGCATGCCGGAGTAGAAGGTGATGTAGAGCTGGTGGTAGGGGTGGGGGCTGTCCAGGCGTTCGGGGATCCGCTTCCAGGGCCTTTGAGACGCATACGCCTCGCAGTCCGCGACGAGGTTCTTCAGGATGCGCCGGCGCACGGGGTCGCGGGGCGGGTCGAAGCGGAAATCGGGATCGTCAGCGGGACGGTAGAGGCGCGGGCTGGTCGTGCGAAGGATAGGAATGGTCAAGGAAGGTCCTTTCGAAAATTGTAGAGGCGCGGCATGTCGCGCCCCTACACCTCATTCATGGAACGCAATCTCCATCCCGTCCGCCACGTCCACGGTCGCGCGCAGGGACCGGGGCCAGACCAGGGAAGCGGGTTGAGCGTCCCCATTGACCCAGACCTTCGGCTCCCGGCACCAGGCTGCGGGCACGTCCGCGTCCAGGGTAAGGGTCCGGCAGGCGACGCGCTCACTCAGGCCGTCGAACCGCAGGCGGTAGCGCTTCTCCTGCGGGGTGTCCGCGATTGTCTCGATCCGGGTGTGCCGCCGGGTCAGGTGGTAGAACATCACCTCCTCCGGCACGGCGCACCAGACCTCGTCGTTCCCCTCCGACAGGACGGTCTCGAACCGCCGGCGCAACTGGGACTCGGAGCAGTCCTTGTTCCGGTGTACGGGTTTTTCGAGCGGGCAGTGGCAGTAGTCGATGATCCAGCCCCCGTCCTCCTGCGCGTGGCGGATGTTCCGGAACGGGTCGAACTCGCTGTAGAATGGTTCGTAGAACTGGTCGTGCAGCGCCGTCCGGTTCAGCCAGAACAGCTCGTCTCCGGGCCGGTTCAGGGCGTCCGTCAGGCTCATCGCCCCCAGGTAGCCGTGTTTCCGGCAGGCGGCCAGGACGTGGTCGGCCATGTTCACGTTGTTCCCCGGCGAGCAGAAGAGGGTGATCGGCGACCCGATGGCCTCCTCCAGGACCTTCCGGGCTTCCCCGATCTCCCGGTCCACCATGTCGGGTTTGATCACCTCGTGGCTCCACGAGTGGTTGCCCACCCCCCAGCCACGCGCGATCATGTCGCGCATCTCCTCCCCCGACATGTGCCGGAATCCGTTGTAGCTGGAGGCGCCGAGCTGGCGGATCTTCCCGAGGTGGCCCACGACCGCCTCCAGGTGGCCGGGGATGCCGTACTCCTCGTGGATGGGGACCGCGAACCGGTGCAGTTCGATCAGGGCCTCGTCGTAGGTGATCGAGTAGACCCAGCGCTTGCCGTGTTTCCAGTTGCAGATGTGCAAGGACATAATCCCTTCCTTCTGTTTTTCTCTGCGTTCTCTGCGCCCCCTGCGGTTAGTGCTTGACCCCCTCTGCCGCCGTCATGAACTCCGCAAAGGTCGTGCTGTAGCCCAGGCTCCACTCGAAGATGTGCGTCCCGTAGCGGGTCGCCAGGCGTTCGGGGAAGGATTCCGGCGTCTCCACCCCGACGGTACCGTCCCGCACCAGGATGCAGCGATACCCCCGCGCCAGCATCGCGCGCGCCCCCCCTTCGGAGCCCAGCACGCACATGTCCGTCGCGAACCCGGTGTAGATCAGCGTCTCGATCTGGCGCGCCTTGAGGTATTCATCGAGCTGGTCCGTGTAAAAGACCATCGGCTCGTCCCCCACGGGCGACACCACCCCGCAGCGCTTCATCTTCGTCAGCGGGGATCGGGTCATGTAGTCCACCCCGTGGGCGCGTTCCAGCATCTCCTTCTGCCGGCCCGTGGGCTTCCAGACCTTCGTTCGGTCCCGCCGGGATGGGACGTGGGGGTACTCCTGGTCCATCCAGTCCGCCTCCACGTGGCAGACCGGCAGGCCGACCTTCCGGGCCGCGTCCATGGCCGGGCGGATCACGTCGACCATGATCCGGTAGGACTCGGCGGTGGACTGCGGCCAGCCCATGTCCACGCAGTAGTTCACGTCGACCGGCGGGCCGTCCGGGCAGCCGATGTTCCAGCAGTGCATGCCGAGCAGCGCCGTCTGCTTCACGGGTAGCTCGAAGGTCACCGGCTCAAAGCCGGGGCGGTCGATCGGCAGCGCCCGGTAGTAGCGGGCGTTCAGCTTTAGGGTGGCTGACATAACCTGACATCTCCTCGTTCGATGGATACATTCCCACTTTTCTTGCTCGTGCAAGAAAAGTGGGCAAAAGAAGCACGCTCGCTCAAACGCCGCGAGGGGCTTTGGCGCGCCGTACTCTGTCCAGTGGCGTAATCGGGGTCCCGTGGTAGACCGAACCCCTTCCGCCACACCCCCGCGCCGCTTTGCGTCGCTCGTACCCCACCGTGCCTGAACGAACCTTCTGCTTGAAAGCCGGGACGTCGCGCCTTCTATTCATTTAGACAAGGCTGCTCCCCCTCTCCCTTGGGGGGAGGGGGATGGGGGGAGGGGTCTCACCGCATCGGCCCCCGGCCGTCCTGCACGATCTCCACCGGGTCCGAAAGCACGACCAGGTCCTGAACGTCAAACTGTTCGAGCAACCCGAAGCAGAAGACCACCGGGTCCCGTGTGTAGTCCACGGACCAGTCCATCAGCCTCCGGAGCGTGTCCGGCACGTTGTTCAGGCGCATCGTCCCGATGCCCCCCGGCTGGAGCGCCGCCGCGCACAGCGCGGAGACCCCCATGGACAGCCCCAGCGCGGTCACGTCCGCCGAATCTTTCTTGCAATAGGAGCGGACCCATTTGAGCAGGGCGAGCATCTGCGCCGTGCGGATCCCGAGCGGCCGGTCCCCCGCAGACGCCACGCACTCCATGAACAGGTAGTGGTAGGCCCCTGTCGCGATGATCTGTTCCCCGGAGGCGAACAGGTCCACCGCAAAGGCCCGCTTCCCCGCGCTCAGGGCGTCCTGCACCGCGCCGGTCAGGCCCGCGCGTCCCCCGTCGCACATGAGGAGCGCCGGTTCTCCCGACCCCTTTCCCTGGAACTCCGTGACCGGCACGTTCCAGCGGCCCACGCTCAGGACGTGATGGCGGACCTTCACCTCTCCCACCCGCGCCGGACGCCCCACGGCGCGGGCCTCCACCTCGTAGGCCCCGGGCAGTCGCAGGACCTCTGTGAGTCGTTTGCGGTCCTGCGCGCGGGTCTTGAGCGACGATCGCTTCCGGGGCAGGCGGTCCGACAGCCTGCTCGCGATCGACAGGAGCGTGGGGTTGTCGGGCGGGAGCCCCACGGACAGCTCCCACTCGGACCGGATCTCATCCGCGCAGGGGATGTCCTCCACCGGGATGTCCAGGTTCCAGGCCTTCTTGAGAAACCCGTAAAACTGCTCCCGGAGGTCCCGCTCGTAGTTGTGCGTGCCGGGGTCCGTATTGGCGTAAAACCCGATCCGGTCCTCGACCCCGAGCAGCTTGTAGACTTTTCTGGCCGGGTTGTAGAGCGCCGGGCGCATGAACTCCGGCCGGAAGATCGAGTCGTCGACGCTGAAGGCCAGCAGGGAGGGCCGGGGCGCGAACATGGCCGTCATCGTGTCGTAGTCCGTCACCGTGCAGAGGTCCACGGGCGTCTGCTCCAGGTCCCCGTGGTCCTGCCACCGCTTCGTGGCCCGGTGCCAGATGGGCGAATGGCCGGAGATCGGCATGACCGCCCGGATGCGCTCGTCGATGGCCGACAGCACCGCGGTCTGCCACCCCCCGCCCGACAGCCCCGTCATGGCCACCCGCTCCGGGTCCGTGTTCTTGTGCGCCAGGAGCACGTCCAGCCCGCGCTTCATCGCCAGGTACATCACGCCGACGCCCGCGACGCCGCACAGGTCGATGTGCGCCTGCTGCATGTGGAACGCCGACCCCTGAAGCTCCCCCATGCCCACGAACTCGGTGTTGAGCGCCAGGATCCCCCGCCTGGCCAGGTTGATGCAGCGCGCCTGCTTGTAGTCCATCGCCTTCCCGCCCCGGTGGTGGCCGTTCGGGTTCAGGACCGCCGGGACTTTTCCCTTCAGGTTCGTCGGCTCGTAGAGCAGCGCCGGGACCCACATGCCCGGATACCCCTCGTACCGGAGCTTCCGGATGCGATAGCCCTTCCCGGTCTCGATCACGCCCCGCCACTGGACCACGGGCGGGGCCTCCAGGATGCCCTTCTGATGCCCCTTCAGATAGACCTTCTCCAGCAACCCCCGGCGAATCCCCTCCGTCCTCGCCTGCCACTCTGCCGGCGTCTTCGGAAACTTCAGCCTGGGCAGCTTCTCCGTGTAATAGTCCATCATGATCCGGTCGTGCCGCCTGCCCAAAAGCTTGCGCGACAGGGCGCGGGCGATCTGTTCCGATTTGAAAACCATGTGTTTCCTCAGTTCAAATGGTAGGTCTCGTAGGGGTTCTCGCAGGGATTGCCCCGGCTGACGTGCATGAGCCCGGCGTCCGGCTCGATCAGGACCGAAAACGTCGTGGCCCAGTATCCGGTGGTGGGGTGGTCGTTGGGGTGGCGGCAGATGGAGGTGGGATAGTCCTGATGGTCCCGCAGGGCCTTCTGGAGGTTTTCCAGGGCCATCGGGCGATCTCCCTCGTTGAGCAGCTTCTCGATCCGCATCTTACGGGGCCGGGACTGGATCAACTCCGGGAAACGGTCGTTGATCGGCAGCAGGTCCGGGTGTTCGCAGTGGTTGGCGTGGGTGACCGTGCCCCTTCCTCCGTCCCTGAGCACGTGCACGTCGTCCACCGTGACCTCCAGGTCCGCAGGCCCCTGCGGCGTGGACATCATGATGTTGGCCGGGATGGCCCGCGTGGCCCGGCGCACGGCCTGCACGGCGTCGTCCAGACACGTGGCCTCGTAGATGCCGCGCACCGTGAAGTAGTGGGGCACCCCCAGGGGGCGGCTGGGCGCGGGCAGGGTGTTCAGACAGAGGCCGATGCCCGCGTCGTTCAGGCCGATGTAGGCGATCAGGCCGGCCTGGGTGATGGTCATGAGCGCGGGTTTGCCGACGGGCCGGCGGGTCAGGACGACGGTGTAGGGGTTCAATGCCGGGTCGTTGTCCCAGTTCTGGGCCACCACCGCGCGGGGTCCGGCCGGGGCCGCGACGGCGAAGGAGGTGCAGCCGGAGTCCCGTTCCGCCAGGAGCTGGTTGCGCACCTGGAGCAGCATCAGGTCTTCGACCGGGACGCCGGACCCCTCGGCCATCCCCCGCAGCTCTTCGAGCATGTGCGGGGCGTAGCGCTCCACGTAGGGGAAGCTGTCGCGGGCCACGGTTAGCGCCTTCTCGCGGGAGACACGCACGGTTTTGTTCACGCGGTCCAGGGCGATCTCCGAAAACCCCCGGATCTCCTCGCGCGCAGCCTCCCCGATCTGCCGCCCCATCTCCAGGGGTGCGCCGGAGGCCTCGATTTCGCGATAACGGGTCGGATGGGACATCGAACCTCCTATTTATATCCGGTTCGCATCCGCCACCTGCCGCACGATCTGCGCGGCCAGGGCACAGTGCTCCGGCTCGTACTTCTCGCAGAACGTGGACCAGCGGATGAAGGTCTCCAGGAACGCCTTCGCGGTCGGGCATGTCTCCGCGCTGTAGGCGTAGGTGCGGGACGCCGGGGGGGTCGAATACGGATAGACCCGGTTCTGCGCCCTGTCCTGCAGGAAGGGGAGCGCCGCGGGCATCAGGTAGTAGCGGCCCGTGCCCGCGCCCGTCAGCCCGGCCTTCGCGGCCTGGGCCGCGAACTCATCCGCGCTGCACCGGAACGCCGCCGGATCGATGCTGAACCCGGCCATCCAGCAGGAGTAGACGGTCTGGTAGTCCGGGATGGGCAACGGCGTGATGCCGGGGATCTCCGCCAGCAGGTCCGCCAGCAGTCGGATCATCCGGTCCCGCTGCGCCACGTTGGGCCGGATGATCTCCAGTTGCGCCAGGGAGATCGCCGCCGTGCAACTGGGCATCCGGTGCGCGTAGCCGGGGACCGCGTGGATGCGTCCGAAGTTCGGCTGCATCTGCCCCCCCCGGCTGTGCCCGATGAACCGGATGCGCTCTGCGAGCTGATCGTCGTTCGTGACCACGCACCCCCCCACGTCCGACCCCATCGTCTTCTCCGAGTCGAAGGAGAACCCCGCGGCCAGCCCCAGCGTGCCCGCCAGCCGGCCTTTATACTCGCTGAACACCGCCTGGCAGACGTCCTCGTAGACGATCAGCCCGCGCTTTTTCGCCAGGTCGTTGATCGGGTCCATGTCGCAGACCAGCCCCGTCTTGTGTACGGTCAGGATCGCCCGCGTCCGGTCCGTGAGACATGGCGCAATCGTCTCCGCGCTCAGGTTGATCGTGCCGGGCGCGGTGTCCGCGAACACCGGGATGTAGTTCTCCCGGATCAGCCCCTGCACCGTCCCATAGTCCGTGACCGGGCTCACGATGATCTCGTCCCCCGGCTCGAACGCGAACGCCGAGGCCAGCGTGGCCAGGGCGGGCGTGCATCCGGGCGTGGCGATGCAGTGCCTCACCCCCATCTCCTTCGCGAAGGCCTGCTCGAATCGCATCATGATATTGCTCGTCAGGCCGGACTCCAGGACCTCCTGGAGGTATTTCAGGGCGTTCGGGCCGATGGTGCGCGGGTAGGGGTTGGGCAGGCTCCCCTTCAGCCCGGCCACCGCGGCCGCGCCGTACTTGGCTCGCTCCACTCTGTCTGACATGATCTTGCTCCTTTTCTTTAAAGTTGGCAGATTCAAAGTACTCCATGAAAACACCCCCGTCAAGCCCCTTTTTCGGGTCCGTCATAAGGATTAACAGATATGCTTGACAATCCCGCGCCGCAGGGCTATTTTACGCGACACAACCCTCACACGGAGGTGCACCGCCATGAGCGCCCTGCGACTGCAACGAAACTGTCTCGGTTTTGAGGTCCACGACGGGAATCGCCTGATGACCCTCTACCGCGCCCAGGAGGAACTCCCCCGACGGGAGTCCCCCAAGCCCTGCTTTGCGCCGATCTACACGCCTTCGAACATCCTGATCACCGAGTACCGGCCCGCCGACCACGCCTGGCATACGGGCCTCTACTTCGGCTGGGTCCACGCCAACGAAGCGAACCTCTGGGGAGGTCCCTGGTACCTGCCGGAGACCGGCAAGTATGAGTACGTGGAGAACAGCCACGGCGTCCAGCGCCACAACGCCTTCACGGACGAGCGGACCGACCCGGCGGGCGTCTCGTTGAAAGAGAGACTCACCTGGATGGATCAGGCCGACCGCCCCATGGCCCTGGAGACTCGCGCCTACGCCTTTCGCAAACTGACGGACCTGAGCGGCACTTTCTGGACCCTTTCGACGGAGATCCAGCCGACCGTCGACAGACTCCGGATAGCCTCCTCGCAGGCCCCGGCGCGCTACAGCGGCCTGGAGCTGCGCATGGGGCCGCCCTTTGCGGATGCCATGCACAGCAGCAGCGAGGGGCTCGTGGGGCACGAGAACATCATGGGCACGCGGGCGCGCTGGGTCTGCGCCGCCGGGGCGACGGGTGGGGCAGTGATCATGATGGACCATCCACAGAACCCCCGCCACCCCGTCACCTGGTTCACGCGCAAGAACCTCCTGGGCGCCGGTCTCCTGATGTCCGGCCCGCTGGAGTTGAAGCGAGGCGAGATCCTGAAGCTCCGGTACGGTTTTGCGATTCTGGACCGGGAGCCGGAGACGGGCGAGATCGAAAATCTGTACAAGAAGGAGATGGCATGAAGTCCGATTACGGCCACAAACGCCTCCTCATGAACAATGACGGCAACAGCACCTACTGCCGCATCCCCTATCCCATCACCCCTGACAAGCTGCGCCAGGTGGTCCGCAGCATGGCCGGCACGGACATCGGCATCCTCCAGTGGCGGATCGGCGGGCTGATCACCTTCCACGACTCGAAGGTCATCGAGTCGTTCGGCTCGCGGGGCATCGACCTCCCCTTCTACGTCCAGTGGTTCATCGCGCAGCACGTCCAGGACCTGATCCGCTCCGGCCACGACCCCATGGTCGTCGTCTGCGACGAGGCCCACCGGTGCGGCATGGAACTCTGGCCCTCCCTCCGCATGAACGACCACCACCACACCTACGAGGGCCTGGACTGCCGGGGCAGCGCCTATTACGAGGCCCACCCCGAACTCCATCTGCCCGACGGCTCTTACGACTGGCTCAAGCCCGAGGTGCGCGGCCAGATGCTCGAATATCTGGAGGAGACGGCCACGCGCTACGAGATCGACGGTATCGATCTGGACTACACCCGCCTGCCCCCCTTCTTCCGCGAGGAGCAGGCGAACGAGGGGCGCGAGGCCATGACCGACTTCCTCCGCAAGACACGGGCCATGCTCGACCGCGTGGGGAAGAAGAAGGGCCTCCATCTCGGTTTCTCCGCTCAGATCTACAACCATGAGTTGATCCCCACCGCCCTGGAGCGGGCCCACAGGCTGGGCCTGGACCCCGGCCGCTGGGCGAAGGAGGGGCTGGTCGACATCCTGATCGCCCATCACCGGGGCCACGTCCTCTACGAGCCGGACATCCACGCCTGGGCCGACCTGGTGCGCGGCACGAAGTGCAAGCTCTACGCCGGACCTGGCAAGCGCGGGCGGAAGAAGTTCAACGCCCCCGGCGTCCTCCGCGAGACCTCCACCCTGGAGCACCGCGCCATCGCGACGAAGCTCTGGGCCCAGGGCGCGGACGGTATCTCCTTCTACGACTACATGCACCACGGCCCCTTCTTCCTGCAGGAGTTCCGGGAGATGGGTGACCCCGAAAAGCTGCGTCACCTGGACAAGCGCTACGTCACTCAGCTCTGTCTCCCCATCGACATGGGCGACGCCCGGGAGGGCGGGTCCGCCTCCGTCAAGGTCGAACTCTTCGACGACGTCCAGACCGCCCTGGCCCAGGGCTATCCGGTGGAGGGGCGGCTCCTGCTCAATATCCTCCACCTCGTCCGCGTGGAGGACCTCAAAGTGGAGTGGGACGGCAAACCCCTCAAACCCGTCCTGGAGGCCATCCCGCCCTTCCGGCACGACACCCACCCCTGGGCCATTTACGAAGGCGACAGAACCTGGTTCCACGTCGAAGCGCCCGTCCCGCCGGAGGGGATGGGCAAAGGGGTCCACGACCTGAAACTGACCGTCGCGGGGCACAAGCTCCTCGCCGTGCGCTACGAGCTCCGACAGGTCGACCTGGAAATTCGCTACACCCCGGAGCTCGCCCAATTCGGCGACGGGGGGGGCTACCGGCCACAGATGTAAAATAAGGTGTGACCGATATGGATCAGGTGCGGATGGACAGGTACTTGTAAAAGAGGAGAGGGAACATGGCGGTGAAGAAAAGGGCGGGAAGTTTACGGAGGGCCTTCAACGCGCGCGGCGTCTTCGTGTTTGTGATGACGCCATTCCGGAGGACGAAGGACCGGCAGGGCCGCTACGAGGTCGACCTGCCCGGCGTGGAGCGGAACATCCGCCACTTCTCCCGCGTGGACGGTGAAAAGGTCATGGTCGTCTGCGGCGGGTCGGGCGAGTTCCACTCCCTCTCTCCGGCGGAGGTGGCCTCGGTTGCGCAGGCCGCCGTGGCCGGCGCAGAGGGCCGGTGCAGGGTCGTCTGCGGCATCGGCGGCCCCACGAAGAACGCCGTCCGGATGGCCGGGGCCGCGCAGGCGGCCGGGTGCGACGCCGTGCTCGTCATGCCCCACGAGGGCACTGTGAAGCGGGGTGAGAAGGCCCTCTATGAACACCACCGGGCCATCTCAAAGGCCATCTCCATCGGCCTCATGCCGTTTCGCGCCTCCGACCAGCTCCTGTCCCTCGACCTGGTCAAACGCCTGTCAGCGTTCAAGAACACGGTCGCCATCAAGGAGGAGAGCGGGGCCGTGGACTGGGTCCGGACGGGCGCGCGCGTCACCGGGGGCATGCCCTTCATCACCGGCGGGAGCGAGAACATGATCCCCTACTACTACCTGGCCGGCGCGGTCGGGTTCACCACCGGCATGGCCAACCTCACGCTCCCTCAGTCGGTCCAGCTCCACAACGCGGCCATCGCGAAGGACTGGGACCGGGCGATGGCGTGGCGGGACTACTTCGAGCCGTTGACCGATGCGCGCCGCGAGCTGGGCACGCCGATGCTCAAGGGGGGGCTGGAGATGATGGGCCTGGCCGGCGGCCCTGTCCGGGCCACCGGGGCCGTGCTGGATGCGGCGGGCCGGCGCCGGGTGAGAAAATTGATGAAGGAGAAAGGGTTGTTGTAGGGGCGTAACGTGTTACGCCCCTACAGTCGGAACACCTTCTCCGCGTTCCTGCGGGTGATGCGCTCGAAGGCGTCCTTGGACAGGCCGGCGTTCCGGAGGTGGTCGATGATCGGCGTCTGCTGCCCCACCCGCAGGTAGTCCGTGGCGAACATCAGCCTGTCCTTCCGCCGCTTGAGGAAGGCCAGCCCGAACTCAGGGTCCCGGGTGATCGCCCCGTACCCGGACCCGGCGGACAGGTCCGCGTAGAGGTTGGGATACTTGTCGAACAGCGCGTCCAGCCGTCCCCCCGGCGTGACCGGCCCCTTGGGGTAGCTCACATCCTCCGGCGGGTCAGCCGAGATCTCCTTCCAGAAGTGGGGCGAGTGGCCGATGAACCGGACGTTCTTGTACGTGGCCAGCATCTGCTCGAAACCGGGCAGGCCGGGCCGGTCCCGGTTGATCCAGGCGTCGAGATGCATGACGATGGCCAGCTTCAGCCGGTCGCAGGCCTCGTAGACGCGCTGCTGCATCGGGTCATCCACGGGCAGGCCGCACAGGTTCTCCCCGTAGCCCACGCACCCCTGGTCCATGTGGTGGGCGATGATCGGGTGGGGGTCGAACCGCCCCGGGTACCGGTGGCGCGGGTCCACCGCGCAGAGGGGGAGCAGCCGGTCCCGGTGGGACTTCGTCATCTTGAGCAGTTCCTTCGTCGTCACGAAGAAGTCCAGCTCCTCCGGGACCTCGACGGCCATGACGACCGCCTTTTCGATCCCGTGCCGGTCCATCCAGCGCAGGAGTTTGGCGGGGGTCAGCCCCGGGTTGTCGAACACGAGCTGCCCCAGGTGGGTGTGGGTGTCGATCATGTGAAGGTCTCCTTCCTGTGGGCTTTTGACAAAGAGAAAAGCTGGAACCCCAAATATTCTATCCAACGACCTGCCATGATAAGCGAAGATTGGCCGCGATGTCAAGCCCTTTGCTCATACCAAGAGGACGTCCACCAGGTGGCCACCAGTCCGCTGTCTGACGAGCGGGTCTACGCGAACACGGCGGACGCCGTCTACGTCAGCGAGGACCGGGGGCGGTCCTGGTCCCACCGCGCCGGGGACCTCAAGGCCCGCTACGGCCGGGCCATCGCCGTCCACCCGGACGACCCCGACTGCCTCCTGGCCTCCGTCAGCACCGGTCCCCACGGCCGGGCCACCGGCTGGCTCTACCGCACGGACGACGCCGGGCGGACCTGGACGCACGTGGCCGACGGATTCCCGCCGTCCACGAAGGGCAACATCGACACTTTTCAGCTCGCCTTCTCGCCTCAGGGCCTGGCGTGGGCGGCGGTGGATAAGACCCTGTTCGTGGGCCGGGATCGCGCCAGGCGCTGGGCGCCCTACTATGAGGCCCCACATCCGATCATCATGATTTCGTGTCGCGGAAAAGAGGGAGCATGAAAAATACAGCGATCTTGAAACTGGTGGGGCTGGTCGTCCTGCTGATCATCATGGTCTCGGTCATTGCCGGGCTGTGGAAGTTCTGACGCACCCCTCATATCTCAACGAGGATTCCCTATGACCACATCCATCCCAAAGACCGGACGGCGCATCGTGGTGACGCCGGAGAATCGGGTCGAGATCCGGGAATTTCCCCTCAACCCGCCCGGGCCGGGCGCAGTGCTGATCGAGACGGCCTGCACGCTGATCAGCGCGGGGACAGAGCTGGGGAACCAGGAACAGCGCCGGGATCGGGACTATACGCCGGGATATTCCAACGCCGGCCGAATCATCGCCGTCGGAGAGGGCGTCCAGGACTATCGGATCGGTGACCGCGTCCTCTCCCTGGGGGAGCACGCCACGCACGTCGTCTCTTCGGTGGTACCCCAGCGGCTGCGTCCGATCCCGGACAGGGTGTCCGACGAGGAGGCGGCCTTCGGGGTGCTGGGGAGCGTGGCGATGCACGGCGTCCGAAAGGCCCGGATCGAACTCGGCGAGTACGTCCTGATCACCGGCATGGGCCTCGTCGGTCAACTCGCCCTTCGCCTGGCCGCCGGGACCGGCGCGGAGGGCCTGATCGCCGCCGACCTGGTGGATGAGCGTTTGAAGAAGGCAAAGGAAGGCGGGGCCACGCACACCTTCAACCCGAAGGAGGTCGACCTGAAGTCCGGGGTCGAGCAGGCCACCGGAGGCCGCTGGCTGGACGTGGCCGTGGAGATCCCGACGCGCTGCCGACGATCTTCGACCTCTCCCGGATCGGGGGCCGGGTCGTGCTCCTCGGCTCGATCTGGCGTCGGAAGGTGGAGATCGATTTCATGGACTTCCACCTGAAGGAGCTCGTTCTGATGGGCTGCCACCAGCCCAAGTGCCCCATTCACCCCACCGGCCTCTTCCCCTGGACACAGCAGTACAACCGGGGGCAGATCCTGACCATGATCGCGGACGGCCGTCTCGACGTGAAGGGGCTGATCTCGCACCGACTGCCGGGCGTGGAGGCCTACCGGCTGTTGCGGGACGAGCGGGACCGCGCCCTCGGCGTCATCCTGAACTGGCCTCAGCTTTCTCGATAGAGAAAGAAAAACAAACAGGGATATACAGGATGAACAGGATGAGAGACAGGGGGGAGGTAGAACACGACAAAAGCGGCAGGTGGTAGGTCCGGGGAGGGGGGTTCCATCTGAAAACAGGAATCCGTACCGCGGGATTGGGCTTGCTGTTCGCGGCAACCCTGTTCCTCGCGTGTGAAAAGGCGACGATCCAGCAGATCCTGTCCGACCCACAGCGCTATGCCGACCAGGAGGTCGGGGTGGAGGCCAACGTGATCCAGAGCTATTCGGTCCTGGGGCGCGGCGCCTATCAGATCCAGGACGACACGGGGAAGATCTGGGTGGTCTCGGACAAAGGGACGCCCCGCAAGGGTGCGCGCGTGATCGTGAAGGGCAAGGTCCGCGAGGGGTTCGACCTGGGATCGATCGTCAAACTCCCGGACGTGGTGGGCTCCGGCGTCGTTCTGGTCGAATCGAGCCACGAGGTGACGACCGAAACCTCCAAGTGAAGCAGGTCAGAGGCGCGGGAGGAAATCCAGCACGATCGGGTCGTGGTCGGACAGGGGCCCGTAGGTCTCGCAGAGCCTCTCCACGACCTCCGGGGGAGAGGCCGGGACGATCCCCCTGCCCGAAAACCAGTCCAGCTTGAACGAGCATCTGCCCTGATGCTCCCTGAGCGACCAGTTGATGAACCTGAAGCACCACTGGGGGATCCAATCGCCCAGGTTGGAGTTCAGGGCCAGGCTCTGCACGTCGTAGTGGAGCGTACACCCTCCCGGCTTGTTCAGGTCGCGATACCCGTATCCGCGCTGCTCCAGCTCCCGGAACAGGCGTCGCTCGAACCACCGGTCCGGGTGCGCGTAGTGGTTCCGGATGACGTAGCTCACCCCCATGAAGACGCGCCGCCAGAACCCCAGGATGGCGTAGAGGGCGCGCTGAGAATTATACGTGGAGGTGTTCCAGTCCCCGCCGATGAGCGTCGGAAGCGCGGGCTGGAGGCCGTCCAGGTGGTCCAGCACCAGCTTCATCTGGCGATGGCGGTGCTGCTGCGCGGAGTGCGCGTCCAGGTGGAGGCTGACGACGCGCAGGGCCCCCAGGGGGTGATCCATTGTGGCGACCACGGCCCGCTGGGACCCCAGCCGCTTCTCCTTCCCTCTCAGCTTGTCCTTGCCGTTCGGGAGGGAGACCGCGTGCGCGTCGCGCAGGGGATGACGTGAAAACACCGCGTTGCCGTGCAGGGCCTGCGCATTGTCCCTATCGGCCCGGTCTTCCAGGCCGCTCCCCTTGCTCAGGTTCACGTAGCAGGGCGCAAAGACGTAGTGGAGCCCCAGGGCGCGGGCGATCTCCCGGGGTACGTTCCGGTTCCCGGAGCGGGCCATCCCGTAATCCAGCTCGGTGAGCAGGAGCACGTCGCTCTCCCGGATCGTGGGGTGTTCCCGCAACACATGGATGATATTATCCAGCTGGCGTCCCCGTTCGATGTTCCAGGCCGTGGCCCGGATCGATGCGCGCGCCTGAAAGGCTTCGCGCCCCAGGGCCTCCTGCACCACTCCTCCCAGCACCCGGCCGATCTCGGGACTCAGCCGCGCATACAGGGGCGAGGCCTCCAGCGCCGGGGTGGATGAAAACTGGCGTAAGGATTCAAAGTGGGGTCTCAGGGGGTGGTCCAGCCCCGGCGTTTTGGAAGCATCGTTCACGTCGTCCCAACCTCTAAAATGTAAGGAGAACAGGATGAAAAACCGTGTCCGCGAAACCCTGAGCCAGGGCAAGGTCTCATTCGGCGGGTGGCTCAACCTCGGCTCCCCTCTGGCCGCCGAGATGATGGCCAGCGCCGGGTTCGAGTGGCTGGCCGTGGATGCCGAGCACGCTCCCTTCGACATCTCTTTGATCGCCGAGACCTTCCGCGCCATCGATGCGCGTGGCGTGGTCCCCTTCGTCCGGGCCTGGGACCACGACCCCGTGTCCCTCGCCCGGCTGCTCGACGCCGGGGCCTTCGGCGTCATCATCCCCCACGTGAGTACGCCCCAGCAGGCCGGGGCCCTGGCCAGGGCTATGCGTTATCCCCCGCGCGGGGCGCGTTCGGTCGGGACCGGGCGCATCGCCGTCTACGGCCCGGACTACCGCAAGACGATCAACGACGAACTCCTGGTCATCCCCCAGATCGAGGACATGGAGGGCATCGACAACGCCGAGGCCATCCTGGCCGTCGAGGGGGTGGACGTGGGATTCCTCGGCCCGGCGGACCTGGCCATGTCGATGGGCGTGGAGATGGGCCACCCCGACCACGAAAAGGCCATCCAGAAATTCCTGGCGGCCTGCAAAAAGGTGGGCAAACCGGGCGGCCTGCCCATCCGGGTCGCGCCCGCGATCAAAAAGCGGGTCGCCGAGGGCTTCCGGCTGATCGACATCGCCAGCGACCTCCGGCTCGTCGAGGCCGGCGCGCAGGAGATCCTCAAGGCGGTTCGCACGGGGGCTTAGAGTCCGTCTCGCTTTCGGGCCGACAGAGCGAATTTCCGTACGGACTCTTAGATATAGGGTTTGCGCGACGCGTACGCAAGCCCTTTTTCCCTGGAAATGGAATGCGGCGTGTGGCAGTGATCGGGGCAGGCGCCGCCGGAACGATGGCGGCGATCTTCGCGACCTCCGCCGGCGCGCAGACGCTGCTGCTTGAGCGCACCCGGGACGGCGGGCGCAAGATTCTCATCAGCGGCGGCGGCCGGTGTAACGTCCTGCCTGCGCGGGTCGACGAATCTCGCTTCGTGACCGACTCCTCGCCCCACACGCTGCACAAGATGGTCCGTTCGTGGCCTCTGCCGGAGCAGATCGCTTTCTTCGAGGGTGAACTGGGACTTCCGCTCGTGGAAGAGGAGGCGTCGGCGAAACTCTTCCCGGCATCGCACCGCGCCCGCGATGTGCGGGACGGCCTGGTGGCGCTGGCGGTGCGCAGAGGCGTGAACCTGTTGATGAACACGGTGGTGACCGGGTTCGCGCCCTCCGGGGCGGGCTGGCGAATAGACCGGAAAGGGGCCCCGCCGCTGGAAGCGGATGCAGTGATCGTGGCGACGGGCGGGCTCTCTGTCCCAAACACGGGGAGCGACGGCCTGGGCCTCCAGGTCGTCGAGAGACTTGGTCACACGGTACATCCCACGTACGCGGCGCTCACGCCGATCACCTCGGAGGCGCCTCTGTTCGCGGCGCTTGCGGGGGTGTCGCTGCGGGTCACGCTCACCGCGTGCGCCGCCGGGCGGACGGCTGTGGCGACCGGCGGATTTCTGTTCACGCATCGCGGCTACAGCGGACCGGCCGTGCTGGATGTATCCCACGTCGCCGTGCGTTCCCGCGCCGAGAAGGCCTCCCGCGCGCGTCTGTTCGTGCGCTGGACGCGGCTCGGCGAAAAGGAGTGGGAACTGGCGCTGCGCCCCCGGGGATCTCGCACCGTGGCGGGCGCACTGCGCACGGAGCTACCGGACCGGCTCGTGAGCGCGCTACTGGACGGGGCGCACGTGGACCCGGCGCGCGCTCTCTCGGACCTGCGCCGGGAGGAGCGGCTCCGCGTGATCGAGACCCTGGTGCGCGGCGAGCTGCCGTGGACCGGAGACGAAGGCTACGCGAAGGCCGAGGTGACGGGCGGCGGGGTGCGTCTTTCGGAGGTCGATCCTAAGACGATGGAGAGCCGGAAACATCCCGGCCTGTTCCTGTGCGGGGAGATGCTCGACGCGTTCGGCCCCATCGGGGGATACAACTTTCTATGGGCCTGGGCGACAGGGCGCGCCGCGGGACTCGGCGCTGCTTGCTGACGAGAAGGGAAGTTACCAGGGATGCTGTGACGAAGGGAAGAAATCTATGAGTCCGACAAAATCGACCTCAGAACGCCACAAACCCGCCGCAGACCGGGATGCACTGGCCCGTGACGTAGTCCGACAGGTCCGTGACCAGGAACTCCACCACCCTGGCGCAATCCTCCGGGGTCCCCAGACGCCGCAGGGGGATCTGTGCTTCGAGCCGGGTACGGGTCTCTTCGCTGTTTCGTCCCTGTGCAACCGCCCGGGATGAAAGGATGAAGCCGGGGGCGATGCAGTTCACGCAGATGCCGTAAGGACCCAGTTCGGCAGCCAGGACACGGGTATACTGGATGATCCCGGCCTTGGCCACCTTGTAGGGCATGCCCCCGCCGTCGCGGCCGCTCCACAGCCCGGCCTGCGAGGACACGTTGACGATCCTGCCGGATCGGACGTTCTTCATAGGCCGGCTCGCGGCCTGGCAGCAGAGGATCGTCCCGGTCAGATTGGTGTCCATGATGTAGGCATAGTGCTCCGGCGACACCCCGGAGGCTGACTGGTCATTCTGAGACTGCAGGTTTCCGCCTGCGTTGTTCACCAGGATGTCCAGCCTCCCGAATTCCTCCAGGGTCCGCTCCACCATCGCATCGACCGCGTCCTTCCGGGTCACATCGGCCTGGATGCCCAGCGCCCGTCGGCCCAGGTTTTCGACCTCGGCCATCACGGTCTCCGCGGTCAATGGCTCGCCGTACTCCCGAGCCGCGTGGAGGTCGATGTCGTTGATCACCACATCCGCCCCCAGTCGGGCCAGGTGCAGGACGTAGGCCCGGCCCAGCCCCCGCGTCCCGCCCGTGACCAGGGCCACCTTGCCTTTCAGCTTCATGTCCTCCTCATCCGTTCATCCCATGCCCAGCGCCTGGTTGATCTCCTGCTGATCCCCTTCGACTTCACATCGCTCGATACTGTATGGGGAAACGTAGTACGTTACCGGGGTAAAGACATCGAGCAATCTGCCGATCTCACATCATGCTATGAGCGACCCTACCCACACAGAACAGCGGCCAACCTATGAGGAGTTACTGGCCGAGAACGCCAGGTTGCGTCGGCGCGTAGCCGAACTG
>SICM01000002.1 GCA_009694805.1 Candidatus Latescibacterota bacterium
ACAGATCGTTGAAGGACAAATCGGATGTCTGATCCTAAATCGGATGGCCAACCTGGGGATGCCAGACTCATACAAAGTCGAAAAGATCGTCTGAACTTCAGTTCAAACCAACGAGCGCTTTTTTGTCACCATTCGTGCAACAAAGCTCATTCTGGAAGAGAACATCAGTCTGTTGCAGTGGTGCCTCTCCGATTCCGCCTCGCCCCACGTCAAGTGGGAGACGGTTCGGGAGGCATTTCAGTTTTTCCTGCATCTGCTGCGGCAGAAGCTGTCGATCGGCAGGGCCGGAGCGCCGGGTCGAACACAGGAACCGCAAAGCGCAAGAGGTGACCATGAACGCCCAAAAACCTAAGAGGATCTCCTATTTCTATCTCTTTATAGGTCTCGGGGTCAGCCTCCTCATGATCCTGCTTGCTTATTTCAAAACCACCGTCTACGAGGTCGCGGAGCTCAAGACCTACGACCAGCGGTTTCTGCTCAGGACCGCGATCTTCGGCCCCATCCAGATGGACCCCAGCCTGGCCACGGTGGACGTGGACAATGCCACCCTGGCTCACGAAGGACGCTGGCAGGACTGGACCCGGGACAAACACACGAAGATCGTCCGCGCCCTCCGCGAGTTCGGCGCGACGATGCTCGGATTCGACGTCTTTTTCGTGGAGCCGAGCAGAAAATCCGTCGCCCAGGAACAGCTTCAGGAGCTTGAGACCGTCGACCGGGCATCGGTCATGAACCTGATCCGGGACCACGACGCGGAGATGGCGGCGGCCATGCGGGAGACGGGGAACGTCTACCTCGGGCAGTTTCTCGAAGAGATGGAGGCGGGCGACCGGATGACGCCCCTGGAGGCCGGGCAGAAAGAGGCGATAGAGGCGCTGGAGTCCAGAGGACTCACGGTCCCGTACCCGGCGGCCGGGCGGAGCACGATCAGGAAGATAAGGGAGATTCACCCCCCGCTCAAACCCCTGATCGAGGCGGCCAGGGGGGTCGGATTTGCGCAGGCGTTTCCCGACATAGACGGGACGCGGCGCAGGTTCCCCATCGTCCTTCTGTACGAGAATCGGCTCATGCCCTCCCTGGCCCTGATCATGCTCTGCGACTATCTTCAGGTGCCGCTGGCCAGCGTTCAGGTCGCGGAGGGAAAATATGTTCGGCTCCCCGGAGCCCGCATGCCCGGCGGCAGGGTGAAGGACATCTTCATTCCCATCGATGAGAAGGGGCAGATGCTCGTCAACTGGGCGGGCGAGTTCTTGCAGACCTTCACCCACTATCCCCACGTCACGATCTCGCTGCTGGCCCAGGACAGGAGGGCGCTCGACGCCCTGCGCGTCGTCAAGCAGATCAATATCGAGCGCCCGGAGGCCATGCAGGACCCGGCGCGTCTTCTCGACCTGGCGAGGCAGAAAGGGATCGAAGACGCGGGGCTGGTATCCGGCTATCAGGCGTCCCTTCAGGCCGCCAGCCTGATGGAACAGGCCGTGCTGGCCGACCCGCAGGTCAGGACCGCCCACGTCTTTGCCCAGCTCTTCGGGCTGCCGCCCGGCCAGGTGCCGGCGGACCTGGGGCTAGACTCCCCGGCGGAGGTCATCGCCCGATTCGCCCCGTCGGACGACTACGTCGGACAGATCCGGGACCTGCTCACCACGCTGGACGACGTCCGGATCAACAACCTGGTGGCGCAGCAGATGGAGAAGGACGGCCTCGCGACGCCGGACCAGATCGCCGCCAGGCTGCCGGGCGTCCCGGCGGACCGGGTGCGCCACAGTTTCGAGGTCCTGCGTCACTACCTTCAGGGACGCCAGATCCAGCCCGCAGACCGGCCGCTCATCTTCCCCTCCTTCACCCCGATCACGTTCTGGAACAGGGGGAAGGCGCAGCCGGTGACGACCGACGACATGAAAGGCAAGATCCTCTTCTACGGGCTGACCGCCACGGCCACGCACGACCTCAACCCAACGCCCTACGAACCGGCCTATCCCCTGGTGGGGATCTACCCCAACGTGTTCAACACGATCCTCACCGAGAACTTTCTGAGGAAGGTGCCCGACTGGCTGAACACCCTGGTCATCCTCGGCATGGGACTTCTGATAGGGCTGACCATTCCCCGGTTCAGGGCGCTGGACGGGGCGATCTGGATGCTCATCCTCCTGATCGTCTACGTCGTGGGGGCCTTTCTGCTGTTCACGCACGGCGGCCTCTGGATCGACGTGATCGGGCCGGTGGGCACGCTGGTCCTGGGCTATCTGAGCATCACGCTCTATAACTACGTCCAGAAGGAAAAAGAGAGGGATCTCGTACAGGGCGCCTTCGGACACTTCCTGGACCCGAAGGTCGTGGAGAACCTGGTGGAGCACCCCGAGCTGATCGAGCAGTTGGGCGGGGAGGAGCGGGTGATGACGGCCTTCTTCTCCGACATCGCGAGCTTCTCCACGATGTCCGAGAACCTGACGCCCACGAGCCTGGTCACTCTGCTCAACGAGTACCTGACGGAGATGTGCGACATCATCGCCCAGCACGGCGGCACCATCGACAAGTTCGAGGGGGACATGATCATCGCCTTCTACGGCGCGCCCATCCCCCACGAGGATCACGCGCAGCGGGCGGTGCTGGCCTGCGTGGACATGCAGGCGAAGCTCGTGGAACTCCGCCGGGGCTGGGAGGAACGTGGGGAGTTTGCCGAACTCCGGAAGAAATGGGCCGACGAGGGGCGCGGGGAGTTCCTCCGGGCGCGGATGGGCGTGAACACCGGCCGGATGGTGGTCGGAAACATGGGGTCCAGGACGCGGGTGGACTACACGATCATGGGGGACGCCGTCAACCTGGCCTCCCGCCTGGAGGGGGCGGGCAAGCAGTACGGGGTCGTCACGATGGTCGCGCAGGACACCTACGAGCGGGCCCAGATGGTCATCGAGGCGCGGCTGCTGGACGCCCTCCGGGTCGTGGGCAAGGAGGAACCCGTGAAGGTCTACGAGATCCTTGGCCGGAAGGGGCAGGTCGAGTCGGCCAGGGGCGAGGCCGCTGCGCTGTTCGTCAGAGGATATGAGATGTACGCCCAGCAGTACTGGGACGAGGCCACCGCCTACTTTGAAGCGGCGCTCAAGGCATATCCCGACGACGGCCCGTCGAAGATCTTCATCAAACGCTGTCAGGCGTTCAAGTTGAACCCGCCCCCGGCCAACTGGGACGCGGTATACACGCTGGAATCGAAATAATCATCCGCCCCTCGATACGCGGCTTGCAGCCGCTACTCGGGGCATACGGTCCCGTTAGTCCCGAGTAGCTCCGAAGGAGCGTATCGAGGGACTGCCTTCTTTTGTCCTTATGAGCCCTCTCCTCAAGTTCCGATGGCAGGATGCCATCGACATCCTGATCGTCTCTTACCTCACCTACCGGCTCTATCTCTGGCTGAGATACACGAAGGCGTTTCAGGCCCTGCTCGGCCTGGCCTTTCTCGCCGTGCTCTACCTCGTCTCCAGGCGGATCGACCTCGTGGCCACGACCTGGCTCTTCGAGGAGTTGTGGGCGGTCCTGATTATCCTCCTGATCATCCTCTTCCAGTCCGACATCCATCAGGCCCTGTCGCGGGCCAACCCCATTCAGATCCTGCTCGGCGCCCCGCCCGCCCCGGGCGCTGCGGAGCTGGCCGCCGTGGCGCGCGCCATCTTCGACCTGGCCGGGAGGCGCATCGGGGCGCTGATCGTGTTCGAGCGGCAGAACGCCCTCGAAGGCCACGTGCTGGAGGGGACGCCCGTGGAGGGGAGGCTGACGCCCGAGCTCCTCGGCACAATCTTCTACCCCAACTCCCCGCTCCACGACGGGGCGGTCATCGTCCGGGGAGGGCGCATCCGGAGGGCGGGCTGCTACCTGCCGCTGGCCCCCGACGCCGACCTCCCCATGAACTACGGGACGCGGCATCGCGCCGCCCTGGGCATCGCCAAGGAGACGGACGCCCTGGCCGTGGTCGTCTCGGAGGAGCGGGGCACGGTCGCGCTGGCCTACGACGGCAGGATCGGCGAGGTGCCGTCCGCGGAGGTGCTGAACACGCGGCTGCAGGACCTCCTGACCCCTGCCCCCCTGCGCCACTCGCCCATCCCCCTGCTGCGTCGGCCCTTCGCCCGCCTGGGGCCCAAGCTCGCGGTCCTCTGCTTCGTCTCTCTGGCCTGGTATTTCCTCGTGTTCGGCCAGCGTCGGATCATGACCATTCAGGCGCCGGTGGAATACCGGAATCTGCCCAAGGGCTACACGATGGCGGATAACACTGCCCACGTGGAACTCCAGATCGAGGGGACGGAGACGCGCCTCCGGTTCCTGGACACGAGGCAGATCAAGGCGGAACTCGACCTGAAAGATGTTTCGGCAGGCATCCATGCGTTGCCTATCACCGCCAAATACCTCAATCTCCCACCCGGCATCGAGGTGTTGAGCATCACCCCCCCCGCCGTGACAGTGACCCTCGATGAACAGGTCGAGCGGAAGGTGAAGGTGCGGGTGCCGCTCGTCGGCCGCCTCCTACGGGGTCTTAAGGTAGACAAGCTCTCACCCGAACCCGATAGCCTGAAAGTGTCGGGATGGGCGTCGGAGGTCCGGCGGCTGAAGGACCTCTCTACGGAGAACATCGACCTGAACAGCATCCATCTGGTGGGCGACGTGGAACGGATCCTGCAGGTGAAGGGCCCTCCTCCCTCCCTCAAGCTCGCCCCCGGGGAACCGGCTGCCGTCCTTGTGCGATTCAGCGTAATTCGAAGGTAGGGGCGACCCGGCGGGTCGCCCCTACTGTTTCCCCGATCCCCGTCCCCGACCCCTGTTTTACCCCATCGCTGTCTTGAGATAGGCCACGGCGCGCGCCTCCAGGTCGTCCCCCGGCCCCCGGGGATGTCCGAGGTGCTCCGCGTGGATCATACCCTCGTAGCCTGCCTCCCGCAGCAGGCGGAGGATGTGCGGGAAGTCCAGCTCCCCCTCGCCCGGGAAGACCTCCTCCGCGGCGGGCCAGCGGCCGCGCACGTCCCGCGCCTGCGCGAAGTGGATCTTCCCCCTGAACTGCGCGACCAGGGACGGCACGTCCCCGCCGGTGATGTGCATGCCGGTGCAGAAGGCCACGCCGTTGTAAGGGCTCGGCGCAGCGTCGAGCAGGCGCTGGATGCCCTCCGCATCCCGCACGAGATAGGGTCCGCCCCACCCCTCCGGCCGGTACTGGCGGTAATCCGTGGCCTTCACCCCCGACCGCAGCGCCGACGTCCTCAGGTCGTCCGGCAGGCAGCGCCAGATGCCGTGGTGGGCGAGCCGCACGTCGGCCTGTTCCGCCTCGGGCACGATCTCCCGGAGCACGGCGATCAGTCCGTCCCAGTACGCCGCGTCGTCCGAGGGGTCCGGCGGCTCGGCCAGATCCACGTAGTGGAGCAGGGACGGGATGCCCGCGCGTCCGATGGCCGATATCGTGCGCCGCATGGCGTCGATCTCCCGCCGGTGTCCGGTCCGGTCCAGGACCACGGCCGGATCGCCCCCGAACCATTTGATCATCGCCGGGACCGCGATCCCCGCGCCGGACAGCCGGGCCACGGCCTCCCGCAACCGATCCAGATCGGGCACGTCTTCCTCCCCCTCTGCCCGGAAGGTGGCGCAGTAGAGCGCCACCCGGTTCACCCCCAGCGCGCGGCACCGGGCGATGATCGTCTCTGCGTCACGCCCCGAAGGAATGCCGACCTGCACCATGACCGCCTCCTTGAAAAGTGAGTGGACCCCTGAGCACAATCTATACCGTACGACCCACCCTGTCAACGCCAAAAATCCCTGCGCTTGACACGGGCAGGGAGGCCGTTGTATCTTGTGGAGGGGGTTGACCTCTCCTCCCTCACCACACACCCTGAATGATGCGCTGGATTCGATTCATATCTCTCTCCGTCCTCTGCCTTCTCTGCGGGAGATGGGGTTCCGCCCTCGCGCAGTCTGAGGCCCTGGCCGCCGGTCGGGTGATCGCAGACTACGACGGGGAGCCCCGCCGCAGCGACGGCCGGCTGGACATCCCCCTGCTCATCCAGCAGTTGAAGGGCTTGAAGGTCAACGTCTACTTCTACCTGATCTGGCACCGGGACACCGATTGGGACGACCTTCAGCGCTTCCTGCCCGAGGCCCGCGCCGCCGGCATCGAGGTCTGGGTCTACCTCGTCCCTCCGTCCGAGAGCCCGCCCCACACCACGCTCTACTCCGAGCCGTTCCGCCTGGACTACCTCCGGTGGGCGGAGGAGATCGGCAGGTTGTCCGCCCAGAACCCCAACCTGACGGCCTTCGTGATCGATGACTTCTGGGCCAACGAGACGTTCTTCACGCCTGACTACGTCGGTCAGATGCGCGCCGCCGGACGGAAGGCCAGCCCCGGCCTCCTGTTCCTGCCGCTGATGTACTACCCGGAGATGACCCGCCGGTTCGTCCTGGGCTATAAAGAGGTGATCGACGGCGCGGTGGTCGCCTACCCGAAGGGCCCGGAGGACATCCGCGTGGCCCGGGGCCTGCTGCTCGACCGGGACGAAAGCCCGGCGCGGTGGGTCTTCGCCTATCCCGGGCAGACCCGCTCGGAGGTCGGGGACTTTGCGGAGGTGCGGCACACCTACGCAGTCAGCCCGGCGGAACGCTATCTCCTCCGGCTGAGCAGCGGCGACGACTATCTCGGCCCCACGTCGGGCTACCACATCAAGCAGGTCCTCGTAGGGGACGAAGTGGTCTGGCAGGAGGACGTGGCCGGAGGCTCGACCGGGATGCGGACCCTCCAGGCGGATGTGACCGGGCAGGTGAAGGGAACGTCCTCGGTGACCGTCACCCTGCGGGTGATCGACCTGAAGCCCGTGTCGAACTTCGGCGTGGAGGTCTCCTGGAGCGAGGGGGAGGCGGACGGGTTGAAGCCCGCCGAGGGGTCGGCCTGGGCAGCGAACGCGCGCGGGCGCTGGCAGACCTCGTTCGAGGCCGCACGCCACGGGGAAGGGGCCTTTCGCATCCCGTTCATCGTCATGGTCGCCGCCTCGCGGGAGGCCTTCCCCAGGCGGGTGGGCCTGGAGGCCACGCCGGAGAACATCCGGGATCACGTCGAAATGGCCTTCACGGAGATGCGCCGGGGGAATGCCGACGGCGTGGTCACCTACGTCCTGGACAAGCGGCCCGGAAACCCCGACTATGCCGCCGCGCAGACGGCCTTCCTGAAGGCGAATCAGCCCCTGCCCAGCCCCGACTTCGATGACGACGGGGCCGTGGGCTTCGACGACTTCTTCCTGTTCGCGGCGAACTTCGGGAAATAGGCCCTCACCCCGGCAGGCTTCGCCCCATCCACCTGTCGCTCCCGTAGGTCGCGACCCCTGCCCTACCCCTCTCCCGCGTGCGGGAGAGGGGGGAAAGACCATAAGCCATTACAACGTACAGGTAAAAAGCAGGCGCGACGTCCCGGCTTTCAAGCAGGAGGTCCGTTCAGGCACGGTGGGGTACGAGCGACGCGCAGCGGCGCGGGGGTGTGGCGGAAGGGGCTCGGACTATCACGGGACCGAGATTACACAACACGAACAGAGTACGGCGCGCCAAAGCCTCCCCCGGCGTTTGAGGGGGCGTGCTTCTTTGGCCCCACCTTTCTTGCACGAGCAAGAAAGGTGGGAACTTCTGATTCTTATCCCCAGGAGATCCCCGTGTCCCTGCTCATCCGCCCTGCCGAACCCCGCGACCTCGACGTCATGGTCCGTTTCAACACAGCCCTGGCACAGGAGACCGAGGGCGTCGACCTCGACCCGGAGCGGCTCAGACGGGGCATTCGCGCCCTCCTCGAAGACCCGCAGAAGGGGTTCTACCTCCTCGCGGAAGAGGAGGACGGGGTGGTCGGCCAGATCATGGTCACCTTCGAATGGAGCGACTGGCGGGACGGCGTCTTCTACTGGATCCAGAGCGTCTACGTCCGGCCGGACCGGCGGCGGCAGGGGGTCTTCCGGGCGCTCTACCGGAGCGTCGAGCACACGGCCAGGGAGCGCCCCGGCGTCTGCGGCCTCCGCCTCTACGTGGTCCGGGGCAACGCGCAGGCGCAGCAGACCTATCGAACGCTCGGCATGAACCCGACCCCGTTCGAGATGCTGGAGGTCGATTTCGTGATCGACCGACACGAGACGTAACCTCCCCCTCGATACGCGACCCTTCGTTACGGAGCCTGCGGCTCCTACTCAGGGCCGCTACTCGGGGATACGGTATAATGGCATATCCGTTTATCCCGAGTAGCCCCGCAGGGGCGTATCGAGGGATAATCGAGAAAGGCCCCTTATGACCCTCGTCGACACGCACGCCCACATCTACTCGGAAGACGAACGGAAGTACCCGAAGATCGAAAAGCCCCTCTGGCCCCCCACGGGCAAGGGGACGCCGGAACATCTGAAAGAGGAGGTTCAAAAAAACGGCATCCACCGGGTCGTGATCGTCCAGACCTCCTCGGCCTACCGGTGGGACAACCGGCTGACCGTGGATACGGTCGCGGCCAACCGGGAATGGGCCACGGGCGTCTGCACACTCAACCCGGAGGACCCGGCCAGCCCCGACCTCCTCCGGCGATACGTCGCCGAAAGCGGGATCAGGGGGCTCCGCGTCTTCCCCACGCCGGGGCAGAACCCCGGCCTCGGCCACGCGGGACACGTCAAACTCTGGGAGACCGCCGCTGAAGTCGGGGCCGTGGTCTGCGCCCTCATCCACCTGGATTCCTGTGACGCCCTCACCCGGATGCTGGAGCGCTTCCCGCACGTCCCGACCGTCCTCGATCACTGCGCCAACATCGGGACCTCACACGGTCCAGACTCGGAGGCCCTGGCCTCGGTCCTCGCCCTCGCCCGGTTCCCGAACCTCACGGCCAAGGTCACCATGGTCGTCACCGGCTCGAAGGAGGCGTTCCCCTGCCGGGACACGCACGGCATCGCCCGCCGCATCATCGACGCCTTCGGCCCGGACCGCTGTATCTGGGGCTCCGACTTCCCATGTGAGCTCTGGATCCCGAAGGTCACCTACGCCCAGCACCTCCGCATCTTCACCCACGAGATGGGCCTCTCGGCCACGGAGCAGGAGGCCATCCTCGGAGGTACGGCCATGAAGTTGTGGTTCGCATAAAGACAGGGGCGAGGATCGAGGATTGAGGGCCGCCCCTCATTCCCCATTCCTCACCCCTCAATCCCTTTTTCACAGAGGTGAGTATATGAGCGTCGAACACATGCGCGACCTGTTGAGCCGGGCAAACCGCGCCCTGGTGGGCGGGTCCCTCGGCATGTTCCAACTGCCCGACGACCTGGCCCTCGTCTTCTCCCACGGCGCCGGCAGCCGGGTCTTCGACGTGGCGGGCCGCGCCTACATCGACTGCGTGCTCGGCTCCGGCCCCCTCATCCTGGGCCACGCCCATCCCGCCGTGGTGGCCGCCATCCAGAAACAGGTCGCCCTCGGCTCCACCTTCTACACCCTGAACGAACCCGCCATCCTCCTGGCTGAAAAGTTGATCGAGGCCATCCCCTGCGCCGAGACCGTCCGGTTCGTGGCCACCGGGTCTGAGGCCGACCACTACGCCGTCCGGATCGCAAGGGCCTTCACGGGCCGGGACAAGGTGCTCAAGTTCGAGGGGGGGTGGCACGGCGGAAACGACGTCGGCCAGATGAGCGCCTCGCCCGCGCAGCCCGGCGGCTATCCCACGCCCCAGCCCGACTCCGACGGCATCCCGGAGCGCATCACCGCCGACTACCTGGTCGCCCCCTTCAACGACCTGGAGATCGCGGCGGGCCTGATCGAACGCCACAGATCGGACCTGGCCGCCGTTATCGTGGAGCCCCTCCAGCGGACGATCCGGCCCAGGCCCGGCTTCCTGGAGGGACTGCGGGAGGTGACGCAGCGGCACGGCATCGTCCTGATCTTCGACGAGATTGTCACCGGCTTCCGCCTGGCCTGGGGCGGCGCGCAGGAGCGCTACGGCGTGGTGCCCGACCTGGCGACCTTCGGCAAGACGATCAGCGGCGGCACGCCCCTGGCCGCGGTCTGCGGCCCCAGGGAGATCATGGAAGTCACCAACCCCCGCCAGAAGGGGAAGGGACCCTACACCTTCGTCAGCGGGACCTTCAACGGAAACCCGGTGGGCGCTTCGGCGGGCCTCGCCACGCTCGCGGAACTGCGGAAACCTGGCGTCTACGCCCGGCTCCACGCGATCGGGGACCGCTTCAAAGAAGAGGTCGAGGGCATCGCCCGGCGTCGTGGCCTCCCCGTGCGCGTGGAGGGGGACGGCCCGGTCCGGCAGGTCATGTTCACCGACCGGGAGGTCCTCTCCTGGAAGGACGTGGTCGCCTCGGACAACCAGCGTGCGCGGCAACTCGGCTATGAACTCCTGAAGCGCGGCCTCTTCGTCACGCCGGGCGGCAAGACCTACCTCTCCGCCGTCCACTCGGATGAGGACATGGGCCTGATCTGCGAAGCGCACGAAGAGGCGTTCAAGGCTGTGTGAATCTGGTTTCCGAATAGATCATAGCCCCGGAGGAACCCTCTTTCGGGGCTATTTTCATGTCTTTTTTTACTTTTGAGGATACTTTCTTCCCGGCTGCGCATCAAGAGATATAGACGCGTCGAAAAAAGAGGTCGTGCTCCGGAGAATACCCTTGGCTTCCGAAGAACCACCTGCCGACCGGGACCTGATCGAGCGGACCCGGGCCGGGGATCAGAGGGCGTTTGCCGTCCTGGTCGGACGCTATGGGCGGGAGGTGTATGCGCGCCTCGCCCGGCGGGTCCGCTACCCGGAGGATGCTGAAGATCTCTTACAGGAGGTCTTCGTCAAGGCATACACGCAACTCGGTCAGTTGAAGGACAGCGATCGGTTCGAAGCGTGGCTCGGGGCCATCGCGGACAATGAGGCGCGGATGTGGTACCGTCGTCGGTACGTGCAACTCCGGCTGGAGGAGATGTTCGAAGTCCAGGGGATTTTGGAGGCGGATGCGACGGGCGATGAGGCCGAAATGCGGAGGCTTCAGAGGACGGTCCAGGAGGCGCTGCGGTCTCTGACCGAAGCCCACCGGCAGGTGATCGTCCACCACTACTTCAAAGGACACACCTACCTGGAGACCGCTGATCTGCTGGGCCTTGATGTGGAGAGGGTGCGGAGCCGTCTCCAGAAAGCGAGACGGCGGATGAGAGAGGAGATCACTTCAATGAACGGTCAGAAGACGCAACCACAGACGTTTGAACTGGGCCGGGAGGAGCTCCACGTCCTGCGCTGGGCAAAGACGTTCGCCAGCCGGGATGAAAGTCGGCTTAAACTTCAGGGGATCTGTCTCAATGTCGGAGGAAAGATGGTCGCCACCGATGGACACCGGATGCTGGTCTGGACCTCGGAACGACTGGAGAAGATCGCCACCCAGGTCATCCTGGGGCCATGGTTTGAGATGGAGATCCCCGAAGCGGAACGAGGGACGTTGACCATCGAAGAACAGAGAGCCGTGATTCGCATCCCAGGTCAAGAGGACCGGGTCGCCGGGATCATCCCGGGGTCTTACGTGAACTATAATGCGGTCATTCCGACGACCTGGTCCCTCCATGCGACCGTCGCGGCAGGGGAGCTGTTGAAGGCCGTCGATCTGATCGCGGATCACCTCGCGCCCAGACATCCGACAGACCCGGAAGGGGCGTATCAGTACGTTCCAATAGTGGAAATTAGACTGTCCAGCGCGGAGCAGAGCCTTTCGTTGGTTACGACGCGGGAGATGGGCTATTATGGGCCGCCGGATGCGGAGGGGAAGCGGCAGGACTGTTCTACAGAGGAGGTCTTACGGCTGACCGGTGACACGCCTTTTTGGATTTTCACCTCTTCAATCCAGGCGCAGATCGAGACAGAGGGATCTTCGGAGGAAATTTTTCGGATCGGAGTGAACCCCACCTATCTGCGGGATATGGTTCGTGCGCTGGGTTTCGACCCGGACGAGGCACTGGAACTCCGGTTCATCGACCCGGTCAAGGCGATCCTGTTTTCGCCCGTCCGTCACGCGGACCGGAAGGGCCTGTTGATGCCGCTGAGGATGAGGAAGGATTAGATCTATATGGTGGAATCGTAGGGGCGATCCTTGTGATCGCCCCTTCTTATCACGCCGCCCGCAGCGACTGGAGCAGGTCCAGGCGGGAGGCGCGCACGGCCGGCAGGAATCCCCCGGCCAGGCCCATCGCCAGGGCGAAGGCCACGCCTTTGGCGGCGATGTCCGGCGTGAGCGCGAAACTGAAGGCGATCTCGGACCACGTGGAGAAGTTCGTCGTGGAGATGGAGACGTATTGCATGAAAAACCCGGCGCACACGCCCAGGAGACCCCCGACCGCAGCCAGCACGAGGGACTCGATCAGGAAGCAGATCAGAATGCTCTGGCGTGAGAACCCGAGGGCGCGCAGCATCCCGATCTCCGCCGTCCGGTTGGACACCGCCGCGTACATCGTGATCATCGCCCCGATCATCGCCCCGAAGCTGAAGATGCCCGTGATTGCCAGCCCCATGACCCGGATGAACGTGGCCAGGTACTTGGACTGATCGGCGTAGTACTGCTTCTCCCGAAACAGGTTGACGAGCGTGCGGGGATCCGATTCGACACGGGCCTTCATCGCCTCGAACGACGAGGGGTCCCGCATCTTGAGCGTCAGCGACGAGAAGACGGGCCGGTGAAAGGCGGGCATGAGCTGATCCACGTCCCCCCAGACCTCGGACTCGAACCCGCTCCCCCCCGCCTCGAACACCCCGACCACCGTCCAGTCGCGCATCCCGAACCGAACCGTCTCCCCCAGACCGCACCCCCGGAACCGCTTTTGGATCGCACCCCCCGCGATCACCTCCGACGTGCCGGGACGCCACATCCGGCCCGCCACGATCCTGACCTGCGGGCGCATCCTCAGCGACTCCTCCGACACGCCCCGCACGGTCAGGTTGGAGGTCAGCCCGTCGGACCGCTTGGGGAGGGTGATCAGCACCACGACCTCCGTGGCCGCGACGGGCCGGCCATCCGGCCGGGTCAGGACCTCCGGCTGCACCTTCAGCACGTGGGCCGTGTTCCGATCGATGGCGCTCGACACCTCCACCCCCGAACCTTTGCGGAGGGCGATGACGTTGTCGTCCGAGCCGGTGCTCACGAGGGCGACCTCCAGCCCCCGCGCCAGCATGAGCACGGCCACGAACACGAACACGACGAGGGCCAGCCCCAGCACGGTGAGCGCCGAGGTCATCCGCCGCGCGCGGATGTTGCGGAGGTTGTAGCTGAGCGGAATGATCATAGAAACCTATCCACTGATTTCGCAGATTGCGTAGGAATGGGTCATCTGCATAATCTGCGTAATCTGCGGATTCCTGGTTTAATCGACCCTCCGGATCGCATCCACGATCCGAATGTTCACGGCCCGCACGCAGGGAAAGAGGGCCGACAGGAGGCCGACGAGGAGCGACGCGCCCACGGCGATGTAGACCGTCTCCGGGCTGAGCTGGAACACGGGGAAGAAGGAGCCCAGGTTCTCGGCCACGAACTTCGCGAACCCGTTGCAGACCGGGATCGTGAGGGCCACGCCGAGCGCCGCCCCCATCCCGGCGATCACCAGCGACTCCCCGGCGATCAACCGGACGAGGTGCCCTGGGCGGAACCCCAGGGTCTTGAGGACGCCGTATTCCGAAAGCCGCTCCCGCGCGGCCATGGCCATCGTGTTGGCCAGGACGAGCAGGATGATGACCAGCACCACGGCGGAGATGACCTGAAGGGCCACGATGATCGTCCCGGCCATGGACACAAACCCCATCTGAAACGCCCGCTCCGTCTCGGTCCGGGTCTCGGCGAGGGAGTTTTTATACATGGCGTCGATCTGCTCGGAGATCGGCCCCGCGTCCTCGGGCCGGGCGATCCGCAGGACATACCAGCCCACGCGGTCGCTCACTGCGTTCCCCCACGCCTTTCGGATCTCCTCGTTCAGCCGGCTCCAGTGGAAGAACATCAAGGTCTCATCCGTGGACGGCTCCCCCCCCCGGTAGATCCCCCGGATGACGAAGTCCCAGTCGCCCGGATAGATCGTCCCCTTGAGCCGGATCATGTCCCCCACCTTCCACCGGTATTTTTCAGCCAGCTTCCTGCCCACGACGCACCCTTTCCGGTCGTGGTAGAACACCTCCCGCTCCGCATCCGACAAGCGGATTTCCGGATAGAGGTCGAAATAGGTCGGGGGGTCCACCGCGAACTGCGCGAAAAAATTCTTTTCGTCGATGTAGATCGCGCCGAACCAGTTCCCGTAGGAGATGCCCGTGACGCCGGAGACCTGGGCGATCGGGTTTCGGTAGGCGAGCGGGAGGGGGAACACCAGGGAGACGGCGTTCCGGGTGACGAGCCGGTTCTGCGCCGACGCCGCCACGCCCGCGTACCAGGCATCGACGATGGTACGAAGCAGGCCGAAGGCGAGCACAGCCACGGCGATGCCGACCACCGTCAGGGACGATCGCAGTTTGTGGCGAAGGGTGTTTCGGAGGATCAGTTTGAGGAGGTGCATAAGATTTAAGGATTGAGGGATGAGGGGTGAGGAGTGGGGGGACTCGCCCCTCGATCCTCATCCCTCTCCCCCGCCTCCAGCACGCCCTTGTCAAACCGCCGGACTGTGTGCGCCCGTTCCGCGGCGCGGGGATCGTGCGTGGCCATGACGATGGTCTTCCCGAAATCGGCGTTGAGCGTGCTGATCAGGTCGAGCACGGACGTGGCCGAGTCCCGGTCCAGATCGCCCGTGGGCTCGTCGGCCACCAGGAGGGTCGGGTCCGTTACCAGGGCCCGCGCGATGGCCACCCGCTGCTCCTGCCCCCCGGAGAGCTGCCGGGGATAGTGGCTCATCCGGTCGGCCAGGCCGACGAGCGAGAGTGCGGCAACCACGTGTTCCCGGCGCTCCCGGCGCGACAGGTCCGTGAGCAGGAGGGGCAGTTCGACGTTCTCGAACGCCGTGAGCACCGGCAGCAGGTTGTAGAACTGGAAGATGTACCCCACGTGCCGGGACCGCCACCGGGCCAGGCCCGATTCGGACAGGTCCGCGATGTTGAGATCCCCGACCCGGATCGCCCCCCGGTCGGGCCGGTCGATCCCCGCAATCAGATTGAGCAGCGTCGTCTTGCCGGACCCCGACGGCCCCATCAGCGCCACGAAATCCCCGTCCGGCACGTCCAGGGAGATGTCGATCAACACCGGGATCTTGAGGCGTTCCCGGTGATAGCTCTTGTACACATTTCGGACTTCGACCATACCGACCTGACTATTCCTTCACTTTAATCCTCGCCCCGTCCTTCAACCCCTCCGGGGGATTCAGGACCACGCGGTCGCCGGGGGTGAGCCCCCGGCGCACCTCTACGGCGTCTCCCATCGCCCCCCCCACCTCCACCGGCGTCTCCGAGGCGACGTCCTGCCGCACCACGAAGGCCACCTTGCGCCCCCCCCGGTCCACCACCGCCGCCGGCTTCACCACGACCTTCGGAGGCGCGTCCCCCTCCGGGGCGGGCCTGGAGAGGAAGATCACCTTGGCGCTCATGTCCGGCAACACCCGGTCGTCCCGCTCCAGGAACCGGATACGGGTGAGCACCGTGGCCTTGGCCCGGTCCACCGTGGGAATGATCTTGTGGACCACGGCCCGGTAGCGGCGGTCCGGAAGGGCGTCCAGCGTCACCTCGCAGGGCATGCCGGGGTGTACCTTGCCGACGTTCGACTCGGACACGTCCACCTCCGCCATCAGCGACCCCATGTCCGCGATGGACACCACGGCCCCCCGCGCGCTTGCGGAGGATGCGAACGGGGCCACGACCTCCCCCACGTCGGCGTTCTTCGTCAGCACGGTCCCGTCGAACGGGGCACGGATGTTCGTGTTCTCCACCTGCACCTCGGCCATCCGCCCGGCGGCCTCCGCGGCCTGGATGCCCGCCTCCGCCGACTGCACGGAGGCCACGGCCCGCCGGTGGCGGGCGTCCGCCACGTCGAACTCCGACTGCGCGACGGTGCTGTCGCCCATCAGTCTTTTCAGACGGTGGTAGTTCAGTTCCGCCTCGTAGAGTTCGGCCCTGGCCTGGGCCAGCGCCGCCCTCGCCACCCCCACGCGCGCCCGGCTCTCCGCCAGATTGGCCTCCACGTCGCTGTGTTCCAGCCGGGCGAGGATCTGGCCGGTCTGTACCCGATCGCCCTCCTCCACGAAAAGGGCCTCCAGGCGACCCGTGCCCTTCGACGCCACGGCGGCCTTGCGCTGCGCCACGACGTAGCCGCTGGCCGTCAGCACGGCATCGGCCTGCGAAGGGGCCATCGTCGTCACGGAGGTCACCTCCACGGCCACGGGTGCGCCCCTCCCGAACAGGGCGATCAGGCCGATCAGCAGGAGGACACCCAGGCCAAGCCAGACCCCCATCCGCCGTTTCGAGCCTTCGTAGACCTCTTCGGGGGACCGTGGGATGCGGAGCATCGCCACGGCGTCGCGCTGTTCCTGTTCATTCATAATCGCTCCCAGAACCTGTTTGAGGGGCATAATTTTGCACAGGGTCAAAATATATCCTGCCTGCGGGACCCTGTCAAGGTCGATCCTCCCCGCGAGGGGCTTGACAGCGCAGGCCCGACAGGGTACATTCCGGGCATGGCCAAGCCGTTTCGCCTGACAGACCTGCCCTACCTCCGGGCCTTTGCCGGCGTCAGCGCCGGAGAACTGGCCCGCAAGCTGAAGGTGGGGGTGCGGGACGTGGAACGGTGGGAGGCGTCCGAGGTCATCCCCCAGGGGGCCAAGATGCGCCGCCTGCGGCACTGGATCGCGTCACAGTTGGACCTGATGGAGGGCCCGGAGGCGTGGCTGCGGGAGGTGAAAAAAAGGGAAATGAAAAAATTCAAAATGTAGAATGCAAAATGCAAAATAACGGATATTTCATGTTTTGCATTTTACACTTTGCACTTTGCACTTTGCATTTCCTCTTTATTTCTTCTTGTGGGTCGCCTTGAGACCCAGGTACGCGGCCCCGATCAGGGCGAGGACCAGGACGACGGCCAGAAGGATGTCCAGAGTGGCGAGGCGCATCTCGGTCACTGATTTTCAGGATGAATCCACGGGATACGGCGGATCAGGGCATCTCTCTGGTCCGGCGAGAGGGGGACCTCGATGAGCGTGGGGCCGTCGGCCTGCACGGCTTCTCGCACGGCGGACCCGAGGGCTTCGGGGGTGGAGGCCCGCAGGCCCCGGCACCCGAACGCCTCCGCGAACCGGACGTAGTCGGGGTTCTGCATCTCCACGTCGATGGCGTGGCCGTCATAGGTCTTGTCCTGGATCCCCTTGATGGCGCTCAGGCAGTTGTCGTTGATCACCACGGCCACGACCGGGATGCGGTACTGCACGGCGGTCATCAGCTCGTAGGCCGTCATTAGGAACCCCCCGTCCCCGCTGACCGATACCACGGCCCGGTCGGGCCGGGCAAGCTTCGCACCGAGCGCCGCCGGGAAGGCGTAGCCCAGGTTGACGTAGTGGCAGGGGTAGAGAAACGTGCGGGGTTCGTAGATGGGGAACTCGTCGAACGCGCGATAGCCCACGGTGGTGACGTCCACGCTCACGACCGCGTCGCGGGGGAGGACCTGCCGGAGGACGTCCATGACGAGCAGGGGGGGGCGGTTCCGGGCCCCCTCCCGGATCGGGGAGAGGGCCGATGCCCAGCCCGGGCGTGGGACGCCCGGATCGAGGCGTTCGGTGAGCTGGGAGAGGGCCTGCCGGAGGTCCCCGGCCACGCCCACGTCCGCCGGATACTCCTTCCCGATCTCCTCCGGGTCAGCGTCGATCTGAATGAGGGGCTTCGGGATCTGCATCGTCCAGCCGCTCGTGTCGATCTGCGTGAACCGGCAGCCCACGGCCAGGGTCGCATCTGCCTGGGCCACGACCTGCTGGCCGGATCGTCCCCGGATGTGGCCCAGGAAGAGGGGGTGATCCTCCGGGATCGCGCCCTTGCCGAGCCGGGTGGTCACGACCGGGGCGTTCAGGGCCTCCGCGAGCCGGACCAGGTCCGCCGAGGCCCCGGCGGCCAGGATGCCCCCCCCGGCCAGGATCACGGGCCGGGCCGCTGCCTGAAGGGCGCGGAGGGCCGCCCGGAGGTCGGCCTCGGACGGGGATGGGGATAGGGCCTCGACCCGGGGCGGGATCGAGGCCTCGCCCTCCGCCGAGACCACGTCGGGGGGGAATTCGAGGACCGCGGGGCCGGGCCGGTACGCGCGCATAGCCCGGAAGGCCCCGGCCACGGCTTCAGGGATGTCGGCCACGGTCTGCGGGCAGGCGTAGTACTTCGTGATGGGCTTGAAGAAGGTGGCCTGGTCCAGGCCGTGAAACATCTTCCCCCGGTCCCGCCCCTCGAACCGCGTGTCCACGCCCCCCGTGATCAGCAAGACAGGGGACCGATCCGTGTAGGCCTCGCCCAGGCCCGTGGAGGCGTTGGACGCGCCGGGGCCGGGCACCGTGAGGGCCACGCCCACGTCTCCGCCCGCGCGGGCGTAGCCGTCCGCCATCAGCGTGGCGGCCTGCTCGTTGCGGATCAGGACGCTGCGAATGACATCCTGTCTCCGGACGGCCTCGTAGAGGCCGATGTTCTGCGTGCCGGGCATGCCAAAGAGGCAGCGGACCCCCTGGGCCTTCAGGCACGCGATCAGAATTTCTCCGCCGGTCATAGGGATGAATCCTCACGATCTGTAGCCGGGATCGCCGATCCCGGTCTCACGATAGATAAAGGAGTGTGGACATGGACATTCGATCCCCCGCAGCAGCAGCGGACACGTCCGTCGAACTGGAGTCGGAGACCGCCCAGCGGATGGCCGAGGCCGCCACGACGTTCTGGGCCTCCCTGACGCCGGACCAGCGGACCCGCGTCCTGTTCCCGGTGGAGAGCGAGGAGCGGCAGAACTGGCACTACATCCCGCGCGACAGGTGCGGCATTCCGTTCAAGGAGATGGACGGGGCGCAGCAGAAACTCGCCCACGCCCTGCTGTCGAGCGGGCTGAGCCGGCGCGGCTACATGAAGGCCGCGACCATCATGAGCCTCGAATCCGTCCTGGGGCGGCTCGAAGGGACCGAGCGTCGTTTCGCGCGCGACCCCGACCTCTACTACGTGACCCTGTTCGGGACGCCGTCGGATGAGGCCCCGTGGGGATGGAGGGTGGAAGGGCATCACGTGTCGGTCAACTTCCTGGTCGTGGGCGGAAAGCGTATCGCCCCCACCCCGAACTTCTTGGGGTCCAACCCGGCCCGCGTGCCCCAGGGGGACCTGACGGGCCTCCGGGTGCTGGCCGCCGAAGAGGACCTGGCCCGCCGCATGCTAAGCTCTCTGGACCCTTCGCAACACGTCAGAGCCATCCTCTCCGCCGAGGCCCCATCGGACATCGTCACGCGGGCGGAGCACCGCATCAAATTGGACGCCCCCGCCGGCCTCGCAGCCGGGGAGATGGGGGAGGACCAGCGCCGGAGGGTGATGGACCTGGTGACCGAATACGTCTCCCGGATGCCCCTGGACGTGGCCGACATCCGGATGAACCGGATCGAGAAGGACGGGACCGCGCACATCCACTTCGCCTGGGCAGGGCCTGAGGAGCGGGGAAAGCCGCACTACTACCGGTTGCAGGGGCCCGGCTTTCTGGTGGAGTACGACAACACGCAGAATCAGGCGAACCATATCCATACGGTCTGGCGGGACCTGACGGACGACTGGGGAGACGACCTGCTGGCCCGCCACTACGACAGGTCCCACTGAGTAGGGGCAACCCCCTGTGGTTGCCCTCTTTGAGGGCCCTCTCTTTGTGGGGCACGGCGCGCCGTGCCCCTACGAATCGATCGCCTGCCGAACGGCCCGGCTCAGCGCGTCGAAATTGAACGGCTTGTTCAGGACCCCCTTCAGCCCCCGCTCTCGCAGGTCAACGACGTCCTCCTTCACGCTGTATCCGGTCATCAAAAGCACCTTCACCGCCGGGTGCGTCTCGATCAGCGCCTCGTAGAGTTCCTGCCCCCCCATCTTCGGCATCACCATGTCCGTCACCACCAGCGCGATCTCCTCCCGGTGAGCGCGATAGAGGTTCAGCGCCTCCTCCCCGTCCGTCGCCGTCAGAACGGTGTAGCCCAGCGTCTCCAGCATGGCCCGCCCGATGGCCAGCACCGTGTCCTCGTCTTCCACCATCAACAGCGTCTCCGTTCCGCCCACGGGAGGTTCCTCTGCGGAGACGACCCGAAGGGTCGTCTCCACGGCCTCCATCGCAGGCAGGTAGACCCTGAACTCGCTGCCCTGGCCCACCTCACTCCGGACGGCGATGTGCCCCGCGTGCGCCTTGATGATGCCGTAGACCATCGCCAGCCCCAGCCCCGTCCCCTCCCCCACGCCCTTCGTCGTGTAGAAGGGCTCGAAGATGCGCTCCTGTACCTCCGGCGTCATCCCGACGCCCGTGTCCCGTACCCACAGGCAGATGTACTTCCCGGCGTGAAGGTCCGCGTGTGCCCGACAGTAGGCCTCATCCAGGGTCACCCCCTCCAGCCCCAGGGTCAGTTCGCCCCCGTGGGGCATGGCCTGGCTGGCGTTGATGCAGAGGTTCACGATCACCTGTTGCATCTGGGTGGGATCGACATTCACGATCGCCACCTCGCCGGATGCGGCCAGCCGGATCGCGATGTGCTCCGGCACCGTGCGCTCCAGCAGCTTGATCGTCTCCCGGACGAAAAACAGCAGGGGCAGGGGCTGCGGTTCGGTGACGGCCCGGCGGCTGAAGGCCAGCAGTTGAGAGATCAGCCTCGCGGCCCGATCGCACTGCTCGGGGATTCTATGGATGTACTCCCGCCATCTCCCCTCGTCCTCCATCAGAGCGAGCTGCGCAGACCCGATGATGCCGGTCAGCAGGTTGTTGAAATCGTGCGCGATCCCCCCGGCCAGGGTGCCGACCGCCTCCATCTTCTGCGCCTGGAACAACTGCTGCTCCAGGCGTTTGCGTTCGGTGACGTCCCGGAGGACGGACTGGACCGCCGGTTGTCCCCGGTAGATGAAAAGACTGGCTCTGGACTCGACGTCTAGGACGGCCCCGTCCACTCGGATAATTTTTTGTTCGATGGGGGGAGCGATCTTCTGGCTATCCAGAACCTGCTGCGTGCGCGCCCTGGCGGCTTCGCGGTAGTCTGGATGCACAAAATCAAATATAGGCCTTCCGATCAGCTCTTCAGAAGTCGCAGCGCCGAGCAGTTTTGTCGCCGTGGTGTTGAGGAACGCGATTTTGCCTCTGACGTGGATCAGGATCGCGTCCGGGGAGAGTTCGACGAGCTGTCGATAGCGCTCTTCACTCTCCCGAAGCGCCACTTCTGCCCCGCGCTTTTCGTCGCGGAGACGCTTCTGCTCGAGGGCGCGGGTCACCGCCGGCCCCAGACGCGCCAGCCGATCTTTCAGCAGATAGTCCGAGGCCCCCTGTTGCAGGGCGACGACGGCCGTCTCTTCGCCGACGGTCCCGGACACGATGATGAACGGGATGTCCAGCCCGCGCCCCTGGAGCAGGCGAAGCGCCCTCATGGCGTCGAACTGCGGCAGGTTGAAGTCCGCCAGGATCACGTCCAGCGCAGGGTCCAGGCGGACGAGATAGTCCGTCTCTGTATCGACCCGCTGCCAGTCCGGCGCGAACCCGGCGCGGCGCAACGCACGTACCATCAGTTCGGCGTCGTTCGGGTTATCTTCGAGAACCAGAACGCAAATAGGAATCGACACGATGACCTCCCGACGGGCTCGTAGGGAAACAACTTTCTCCCTCCCATTCAATATAAACCGCCTCCGTTCCCGTGTCAACGCAGAATGCGCGAGCCGTTCTTTTTCGTGTTGACAAACCTGCCCGCTCTGCATAAGTTGTCGCATACTTTAGCAGGAGGTGATTCTATGAGCGGACCTCTCATCGGACTGATCACGGACACCCACGACAACCAGGACACGGCGGCGAAGGCCGTGGACCTCTTCAACGAGAGGAAGGTCGATCTGGTCCTCCACGGCGGCGACTACATCGCCCCGTTCAACGCGAAACCCCTCAAGGGATTGAAGGCCGGATTCATCGGCGTCTTCGGCAACAACGACGGGGAGCGGTTCGGCCTCCGGGCGGCGTTCGCGGACCTCGGGCCGATCCACCGCGCGCCCTACGAGCTGGTCCACGCTGGCAAAAAAATCCTGATGCTCCACGAGCCCGATGTCCTGGACGCCCTGATCGCCAGCGGCGTCTACGACGTCATCTTCTACGGCCACACCCACCGGATCGACGTCCGGGAGGGGCGCACGCTCGTGGTCAACCCGGGCGAGGCCTATGGCCGGGTGACGGGCCGGGCCACCGTCGGGGTGCTGGATCTGGCTGAGATGAAGGTGGAGATCGTCGATCTATGAAGTCCTGAGTGCTGAGGGACACCCCCCTTCCACCCCCTGCCCCCCTCCCTCCCCCCACAGGTGGGGGAGGGAGGGGGAAACAAGGGCTTTGCCCCTTGAGATGGGGGAGGGCTGGGGGCTGCCTCTACCCAGGACTCTTTTCGGAGGTTCTATGCGCATCCTGATCACCGGCGGAGCGGGGTTCATCGGGTCACACCTCTGCGAGTTCATGCTCGATCACGGCCACGAGGTGATCTGCGTGGACAACCTGCTGACCGGAAACCCCGACAACGTCGCCCCCCTCATCGGCAGGGAGGGGTTCACCTTCCTCCACTACGATGTGACGAACGACATCCACGTCAGAGGCCCGCTCGACTATATCCTGCACTTCGCCAGTCCCGCCAGCCCGAAGGACTACCTGCAGTTCCCCATCCGGACGATGAAGGTCGGGTCCTACGGGACGCACAAGGCCCTCGGCCTGGCCAGGGCCAAGCGGGCCAGATTCCTCCTCGCCTCCACCTCCGAGACCTACGGAGATCCCCTGGTCCATCCCCAGAAGGAGGACTACTGGGGAAATGTCAACCCCATCGGCGTGCGGGGGGTCTACGACGAGGCCAAACGGTTCGCCGAGGCGATGACGATGGCCTACCACCGGGAATCGGGGATCGACACGCGCATCGTCAGGATCTTCAACACCTACGGGCCCAGGATGCGGCGGGACGACGGCCGCATGATCCCCAACTTCATCCACTGGTCGCTGAAGGACCAGGACCTGGAGATCTACGGGGATGGCAGCTACACCCGCAGCGTCTGCTACGTCTCCGACCTGGTGGACGGCATCTACCGCCTCATGCAGGCCGATGTCCACACCCCGGTCAACCTCGGCAACACCGAGGAGATGACCGTCCTGAACATGGCCAAAAAGATCATTTCCTTGACGGAGAGTAAGAGCCAAATTGTCTTCGGCCCCCCCATGGAAGACGACCCCAAGGAGCGGAGGCCGGACATTACGAAGGCCCGCACGCTCCTGGGATGGGAGCCGAAGATCAGCCCGGACGAGGGACTTCGGAAGACCATCGAGTGGTTCAGGGGACCGTCCTGAGTAGGGGCGACCCGACGGGTCGCCCCTACTTCAATCTGCGACTGTTTTTTACTTGACACAGGCTCCTGACTTGTTCATAATTGTCTGGTCACCGCTTGTCAATCTGTCAGACATTTCAATTTGCCCTCTCAGGAGTCTTCATGAACGAACCGATTTACTTCACCGACATGGGACAGTGCGAGCCGTCGCACGCCCTCTCGACCTTCAGTCGGGTCCGCCACTGGTCACTCTGGGACTACGAGACGGACCCCGCCCGGACGGTCCATCTCAAAGGCCGGATGCTCTACGCCAGCGAGCAGACCGAGTCCCCTCCGGTCACGCTCCGGCTGAACCTGAAGGGACCGCACGCCGTCTACCTGGCCAGCCATCACGGCTGGGAGCCGCAGTCCTACACCATGAAGGCCAGGCTCACGAAGGACCCCTGTTTTCACCGGCTCTTCGATCAGGTCGTCCTGCCCAAAGACCTGGCCTCTCTGGGCCGGAAGGAGCAATTCACCGAACGGACCTTTTCGCGCTATGACCTGGCCGAGTGGCTCTGGCGCTGCGAGGACCTGACAGGCCAGGATATCACGTTCGCCCGGCCCAACCTCGGCAGCTTTCGGGGCAAGGTGAATGCCTCCATCGCCTACGTGAAGTGCGTGCCGCTGACGGACGGGGAGGTCGCTGCGCTGGAGCGACTGAGGCCGACGGCGCAGACCCGCACGCTGATGGGGAGCATCGACGGGGGGGAGACCTTCTCCTGGCTCCCGGAGTCCCGTGAAGAGGTCTGGGAGGAGATGGAGCCGTTCCGGGACTCGGACGTGGGGATCGTCTGCTATACCATCGCGCGGTTGGATGTCTGCGTGTTCCCGACGCGGGTGGGGACGGTGCGGACGCGGGAGATGGGCTACTACCACCCCACATACTGGACGGTCGGGGACTCGATGGAGCGGCTAACGGCCCACGGGATCGACCCGCTGAAGGAGACCATCGACTACGCGCACGGGATCGGGGTGAAAATTCTGGTCACCAACCGGCCTGCGGCTCCCCACATGGCCCCCTACCAGGAGGGCATGCAGACCCCCTGGTACATGGAGAACACGCAGTGGCGCTGCCGGATCGAGGATGGGCGGCCGCTCCAGCAGATGAGCTTCGCGTACCCGGAGGTGGCCGGGAAGTTCCTCGGCATCTTCCGCGAGGGCCTGGAGCGGGGCGCGGACGGCATCTGCATGATGTGGTGCCGGGGGTGGCCCTGGGTGATGTACGAGGAGCCTGTGGTGAAGTCCTTCGTCGAAAAGCACGGTGAAGATCCCCGCAAGCTCCCCCGGAACGACCCGCGCTGGATGCAGCACAAGGCCGATGTCATGACCGACCACTTCATCCGGCCCATGCGCAAAATCCTGGACGAGTTCGGGCAGGCTCAGGGGCGGCGTCTGGAGGCCGCCTACTACGTGATGGACCGGCCGGAGGACTGTCTCTACAACACCCTGGACGTCCGGACCTGGGTCCGGGAGGGCCTGGTGGACTACCTGATGATCCATCCCAACGGCTGGAGCGAGGGGGCCAGCGGAAAGCGGGACAACCTGCGGGTGCACGACTCGGTCCCGCTGTTCAAGGAGCTGGTCAAAGGGACGAACATCAAGGTCTACGCGGATGTCTATCCGAGGCGCATGCCCGCGGAGGGCTACCTGGAGCGGGCCCGGTTCTACTACGGGACCGGCGCGGACGGTCTGATGTACTGGGACGTGGACCGCCGCACATCCCGCAAGAGCGAGTGGTTCACGGGGGCCAAGACGGGTCACCGGGACCTGCTCGACGCCTGGCCGATCGACGTCAGCCCCCACTTCAAGGTCGTCCCGCTCAGCATGATCGGAGGGCTGTCCACGGACCCGCGCTATGACACGACGGGGTGAGCCCTCACCCCCCAGCCTCCTCTCCCTCCTTCGACTACGCGGCCCTTCGACTACGCTCAGGATGCGGGAGAGGGGGAGAAGCACCCCACCCCCTTCCCCTCCCCTACAAGAGGGGAGGGGAGAAAACCAAGAAGCGCGATAGCGCTGAGGGCGCGACGTCCCGGCTTTCAAGCAGGATGTTCGTTCAGGCAAGGTGGGGTACGAGCGCCGAAGGCGCGGGGGTGCGGTGGAAGGGGCCCGGACTACCACGGGACCCCGATTACACCACGGAACAGAGTACGGCGCGCCAAGCCCGCGCGGCGCTTGAGCGCGATTCTTTGCGCCACTTTCTTCTAAAGAAAGTGGCAAAAGGGACGCTGAAACCAATGCCAAGAGGAGTGCCAAAACCCTGCCCTAAGATGAACCCTCTCAAGTCCATAAATTTTTGAAAAGGAGTCCTGATGTCCGACAAGACCAAGCGCATCCCCCTCACCATAGAGAACGCGGGGGGCGTGGAGCGGAAGGCGTGGCCGATCACCCAGGGCGTCCCGTTTGCGGACGGGGACCTCCCCAAAGGCACACCGGTGCGGGTGGTGGACGTCTCGGGGAAGGCGCTCCCCACCCAGTCCTCCTGCCTGGCGACCTGGAACAAGGACCTGAAGTACGTCAAGTGGCTGCTGGTCGACTTTCAGGCGGACCTGGGGGCCGGCCAGACGGAGAAGTTCTTCCTGGAGTACGGTCCCGGCGTGGAGGCTGCGTCGCCGGAGCAGGGGATCAAAATAGAGCGGAGCGACGAGCGCATCCGCGTGGACACCGGCGCGCTCCGGATGGACTTCCGCGTCCCCACGCGCCAGCCGCGCCCGCCCGTGGCATCGGCTCAGCGGGCGCGGGACTTTCTGGCCGGCTGCTGGGTGAAGACGGAGGACGGCTGGCACGACGTCTTCCGGGGCAATCCGGGGCCCTACCTCTACCTGGTGGACACGCAGGGCCAGATCTACAACTCCTGCACCGCAGCGCCCACGCCGAGAGTGACCATAGAGGACGAGGGCCCGATGCGCGTCTGCGTCTGCGTCAAGGGCTACCACGCGACGGAGAGCGGAGTCCACCTCTGCCCCTTTGCGCTTCGGATTCACCTCTACGCCGGCAGGGGAGACGTGCGGATGTTCCACACCTTCGTGTTCGACCAGGAGCCGGAGATCCTGGAGTTCGCGGAGGTGGGGATGAGCTTCCCCCTGGACCTGGGAGATGGCCTCCGGATGTCCTTCGGCGGGCAGGAGAAGGCCCACGGGGCAGAACGCTGGGAGGAAGCGTACTTCCTTCAGGACTCAGACATATCCTACCGGGTCGCGCGGGACGGGGAGCCCTTCGGGCAGGGCGAGAAGACGCGGGGATGGGCGGCACTGTGCGGGCGCGCAGCCTCCGCCTTCGTCGCCGTCCGCGACCTCTGGCAGCAGTACCCGAAGGGCTACCGACTGAGCAGGGACGGGATCGACGTGCAGTTCTGGCCCTCGGAGTATGGGGAGGCCCTGACCTATTCGAACCCCTGGAAGGAGGACTGCGTCTTCTTCAGCGGCCTGCGCGGCGGCCCCAAGGCACAGGCCGCCTCTCGCGATGAGGCCGCGGTCAAGCAGCTCCTGGAGATGTTCCCCACGGCCCCGCTCAACCTGAAGAGTTTTGCCGTCAAGGACATCGAGGATGTCCGCTGGGTGGAGGAGATGGTGGATAAGTACGCCCCCGACCGCCCGGCCTCTCACAACGACACGGGCACGGAGAGCGGCGTCGGCGCGGCCAAGACCCACGAATTCTGGATGCGGTTCTCCCCCTCCCCGATCAGCGATGAGGAGGCGGAGGCGCTGGGGGTCTGCGTGCAGAATCCCGTCATCGCCCCGGCGGACCCCGCGTATATGTGCGCCACCCGCGCCGCGCGGGACCTGCACGGGGGGCCTGACCCGCGCTTCGAGGAGATCGACCGGCTGATGGACGGGGTCACAGAGCGGGTGGCCATCGAGCCGATGCGCCTGGGCCGGCGGTGGGGGTTCTGGTGGTTCGGACACATGTGCTGCTCGCACAGCGCTGGTCCTGGCCTGGCCTACCTCCTCCACTATCCCGACGACCCGATCCGGGGGCTGCGACACGTGGGGCCCTACAACAACGAGGCGGACGACCCCTGCTGGGGGGTCTGGACGCAGTTCCTGCGCACGGGGCGGAGGGACTTCTTCCTGGCCGCCAGCGGCTACAGTCGGGCGATGGGGGACGTGGGCATCTGCCACGCGCACCCGTCCAGGAACGTGGCCGGCCTGGTACACTATCACAACGCCTCCTTCTGGTCCGGCGGCTACAGCCCGTCGCACACGCTCAACACGGCCCTGCTCCTGCACTACTACACCACGGGCGACCGGCGGATGTACGACATCGCGCTGGAGGTCGCGGACTGGGCCGTGAACAACCAGGAGCCCTCCGGGATCATCTCCTGCCGACACGGGAGGCTCAACCGGGAGTTCACGGGGCCCCTGAACTGCGTGACCGAGGCCTACGTGGCGACCTGGATGCCGAAGTACGGGGACCTGGCGCGCCGGAGCCTGAACTGGCTGCTGCGCACGCAGGAGGAGGTGGGGGTGTATCCGGTCAGCGTCTACACGCGGGGGGAGCGGGGGGACGAGGCGGTGATCGAGCCGACGAACCAGCCGCTGGCCCACTCCGGGACGATGTATCCGGCCTACTACGAGGGGCTGCGGCACTTCGACAGCCCCCTGTTGCGGGAGACGATCCTGAAAGAGGCGGAACACGTCATCGCACGGGGGGGCGGGGGGCACGTCATCGAGTTCTGCGCCATGGCCTATGAGCTGACGGGCGACCCCATCTACGCCGCCGCGTGCAAGCGGGCGGTCTTCAACTACCGGGAACACGCCCTCGGCATCGTGGAGTTGCGCGGCCCCTCCGGCGGCGGCCTCTTCTCCGGCATCCGGAACGGCGAAATCTCCGTCTGCAAGGCGGTGACGGCGCGGGTCTGGGACAGGGACCCGGAGGGCCTGGCGAAGGGGGAGGAGCGGCTGAAGGACGTGGCCCGGCCCCCTGCGCTGCCCGCGTCCCCTGAGATCCTGGAGAAGCCCATCGGCGTGCCGGCGGGATATGATGTATCGTAGGGGCGATCCTTGCCTGCCCTGAGCAGCGTCGAAGGGTGATCGCCCTGACCCTTGGGGCCGTCTGCGTGAAAGGAGACCGCATGCGTAAGAACCGACTTCGTGAGCTGTTGAAGGCGGGAGACCCGAGCGTGGGCACCCACCTCCAGATCTCCTGGCCATCCATCATAGAACTGGTGGGTCACTCCGGGATGTTCGACTACGTGGAGTTCGTGGGCGAGTACGCGCCCTATGACCTGTACACCCTGGAGAACATGGGCCGGGCCGTGGACCTGTTCGACCACATGACCGCCATGATGAAGATCGAGCAGCAGCCGCGCACCTACCTGGCGGTCCGGGCCATCGGCTCCGGCATCCAGAACCTGCTGTTCGCCGACCCGCGCACCGTCGAAGATGTCCAGGAGTGCGTGCGCTCGGTCCGAGCGGAATCCCCGGAGACGGGCGGGATTCACGGGGTCGGCATGCGTCGGGATGTCGGGTTTGTCATGGAGGCGGGCTCCCCGGCGTTCGTGCAGGCCCTGGAGGATGCGGTGGTGGCCGTCATGATCGAGAAGGACTCGGCGGTGAAAAACCTGGAGGCCATCCTGTCGGTGAAGGGCGTGGACATGGTGCAGTTCGGGCCCGCGGACTATTCGATGAGCATCGGCCTGGTGGGGCAGTTCGGCCATCCGAAGGTGAAGGAGGCGGAGCGCTACGTGATCGAGACCGCGCTGAAGATGGGCGTCACGCCCCGCGCCGAGATCTCCCGGCTCGACCGGGCCAAATACTACACGGACATGGGGGTGCGCCATTTCTGCGTGGGGACCGATGTGAGCATCCTCTTCGACTGGTTCAAGGAGAACGGCCAGGGGATGAAAGAGATATTGTCGAAGGTGTAGGAGAGGCGCGCCAGGCCACCCGCTGGCAAGGAGGTTTATCTCAATGGACGACTGTCCCGTCACCGAAGAGCGCGTCCGGTTCTACCAGGAGAACGGCTACGTCCAGTTCAAGAACTTCTTTTCGCGTGAGGAGATCGCGGCGCTCGGAGAGGCCCTGGATCAGGCCGTGGCGAACAAACGGGAGCGCATCATCGGCCAGAAGGGGCCGGTGGCCGAGAACTACGCCCTGGTGTTCAATCAACTGGTCAACCTCTGGACGGACTATCCGGCGGTGAAGCCCTGCACGTTCCATCCGAGACTGGCCGAGTCCGTCCGGCGCCTGTCCGGGAGCCGGCACGTGCGGCTCTACCACGACCACGCGCTGATCAAGCCCCCGGGCGAGAAGAGCCGGGAGACGAACTGGCACCAGGACGCCCCCTACTGGCCGATGAACCCGGTGGGTGCGCTGTCGGCCTGGATCGCGGTGGACGACGTGGACCTCCAAAACGGTTGCATGCAGTTCATCCCGGGCTCCCACAAGTACGGCAAGCTGGAGCCGATCAAGCTGGGGGTGGACGGAGAGAGCGTCGTCGAGAAGATGAAACAGGCGGGGCAACCCGTCGGGGAGCCGGCGGTGATGGACATGCCCGCGGGCGGGGTGACGTTCCACCACGGATGCCTGTTCCACTACGCCACGCCCAACCGGTCGGACAGGCCCCGCCGGGCGTTTGCGATCATCTACATCCCGGACTACGCCGTGTTCACGGGCGGCAGGGAAGCGGCAGGGGCCGGAGAGGAGATGGAGGCGGGCAAGCCGTGGGACCATCCGCTGCATCCGATCCTGGCGGGAGAACCTTAAACAGGAGGTGTTTATGCCTGAGGTCGAACGCATCGCCGACATGAAGGCCCTGGTGGGCGAAGGTCCCGTGTGGGACCCGAAAAAACAGATCCTCTACTGGGTGGACATCCAGGGAGGCCGGATGTTCCGCTACGACCCGGCCCGGAACCTCCACGAACAGATTCACGACGGGCACAACGTCGGGGGACTGATGGTCAACCGGCAGGGCGGCCTCCTCACCTTCATCTGGGACGGACTCGTGCTCTGGAACTCGGACGAGGACTGGGTGAACCTCCGGAAGGAGTACAACGGGGACATCCTCCGCTTCAACGACGTGATCGCCGCCTCCAACGGCAGCGCCTTCGGGGGGTCTTACTTCGACGATCACCCGGGCAAACTCTTCCGCTTCGACCCCGACGGGAAGGTGGAGGTCATCGCCGAGGACGTCATCTGCAGCAACGGGATGGGGTTCTCGCCGGACGACAGGACCTTCTACCACACGGACGCCCTGCGGCGCATCATCTACACCCACGACTACGACCCCGCGACGGGCCGTGTGGAAAACCGTCGCCCCTTCATCCAGCTCCCGGACGACATGGGCTTTCCGGACGGGATGACCGTGGATGCGGAGGGGTTCCTCTGGAGCGCCGTCTGGGGGAGCGGATGCGTCATCCGGTTCGACCCGAAAGGGAAGGAGGAGCGGCGCGTCCCCCTGCCGGCCCGTCAGACCTCCAGCGTGATGTTCGGAGGCCCGGACCTGACCGACCTCTACGTGACCTCGGCGAGCATCGAGGCCGCCCCGGACGAACTCGATCCCGACAAAGAGAACTATCGCGGAGGGTCGCTCTACCGGGTGCGGGGCCTCGGCGTCAAGGGGCGGGAGGAGTATGAGTCCAACTTCGCCTGGCCGAAGAGATAACAGCGTGTACGGAGCGTCCTGGACTCTAGAATCTGGATTCTGGATTCTGGATTCTGGATTCTGGACTTTTTATGGGGTGATCCATGCCCGAAGGCATTCTTGAGCGCCTCGCAAGAGGCCCCGTCCTCGGCGACGGGGGGTACGTCTACATCCTGCGTCAACGGGGCCTGCCGATGGCTGGCTACTCCCCTCAGGACGTCCTGACGCACGCCGACGCGGTGCAGCAGCTCCAGCAGGCGTTCTTCGACGCCGGGGCCGAGGTGCTCCAGGCCCAGACGTTTCAGGGCACGCGCAACCGGCTGGAGGAGGTGGGGCAGGGGGACCAGTTCGAGACCATTCACCGGAAGGCGATGGAGATCGCCCGGGACATCTCCCGGGGCCGGGCGCTCATCGCCGGGACCGTGGGGTCTGCCCTCGGGTCGCGCTACCGTATGGGCGACCGGGACCGGGTGCGCCCCTGGTACGAGGAGGAGTGCGCCCTCCTGAAGGACCTCGGTGCGGATTTTCTGATCCTGGAGACATTCTACTTCCTGGAGGATGCCCTGGCCGCCCTGGAGGCGGCAAAGCCCACGGGCCTGGTCACGATGGTGACGATGTCATGCAAGCCGGTCCTCACCTCCCGCGAAGGGTTTCAGATGGACTATTGCGCCAAGATCCTGAAGGACGAGGGGACGGACATCGTGGGCCTGAACTGCATGCAGGACCCGGCGCTGATGCTGCCGCTGATGGAGCGCATCCGGAAGGCCGTGGACGGGCCCATCGCGGCGCAGCCCGTGGCCGTGGAGTGTCACCCCTACGCGACCCACATGGGTGAGCGGGAGGGGCCGTGGACAGATCACGTCCTCTCCCCGCAGGACATGGCGGACTTCGCCCGGCGGGCGCTGGAGATCGGGATCGACTACATCGGCTCCTGCTGCGGGTCGGGCCCCGAACACGTCAGGGCGATGGCCGAAGCCATGGGGCGAACCTCCCGATGACCTGTTGCTCGTGAAGTCTTCTTTTTCTCTGCGATCTCTGCGCTCTTGGCGGTGAATTTTTTGAGGGCATCGATGTCGAATCCGATTTACATCACGGATCTAAGCGTGTGCGAGCCCGGGACGGCGCTGTCCCCGGAGGCCCGGAAGGGATGCTGGTCGGTCTGGGACTACGAGACGCACGAGCACAGGGGCGTCCAGATGAGCGGAAAAATGCTCTATGCCAACGCCCAGGTGGAGCCGCCCCCGGTGACGCTGAAGCTGGGGCGTTCCGGTTGGCACGCCATCTACCTCGGTTTCTACTATTCGGACTTTCCGAACAGCCACGCGGTGCGGGTGCGGCTGACCGGAGACCGGTCCTTCCACCGGGTCCAGGCCGAGACCACGAGCGCCAAGGACGGAAACCATACGGAGCAGAACATCAACTACAGCCTCCTGGCCGAGACCCTCTGGCGCACGGCGGACCTTACAGGGCAGGACCTCGTCATCTCCCGGCCCAACCCGAAGGGACTCGCCGCGCGCCAGGGCTACACGAGCCTGGCCTACGTGAAGCTGGTCCCGCTGTCCGAGGCCGACCTGAAGGACCATCGCCGCCTGACCTCCACGCCGGAGACCCGGCGTCTGATCGCGGTGTTCGACGGGGCCTTCGGTGGAGGCTGGTGGCCGGAGTCGAAGGAGGAACTCTACGAGGACATCGACCCGCTCGCGGACACGGACGTGGACATCCTGCTCTGCACCATGGCGCGGTTTGACATCACCTACTACCCGAGCCGGATCGGCGAGATGCGGAGCCTCAAGCGGGCCTTCTACCATCAGGAATACACGGCCCAGGCGCAGGTCCTGGCCCAGATGCAGAAAAAGGGCCTGGACATGCTCCGCATCTACATCGACCGGGCGCACACGCACGGGCTCAGGTTCTACGCGACCAACCGGCCCGCAGGTCCCCATCCGCCGCCGTTTCATCTGACCGGAGAGGGCCCGCTCTACCGGAAGCACCCCGAGTTCCGCTGTGTCACGCAGAGCGGTCAGTCCGTGCCCCACCTCAGCTTTGCCTTCCCGGAGGTCCGCAGACGGCTGATCGACCTGCTGCGCGAGCAGGCCGAGGCCGGGGCGGACGGCGTCTCCATCATGTTCAACCGGTCGCACCCCTGGGTGCTCTTCGAGGAGCCGGTGTGGACGGCGTTTGCGGAGCAGCACGGCGCGGACCGGGCGAAGCTGGACCCGATGGACGAGGGGTGGTGCCGCCACAAGGCCGGGTACCTGACGGCGCTCGCGCGGGAGCTCCGGGAGGCGATGGACGAGGTGGGCCGCCAGCAGGGACGGCGCATCGGGATCGGGCACATGGTGATGGGCACGGACCGGAGCCGGCTCTATTTCGGGATAGACACGGAGACCTGGATGCGGGAAGGGCTGGTCGATTTTCTGATCGTCCACCCCTACAACTACCACGAGCGCCCCTTCCCCGGCGGCGACGAGAGCGTGGAACGGGCCGTGCGCGAACTGAGGCCGACGGCGGACGAGACGGGCGTGAAGGTCTATGCGGATGTCTACCCGAGGCGGATCCCGGGCCACGTCTACCTGGACCGGGCGCGGGCGCTCTACGGCGCGGGCGCGGACGGTCTGGCCTACTGGGACATCGAAACCCGCGTCAACCGGAAGAGCGAATGGTTCACGTCAAGCCGGATGGGACACGTGGACATGCTGGACGACTGGCCGCTCGACCTGAACAGCCATTTTGACCGCATCCCGTTGAAGAGCGTGGCGGGCCTGGTCACGGACCGGGCCTACAGCGGGCATACGAACGGATAATAAGGAGCGTCTATGCGGCATATCCGGGAGCTTTTCGACCTCACGGGCAGGACCGCCCTCATCACCGGCGGGGCCACGGGCCTGGGGTATCAGATGGCGACCGCGCTGGCCGAGGCCGGCGCCGCTGTGGCCCTGGCCTCGCGCCGGGAGGAACTCTGCCGGGAGCAGGCCGGAGAACTGGCGAAGGCCACCGGCGTACGCACCCTGGGGCTGCGGCTGGACGTGGGGGTCAAGGCGGAGGCCGAGGCGGCGGTGGAGGCGGTCGTCCAGGCGTGGGGACACCTCGACATCCTGATCAACAACGCGGGCGGGTCCGCGCCGGGGGACACGGTCGCGCTCAGCGAACAGGTCTGGTGCGAGACCCTCGACAAGAACCTGAACGGGGCCTTCTACTGCGCCCAGGCCGCGGGCCGCCACATGATCCCCCGGCGTCAGGGCAGCGTGATCAACACCACCTCGGTCTTCGCCTCCCTCGGCACGGACGGGCGGATCTACGTGGACCCGTCGCAGCCCCCCCTGGAGAACGTGGCCTACAACGCCGCCAAGGGGGGGGTGCTGAACATGACGCGGGGGCTGGCCACGGTCTGGGGAAGGCACGGCATACGGGTGAACTGCATCAGCCCCGGCGCGTTCATCGTGGAGCGGCTGGTGAAGCGGCTGGGGGACATGAAGGAGGCGCTGGTGCAGCGCTGGAGCGACCGGACGCCCCTGGGCCGCGTGGGAGAGGACGACGACCTGAAGGGCGCGGTGGTCTTCCTGGCCTCCGATGCCTCCAAGTACGTCACGGGCGCGGAGATCGTCGTGGATGGAGGATGGAGCATATGGTAAAAAAATACAAAGTCTGCCTGATCGGCTGCGGGCGCATGGGGGCCACCATCGACGACGAGGTGAAGGACCGGCCCGACGCCCATCTCTTCCTCCCCTATTCCCACGCCGCCGCGATCCAGGCGATGGAGGAGGCGGCGTTTGTGGGCGTGTCGGATGTGATGGCGGACAAGGTGGAGACCATCCGGAAACGCTATGGCGTCGAGCGGGGCTACACGGACTACCGGGAGATGATCGAGAAGGAGCAGCCCGATGTGGTCTGCATCGCCACGCGGCCCGCCTCCCACCGGGAACTGGTCGTCTGCGCGGCGGAGCGCGGAGTCAAGGGCATCTACTGCGAGAAGCCCCTCTGCTGTTCGATGGAGGAGGCCGATGCCATGGGGGAGGCCTGCGACCGGTATGGCGTCAAATTCAACTACGGGACCCAGCGGCGCTACATGGACCCCTACCTGCGCGTCCGGGAGCTGATCCGCGCCGGCGAGGTCGGAAACGTGAGCGCCGTCGTCGCCGCCTGCGGCGTCGGGTCCGCCCTCTGGAGCCACACGCACGCGGCGGACATGGTCCTGTTTCTGGCGGACGACGCCGAGATCGACTATGTCCAGGGCGCGGCGAACGTCGATCCGGCGGACTTCGCGGACAACCGGGTGGACGGCGACCCCGGCATCCCGATGGGCTACGTCCGGTTCAAGAACGGCATCCACGCCTACCTGACGGCCGGGACCGGCTACGAGTTCGAGGTCAGCGGGTCCAAGGGGAAGCTCCGGACGCTGAACAACGGGCTGGCGGCCCAGTGGCGGAAGGTCGGGGCGTGGAACATCCTGGAGGAGGTCCCCTTCCCGGAGATCCGGCGCGCCAGCGGCACGGTGGCAGGCATCCGGGACGTGGTCCAGGCGATGGAGGCCGGTCGGGAGACGCAGGGGGACATCCACCTGGCCCGGCGGAGCCAGGAGATGATCATGGGACTCGTCGAGTCGGAGCGCCTGAACGGTGCGCGGGTGAAGTTTCCGATGGAGAACCGGAGTCTCTACATAGGCAAAAAGGACTGGTGACACACCGCTTGTAGGGGCGAAGCTTGCTTCGCCCTGCTTCGCCCTGCCGCGCCCCTGACCATTCTGAGGAGATCCGCCCATGCTTTCCCCCCACCTCGCCCTTGAGAAACGCCGTCAACTGACGGAGGACGGCTACTGCGCCATCGACGACGTCCTGACCCGGGATTTCCTGGAGGAACTGCGGCAGGAGACGGACCGGCTGCTGGACGCGATGGAACACCCGCCCCACTGGAAGTACCAGGGCTCGGACCTCCACGTGAAGGGGAGCGACAACCCGGTCATCGACCGGCTGGTCCGCTGGGGGCCGGCGTGGGACGCGCTCCGGGCGATGGGGCTGGGGGATTTCACGTCGCACGGGAGCTACATCATCCTGAGCAAGCCGCCCGGCGGGCCTCCCCTCTACTGGCACCAGGACTGGATGGACTGGAACGACCCCATCAGCGTGGCCCCCTGGCCTCAGTACCTGTTCCTCTCCTACTACCTGATCGACACAACGGTTGAGAGCGGCTGTTTCCGGGTCATCCCCGGCACGCACCTGAAGCGTATCCCCCTGCACGCCCGACTGACGCCCGCGCACGCCCAGGGCGGCTACCACGTGGCCGAGGGCGACCCGGACATGTTCTGCGACCACCCCGACGCCATCGATGTGCCCGTGAAGGCGGGGGCGCTCGTGATCGGGGAGGGGAGGGCGCTGCACGCGGCGCACGCCAACCAGGGCGACCAGAGGCGCACGCTGCTGCTGGGCTGGCACCGGCGTCCGTTCACCGTCCCTTCCTACTGGACCGGGGACGTGCCCGACGAGATCCTCCGCCGCGACCCGGACGCCAAATACGAACGAACAAGGGTTCCGGGGGGGTATCTGAGATAGGCCCGCCAAGATGACAAGCAGGCGTGCCGTCCCGACTTTCAAGCAGAGCGTTCGTCCAGGCACGGTGGGGTACGAGCGACGCGAAGCGGCGCGGGGGGGCGGCGGAAGGGGCTCGGACTACCACGGGACCCGGATTACACAACCTGAACGAAGTACGGCGCGCCCAGCCTCCCCAGGGCGGTGGAACGCGACGGTTAGGAGCGTTAGGCGGGGTGGCTTGAGGGGTGTGCTTCTTTGGCCCCACCTTTCTTGCACGAGCAAGAAAGGTGGGAAGGCCGGTAAGGAAGGCCTCTGAGCGAGCACCCTTCTTTGGCCCTACCCATCTTGCACGAGCAAGAAAAGTTGGAAACTTCCTCTCCGAAGAGGTCCGCCGTGAAACTCGCCCTCGGCTTCAAACTCAGCGAACTGACCGATGAGAACCTGGCCTACGCCCTGCAACTCGGCGTGACGCACGCCATCGTGGAGGGCCCCCGCCTCGGAGACCGGGGCGTCCTGGAATTCCTCGACCTGCTCCGGCTCAGAAAACGCATCGAGTCCTGCGGCCTGGAGGTGGCGGGCATCGAGAACCTGCCCGTGGATCACTGGGACAAGATCCTGCACGGGGCGCCGGGCCGCGACGAGCAGATCGAAAAGGTCTGCGAGACCCTTGAAAACATGGGCCGGGCAGGGTTCCCCATCCTGGGCTACTACTTCAGCATCGCGGGGGTCTGGGGACACTGGCGGTCCTACGACAGCGGCGGGGGACGCGGGGGGGCCGGCGTCAAGAGCTTCGACTACGACCTGGTGAAGGACGCGCCGTCCGTGCCTACGGGTCCGGTGAGCGTCGAGGAGATGTGGTCTCGTCTGCTCTATTTTCTGGAGCGGGTCATCCCGGTCGCCGAGCGCGCCGGCGTGAAACTGGCCGCCCACCCGGACGACCCCCCGGCGGAGGAACTGCGCGGCGCCGCCCGCATCCTGACGAGCCACGAGGCCATGAAGCGCCTGGTCGAGGCCATCCCCAGCCCCTCCAACGGCCTGGAGTTCTGCCAGGGGACCGTCGCGGAGATGGGGCCAGACCGGGCCATCGAGGCCATCCGAACCTTCGGAGGACAGAAAAAGATCTTCTACGTCCACTTCCGGAACGTCCGGGGCCGGTTCCCGAAATTCGACGAGGTCTTCATCGACGAGGGGGACGTCGACATGTTCGAGGCCATGCGGGCCTACAGGGAGGTCGGCTTCGACGGCGTGATGACCCCCGATCACACCCCCCGCGTGGTCGGCGACACCCCCTTCCGGCACCGGGGCATGGCCTTCGCGCTGGGCTACATGAAGGCGCTCGCTCAGGTCGTGGACAAACGATCATAAAGAGACCCTCACGATGTTTCATACCCCCATTCTCACAGACCCTGCGGACCTGAACGCCCAGGCCGCCTGCTTCGAGGCCCACGGCTACGTCATCCTCCGCGACCTCCTCTCCCCGGATGAGGTCGCGGACCTGAACGGGGCCATCGACCGGGACCGGCGGGACAACCCCTTCATGTGGTTCACGACCACGTCGCGGGACTACAACTGCAACCTCCTCCTGACCGAGCCGGGATTCGAGCGGGCCATCCGCCATCCGCGCCTCCTGCCGCTGATCGAGCGGCTGATGGGAGGGTCGTTCTGTTTCGAGGAACTGGCCGTGCGGCACCGGGGCGGGGAGGCCACGCCGAGGGATACCGACTGGCACCGGGACAGGCCCTACTGGCCGGAGCACCCGCTCCACCTCGACTACCCGCAGGTCATCTATTACCTGAACGACGTGGACGAGACCACGCACTGCTTCTCCCTCAGCCCGGAGCCCGCGCAGGGGGAGATCCTGTCCGACAGGGAGGCGCACCTCCGGCGGGGCGGCGTCCTCCACTTCTACGGAAGGGCCGGCGCCGCCATCCTGTTCAACTGCGCCACCCTGCACGGCGTGACATTGCGCCAGACGGACCGGGTGCGGCGGACCATCCAGGTCTACTACGGACATCCACACAGGCCCTCGTTGAGCCAGGTGACCCTCGTTCCCCCCCGGCTCTGGCGGGACCACCCGGACCCTGAGACCCGGCGCTTCTACGGAAAGCTCAACCGCTATACGGGGGTGATGTCAGAGGGGCTGGGAATCTCGTTACGCTGACCTTTCAGGAGTCTCAAAGTGCTTCAAAAATCCACCTTCTCACGCGGTCGATGGATCGCTCCTCCCCTCCCCGCAGACTGGCTGGAGACCGCGAAGGTCCCGGCCTACTGGGTCGCGCGAAAAACGTTCGACCTGCCCGGCGAGGCCCGGCAGGCGGCCGTTCGGATCGCGGCGGACCGGCATTACGACCTGTTCCTCAACGGCGTCCCCGTGCAGCGCCGGAGGGGGTTCTTCTCCGGGGATCACTACCTCTTCTCGGAGACGTGGGCCGATGCGGTGGCCTGGTTCCGGCCCGGCCCCAATATCATCGAGGTCGTCGTACGGAGCGATCCGTTCCAGAACAAGAACTACTGTCCCTTCCATCCCGGCCTGGTCCTGGAGGCCGAGGTCTCCTGCGCTCAGGGGGACGTCCTGATCTCAACGGACGCGACGTGGGAGGTCGCGGTCGTGGAGGGCTGGCGGGAGGTGATCGGCGTGGGGGGGAACGGGACCATGATCTTCGAGAAGGTCCGGCTCTGCCCTCAAGGCGAAGCCTGCCTCTCTGGCTTCTCCCGCGACCTCCGCTTCGGCCCGGCAGACCTCCTCAACACCTCACGGGTCCAGAAACCCACGATCTACGAATGGCCCGACCGACCCAAAAGGATCGATACCTATGCGCCCGTCCGGACAGCGGACGCCGGGCGATGCGCCCTGAACGACTCGGTCCTGGCCTTCGACCTGAAAGGGATCGCGGAGCGCCGGGGCTCGAACGACCCCATCGCCCTGAAGAAGACCTTCGACTGCGGGATGGAGACGTGGGTGGACATCTCCACCTCCTACCGGGTCGCACATCGGATCGATCTGAACGGCAAACCGGTCTATGAGAATCAGGCCGTGACGAAGCCGGAGTGCATGGCCCTCCCCAACCCGATGGTCCCCGCCGGCCGTATGAGGGCCGCTGCGGGCCCCCATCGGCTGGAGATCGCGGTCCACCCCCGGCGTGACATCTACCTCGAACCGGAGTGGCGGCCCTTCCGCATCGGGTTCCGGGGCGCAGCCAGCCTGATGCGGACGGAGGGGTGGACCGTGGACAGCGTGGAGATTTCACCGGAAATCCGGGTCCTCTCCCTGGCCGAACAGGTCAGCTCGCAGGTGCGCCTGGAGCGACTGGAGAAGGTCCAGGGGCCGGAGGTCAAGGGCGACTCGGTGACAGCCCCTGCCGCAGGGTGGTGGGGGATGCCCTTCGCGGTCCTGGACTTCGGGGACGTCATCGCCGGGACCCTGCGCCTGCGGGTCGAAGCCTCCTCTGCCGGGCGCATCCTCCTGGCCTACGGGTTCGACTACCGGGACGGGGCGCTCAACTGTTCCAAGATGAGCCTGAACGCCGTGGACATCCTGGAAGTCCCGGCCGGCCCGTCTGAATACCGCGCCTTCGAGGCGCGGACCTTCCGCTACCTCGAACTGATCTTCGACGGGTTCGAGGGCCCCGTGACCCTGTCCGGCATCGCCCTGGAGGAGAAGGTCTACCTCGACGCGCCGGACGTGGCGTTCGAGACGGACGACGAGCGCGTGAATCAGGTCTGGAACGTCGCCCGCCGCACCGCGGTCCTGAACGGCTGCGAAATCTACATGGACAACCCCGAAAGGGAGCACGCGCAGTGGATGGACTGCACCGTGGCAAACGTCGCGGGCGGCTACTACGCCTTCGCGGACTACGCGCAGGCGGCCAGGGCCCTCTTCGAGTTCACCCTCACGGGACAGCCGGACGGCCAGCTCGCGGGCTACGCGCCGGGGCGCTGGTTCCCCCGCGTCCCCCTCCAGTGCCACATGGCCCTGTTCGTCGTCGGCGCCTGGAGGCACTTCATGCACACCGGCGACGAGGCGTTCGGCCATCACCTCCTCGACACGGTGGCCCGGATGATCGGCCACTGGGAGCGCCACCGGACGCGGGACGGCCTCGTGGCGAACGTGGACACCCTGTTCGTGGACTGGGGGTCGCACCTCTATTCCTACGGTAGCCGGTCGCGCGGAAAACCCAACGGCGTCCTGACCACGATGAACGGCTACTATCACGGCGCACTGACCAGGGCCTCGGAGATGGCCGGGTTCCTGGGCCGCGAACGCGAGGCAGAGGAGTACCGTTCCACCGCCGCCGACCTGCGAAAATCCATCCACGCCCATCTCTTCGATGAGCACGAAGGCATGTACCGGGACGGACTCGACAACCCCCTGGCCGAGCGGCTCTACAGCCAGACCGCCAACGCCCTCCTCGTGAAGTTCGGCGCAGCGCCCGCCGAGAAACGGCGCCAGGTCATGCGGAACGCCTTCGCAGACCGAAAAGACATCCGCATCCTGCCCGCGTCCGCGCACTTCTCCCGGCAGGCCGCCTCCGCCCTGTTCGAGGCCGGCTGCGACGACCTGGCGCTGGCCTGGCTGAAGCAGGGCTTCGGCCGGATGCTGGATGCCGGGGCCACGACCTTCTGGGAGACCTGGGAGGACGACGCCTCACAGTGCCAGGGCACGTCCGGTTCCCCGGTCTACCTGTTCGCGCGCTACCTTGCGGGCCTCTATCCCCTGGAGCCGGGCTACCGGAAAATCGGCATAGATCCGCACCCCTCCGGCCTGAAACACCTGACCGCGACCCTCACCACGCCCCACGGCCCGGTCAGGATCGCCTGGCAGCGCACGAAGCAGGGCCTGGACTATACCCTGACATTACCCGCGAAACTGCGAGACGCCCCCGTGGTCGTCTCGGACCGGGCCGGTGACGTCCGACTGACGGTGAAGGAAGAATAGACCTAAGGAGACTTCCCCCATGCTCACCCCCGAAGAAAAACACTTCTACGAAGAGAACGGCTACCTCCTGAAAAAACACCTCGTCCCCCTGGACTGGATCGCGCAGGTCAAACAGGAGATCGAGGGCATCCACGAACGCATGGCCGCGCAGCCCCCCGAGGGCGTCACAGTCTCCTGGGAGGTCTACGACGACCCGGCCAAGCCCAAGCGCATCAAACAGCTCATGCACAGCGAAACCGTCAGCCCCGCGCTCAACCGCATCCTGCGTGGCGACGCCATGCTGGACATCGTCGAGGCCCTGATCGGACCGGACATCTCCCTCTATCACAGCAAACTCCTCCTGAAGGCCGCGCACGACGGCACGTCCATCCCCTGGCACCAGGACTACGCCTACTGGAAGCGGGACGACAACCACCCCCTCATGATCAACTGCCAGCTCGCCATCGACGAGGCGACCCTGGAGAACGGCTGCATTCAGTACGTGCCGGGCAGCCACAAATGGGGGCTTCAGGAGCACGAACGAAAAAAGCAGACCTTCGGCGTGTTCCTGCCCGGCCACTACCGCGAGCGGGAGGACGCGGTGGCCGTGGAGATGGAGGCGGGTGACGGCGTGTTCTTCAATTCGCTCATCATCCACGGCTCCGCGCCCAACACGTCACGCAAAGACCGGCGGATGAACACCTTCGCCTACAACGTCACAGGAAACAGCCTGACCCAGTGCCGCGAGGCCCTGCGAGGGAAAGAGATTTGAGGAGCTAATCATGCTCAAGATCGATATCACCGAGCCGATCACCCTGGCCCGGCACGAGGGGATGCTGACCAAAGCAGAGAGCACGCATCATTACTGCACGGTGGGCCGGGCCTCCGACGGGACGATCCTCGCCTTTTACAGCATGCACCCGGACATCGCCAGACCTCCGAACGCCTGGGTCCCGGTTCGCCTGCCCGGCAGCCACCACCCGATCTACAAATTCCGCCCCCGGCAGACGCACCCGGACTACCGCTGGCCGCACGGGGGCGCGTATTGCCGGTCGGAGGACGGCGGACGGACCTGGTCCGCGCCGGAGATGACGGACGGGTGGGGCGGTTCTTCGGTCCCGGCGGGCGATCAGACGCTCTCCCCTTACGGGTATCTCTACCTGGTCGAGCCGGGCTTGGCCGTCGGCGCCTTCCGGGAGTCCGGCGACGGCGGCCGCACCTGGAAGGACCGTCCCGACGTGTTCTTCCGTTTCCCTCCTGACCTGAACCTCTACGTCACCGAAGACCGGATCGCCGACGCCCGGGTCCTCATGAACTTTGAAAGTCGCGGGACGCTCAAGGCCCTGTCGGACGGCGCCATCGTCACGACGGCGACCGCGCAGATGCTGCTGGGGGACAGGAAGTGGTGGCTGCCCGTGCTGTTCCGAAGCACGGATAAGGGACAGAGCTTCGAGTTCGTGGGCCTGCCCACGGGCACGACCCCGCCGCCGAATCACCGTGGGTTCACGGAGCCGGCGCTCACAGAGCTGTCGAACGGGGACCTGCTGGCGGCCTTCCGGGTCGAATACCATCAACCGGACCGTGTGATGATGCAGTGCCGGTCTTCGGACGGAGGCGCCACGTGGACCGGGCCGGTCATCTGTCCGGGCGTGCCCCGCCACTATCCGGTGCGCCGCCTGCAGCCCATCGTCAACCAGGGCAAGACACACCTGAACGCCGCGAACGTCTCCCCATACCTCACCACGCTCTCCAACGGCGTGGTGGCGATGGTCTACGGGAGGCCCGGCGTGTACATCACCTTCAGCGAGGAGGGCACGGGTGAGGCGTGGCGCGACCGCCTCCCGGTGGTCACGGAGGAGTCGCTGTTCGGGATCAACTGTGACAGCTCGCACATGGCCGGCGTCATCGACGCGGATGAGAACGAACTGGTGATGCTCTACGACGTCTACAACTACCGGCCTCCGGACGGCGGGCCGACGGGCAACACCGTGTTCGCCCTGCGCATGCGCGTGGAGAAGGCCTGAGGGTCGAAACGACGGACAGGAGAACCTATGCAATCAGACCTGGAACCGATCACCACCTGGGAGACGTTTCGCCATCGCTACGAGGACCCTGAGCAGGGTCGAATCGCCTGCCGGCTGGGCGGCGAGGTCTTCCCCTTTGGCTTGCCTCCGGTAGACCCGCTCCAGCTCTTATCCGAGGCGCGAGACAACCCGAAGGCCCGCATCCTCAGACAGGCGCCGGGGAACACCGTGGACCTGAAGGCGGACTTCAGCCAGGAGATCCGCGCCATGCCGCTGGGGCAGGTGGCCCGGGAGCCTCACCTGCACCTCTCGATCTTCGACCTGAGCGACCTCCGGCAGCCGGGCCGGTCCCTGCATCGCCTCAGCGAAGAGGTCATCAGGCCCTTCGAAAGGCTCTGCCAGGAGCGCGGCGTCCGGTGGGAGGGGGACTTCTGGCCCATCCTGTTCATGGGCGGGTCGGCGTCCGCGACCAACTACCACATCGACCCCACCCCGAACGCCATCTTCCACCTGTTCGGCGCGAAGCGGTTTCACAGCCTGAAACAGCCGGACGCCTGGTGTCCGCAGTCCGTGAAAGACGCGTACCTGAACGACAAGAAGCTGGCCGTGCGGCCCGAGGGCATCCGGGCGGAGGACTGCCTGGTCCACGACAACGCCCCCGGCGACCTGGTCTGGATCCCGCGTCTCTCGCCCCACTGGGTGGACGCCGGTTCCCTCTCCGCAACCATCACGTTCGCGTTTCGCCAGTTCCGGTTTGAGTGAAGGAGAACCTCATGGTACGCCTCGCTGTCATCGGCGCAGGAAGCCACTCCACGAGCAATCACGGGGCCGCGCTCAGGGCCTGCAAAGCCGCGCATCCGGATGAGATCGAGCTGGCGGCGGTCTGCGACCTGGACCCGAAGAAGGCCCAGGCCTACGCCTCGAAGTTCGGGTTCCTCAAGACCTACGGGGACTATGACGAGATGCTCGCTTCGGAGCGACTCGACGGCCTGATCGCCATCACGCCCCTCCGCCTCACGGAGCAGATCGCGGGCGACCTACTGACCAAGGGGCTGCCTCTGGTCATCGAGAAGCCGCCGGGGGAGCGTTCCGAAGCGACCCGGCGGCTCCTGGAGATCGCCCGGAGACACGGAACCCCGCACATGATCTCGTTCAACCGGCGGTTCGCCCCGGTCATCGCGAAGGCCCGCGAATGGCTGGCCGGGCCGGGGAAGGGCCGCCCGCCGAGGCTGATGATCGGCCGGATGCTGCGCCGTGCCCGGCGGGAGGAGGAGTTCGTGGTGGGGACGGGCATCCACCTGATCGACGCGATCCTGTCGTTCATGGACCGGCCCGAAGAGGTCTTCACGCGAAAGACCCCCTCAGGGGTCGAGGGACGATATTTCTACGACGCCAGCGTGCGCTTCCGGGACGGGGCGCTGGCGAACTTCATCATCTCCTCGGACGTGGGCGTGGACGAGGAGACGTTCGAGATCCACGGGCAGGAGTACTGCATTCAGATCGACCGGGTCGCCTGTCGCCTCCGGGTCTTCGACAGAGGGCGGGAAGCCCTGTCCTGGCAGGCCCCCGAAGGCGCCGAAGACGCCTTCACCTGCGGGGCCGTGGACGAGACGAAGGCCTTCATCCGATCCATCAAAGAAGGAAAGGGTTACTGGCCGGACCTGAAGGATGGGCTGGTCTCGATGATCGTATCCGAGGCCGTGGAGGCCGGGGGAGAGGTCCGGATCGATGTCGGATGACCCCCTGCTGCTTCACGTCCCCTTCACAGACACTCTGGATGCGGCCTGCGCCGGAGGAGATGGGCGAGGGTCGGTGGACCCGCGAGGCACGGAGCCCCTTTTCGAGTTCGACGGCCTCCGCAGGGGGGCTCGGTTCGGCAGGGACACCTGCGTGCATTACCGCATCGAAGGCAACTTCAACCGACTGGAAGGCACGGTGACGCTCTGGTTCAGGCCGGACTGGGACAGCCTCTCCGTGAGCGACCTGGGCCGCATCCTGTGGGATCTGAGGATCGAGCACGGGAGCGTCGTGCCGGACGACCCTTCCCAGCGGTGGGCCCTGGTCTACCCGGACCCCGGCGGAAAGGGGAAGGCATGCCCTGAGCAACGTCGAAGGGGGGGCGGGCGGGCGGACAGCACGTTCGGGTGCTGGCGGTTCTGCGTGGAGACAAACCGGAACCGCTACGTCATCGGCACGAAAGAACCGCGCCAGGACCCGCGCACCCGGCAGGGGGTGTTCGGGTCGCAGCAGGACTTCCAGGCAGGACAGTGGATGCACCTGGCCGTCTCGTGGACCCCTGAGGTCGGCGTCATTTACGTGAACGGACGCCTGGACACCCGCGCCCCGATCCCGGAAGGCCTCCCCTCCCGGCCCCTTCCGGAGACGATGCAGGTCGGCGCGATCGCGAGCTGGATCAACGCCGGGCCGGGCGGCGTGATCTCCGACTTTCGCGTCTACGGCACATCCCTGGATGAAGCGTCCATCGCCGGGGCGATGGGCGAGGCGTAGGGACGTAAATCCTTGTGCCTGAAACGATGTCGCCTGGCGCACAGGCCCTCACCCCGCCTCGCTGGCGCTCGGCTTCCCCTCTCCCATAAATGGGAGAGGGGTGGTGAACGGAGTGAACCGGGGTGAGGGCCAGAGCCGCAGCGATTTTTGAATCAGGCTCTCGATATAGCCTTCTGCACAGGAATCAGGAAAAGCGATATAACGTCATCACGTCTTTCCAGAGGTATCGAGAGTGGAAGAGGTTGTGATTTCGGACATGAGCGTATGCCAGCCCTCACACGCCCTGGACCGGGACTACCGGCACGGGACCTGGCGGCTGATCGGCTACGAGACCGAAGCGTTTGCGGGGAACATGATCTACTCCGGGCCGGGCATGGACTCCCCCCCGCTGACCCTGCCCCTGAACCGGAAGGGGCCCCACGCCATCTACCTGGGAGTACACTATCCGGGGCAGTTCGGGGACGCCCACGTGCGCGTCCGCCTGACGGGCGACCCGGCCTACGCCCTGGTGGGGGCGGAGCAGCCCAACCCCAAGGACCAGAACAGTCTCCCGCCGGAGCTGCACCCCTGCTACACCCGCAAGCGGTTCGCGGACCATCAGGTGTCCGAGGCGTTCTGGAAGGTGGCGGACCTGAAGGGCCAGGACCTGGTCATCAGCCGTTTCAACGAGGGGGGGCGGGGCGGAGGCTACGCCGGGATGTACAGCAGCCTGGTCCACGTCCGGCTGGTCCCGCTCTCGGAGGAGGCGCTAACCGAGCACCGTCGGGAACTGCCCCGCGAGGACACCCGTCGGCTGGCGGCCATGAACGACGGCGGCCCCTTCTCCGCCCTCCGCACGAAGGAGGACATCTGGGCGCAACTGGAGCCCTACCGGGACAGCGACGTGGGCCTGATGCTCTGGGCGACCTTCAAAGGGGAGAACTGCACCTACCGCAGCCGCATCGGCCGCACCCTGCCCGCCGGGCGCAACCCCTTCGACCGATTCGCGGGCCACGATTTCTGGGACGAGAACCTCCGGGCGCTGGAGGCGCAGGGCGTGGACTTCATGAGCGAGGTGGTCAGGGCCGCGCACGCGACGGGCCTGCGCATCTTCCCCAGCCTCCGGCTGCAGGGCCCCAAGCCCCTCCCGGTGGAGATGGAGAAGGGGAGTTTCTACGAGCGGCATCCGGAGTTCCGGTGCCGGGACAGGGACGGCCTGAGCGTCGCGCACCTCAGCCTCGCCTTCCCCGAGGTCCGGGGCTACTGGATCTCACTGCTGTGCGAGGCCCTGTCCTACGGGTTCGACGGGGTCCACGTGATCCTCTGCCGCTCCTGGCCGTTCGTGCTCTACGAGGCGCCGGTCCTCCAGCAGTTCCGTCGGGACTACGGGGAGGACCCCAGGAAGCTCCCGGATGACGACCCCCGGCTCCAGAAGGTGATGGCCGCCTTCGTCACGCAGTTCGCCCGCGAACTCAAACGGGCCGTTGACGATATAGGTCAGAAAATGGGCAGACGACTGGAGATCGCCTACAACATCAACACGACCTTCGAGAGCAACCTGAAATGGGGAGTGGACGTCGAGGCCCTGGTCAAAGAAGGCCTGGTGGACTACCTGATGCCCCACCCCACGGTCGCCCGAAACGCGGCGGCGTGGCTGAAGCCCCTGGCCGATCTGGTGAAGGGCACGGGCGTGAAGCTGTATCCCGACCTCTACCCCCGGCGTCAGCCGGCCGCGGCCTCCCTCTACTCCGCGCAGACGCTCTACGACCTGGGGTGCGACGGGATCGCCATGTGGGACACGTATAATCGCGTCCACCGTATCAGCGAATGGGCGACGATGAAGCGCCTGGGGCATCGGGAGGAGTTGAAGGCGTGGCGGGAGTCGGGCCGGGGGGACGACCACTTCCGCGTGCTCGACTTCAAGTGGGTCGGGGACCGGAGCGGGGACCCCCGCTACTTCCAGACGAACGGATGAAGGCCATGCGCCTGTCCCTGAGCGGCTTTCTCTTTGAGGATCGGTACATCTCGCAGTCCGTGACCTTCCCGGCCTTCTGCGGGATCGCGAAATCCTGCGGCTACGACGGCGTGGAACTGCGCGGCACCCAGGTCCGCCCGGAATCCCCGGCGCACGAACGCGGGGAGATCCTGCGTATCGCGCAGGATAACGGCCTGCCAATCACCTGCCTGACCGCGCGGGGACTTCCCGCCTCCGGCCCGGAGCGGGACGCCTTTTTCCACAGCTATCTGGACCTGTGTCGAGACCTGGGCTGTCATCTCCTGAAGATCGGGAGCGATACAGCCTGGCTGCACGACGCCGCCGAAAAGGCGAAAGACCACGGCGTGACCCTGGCCACGAACAACCACGTGGGGGGCGTCCTGGAGACCGTGGCCGGGACCCGGCGCACCTTCACGGAGATCTCGCATTCTAACTTCGGCCTGCTCTACGACGCCCTCCACCTGAGCGTCACGGGCGAGGACTATCTGGGGTGTATCCCGGAGTTCGCCGGGATCACGCGCAACCTCCTGATCCACTCCGCGCGTGAGGCGCGGCCCAACGAAAAGGTCACCCTGGAGAAAAACGGCAGGCGATGGACCTCTCCCTGCCTGCCCGACGAGCCGGGCGTGCAGGACTGGCCGGCGGTCTTCAGGGCCTTCAAACAATTGAACTATGACGGCCTGATCACCGTGATCGAGAACGGTTGGCCCGGCGACCAACGCGAACACGTGGCCCGGCGCTGCGCGGAGATCATCCGCCAACTGTGGGACGAAGCTTGAGCCGTCTGCACGGCCCTGCCCATCGCGTGGTTCTACGCCCGTTGAGCGTCACATCCGAAAGGCGAACAGCGTGAGCCTCACCCTCGGTTTCATCGGCCTCGGCGCCATCCTCTCCCACCACCTGGCCGGGCTGAAGGAGAACCCCGAATTCAAAGTCGTCAGCGTCTGCGACCTCGACCCGGAGAAGGTCGAACGGTGGTCGCAGGAGCTGGGATGCAGGGGGTTCGTGGACTATCGGGACCTGCTGGCCGCGCCCCCCGACGTGGCCCTGGTCGCCCTCCCCCACGGCCTCCACTGCGAGGCCACGGTCGAGGCCCTCCGGGCCGGCTGCCACGTCCTGGTCGAAAAACCCATGGCCGTCAGCGTGGACGAGTGCCGCCGGATGCTGGAGGCCGCCCGCCAGTACGGCAGACACCTGGGCGTGGCCGAGACCGCCGGTCTGCAGCCGGGCCCCGCCCTCACGGGGAAGAAGTTCAGGGCCGGGGACCTGGGCCGCTTCTTCACGGGCAGCATCCTCAACGAGCGCTTCTACTTCCACGAGGGCCGTCCGGCCTGGTTCCTCGACCCGGCCCTGAGCGGTGGGGGGATGTTCAGCAACGTGGGCCTGCATCGCCTGGCCACCGCCCGCGCCTGCCTGCCCGGCCTCACGCCCGTCTCCGTCAGCGCCTCCGTCAGCCACATCCCGGAATATCAGGTCGAGGCCTGCACCTCCGCCCTCGTCCGGTACAGGGAGGGCGGCGCGATGCTCTACGAGGAGGTGGGCTACTTCCCCCGGCCGGAGTGGCTGAACGTGGGGACCCACTTCATCTTTGAGGAAGGCATCGTGAAGTGGGACGACAGGGCATGGCGGATGATGACCCGGAAGGGTCAGCAGGTCGAAGAACCCCTGTCCCCCGCAGGAACGAGCTACAGCCCCGTCTACGCGAACCTGCTGCGCGCCATCCGAGAAGGGGATTCGGAGGCGTGGGAGTACGCCGTGGACACGGCCATCGCCCAGGCGGCCTACGCCAGCGCCCGCGAGGGCCGGGAGATCGACCTGACGCGCCCGCCCTGGGCCATCACAAAGGACATCTAACCGCTCCCTGCTTTTCACCAGGAGGACGCCATGCCCCACTTCCCCATCGTCGACACCCATCTCCACCTCTGGGACCCCGGGCGTCTGCGCTACCCGTGGATCGAGGACATCCCCCTGCTGAACAGAGCCTATCTGCTGGAGGACTACAAAAAGGCCTGTGGCCCCGTGCAGATCGAGAAGATGGTCTTCCTCCAGTGCGAGTGCATCCCTGATCAATTCCTTCAGGAGGCCGAGTGGATCACCTCCCTCGCGCAGCAGGACCCCCGGATTCAGGGCATCGTCCCCTGGGCCCCCCTCGAAAAGGGCGAGGCCGCGCGTCCGGCCCTGGAGAAACTCGCACAGAACCGGCTGATCAAGGGCATCCGCCGCATCATCCAGTTCGAGCCGGACCAGAGCTTCTGTCTGCAGCCCGACTTCGTCAAGGGCGTGCAGATGCTCGCGGACTACAACTTCAGCTTCGACATCTGCATCTCCCACGGCCAGATGGCCAACACGATCCAGTTCGTGCGGCAGTGCCCCAATGTGAAATTCATCCTGGACCACATCGGAAAGCCCGACATCAAGAACCACCTCCTCGACCCCTGGCGGGCGGAGATCAAGACCCTCTCCGAGATGCCCAACGTCTGGTGCAAGGTCTCCGGCATGGTCACCGAGGCGGATCACAAGACCTGGACGAAGGAGGACCTGAAGCCCTACGTCGACCACGTGATCGCGTGCTTCGGGTTCGACCGTGCCGTCTACGGCGGGGACTGGCCCGTGTCCTATCAGGCCGCCGAATATCCCCAATGGGTGGAGACGCTGGCGTGGGCCGTCTCCGGCGCGTCGGAGGTGGAAAAGAGGAAGCTGTTCCACGACAACGCAGTCGCCTTCTACAGGCTGTGACGGAGATGCCCATGCAGAAAGAATACGTGCCCCCGCCCCCGCTCAAGCCCGGCTATTTTCTGGGGCAGGAGGCGTTCAGCGTCCCGAAGAACGCCCTGTTCCGCCGGATGGACCCCTACTTCAAGACGTTTCTGACGGAGGAGAACGCCACCCGCTACTTCGAGCAGATCGCCGGGAAGGTGGACGGGCTGGACTACTGCACCTACTGGTACGAACCGGCGGACGCGGAGATGGCCCGCCGGATCGCGGAGATCGGGCGGGCGCACGGCGTGGACATGTGGACGGGCATCCGGTGGCACAAGCAGTTCCGGGACATGCCCGTCGTGCCGGGGGACTGCGCGGCCTGGACGATGGACGAGGCCGGGCGCATCTCCCCGGCGCTCTGGGAGCAGCGCAACCACACCTTCGACTACCTCAACCCCCGCGCCGTGGACTGGATGATGGAGGTCCTGGAGGCCCGCTACTGGCCGCACCTCAAAGGCCCCGTGAACGGCCTCTTCTTCCCGGAGTGCCGGGTGACCACCCCCGACGTGCCCTACCGGCGCAACGGCCTCAAGACCTGGACCCTGCACGCCTACTCCCCGGCGGTCCTCGAAGCCTGGAGGGCCTACTGCGCAAAGCGGGACGTGCGCTGGCAGGGGGCGCAGGTGGACCGCTTTCCGGTCCCGCTCGCCCACATGACCCGCCCGCACCCGGAGGCGACCGTCCACGTCCCCGACGACCGGCCGGGGGCGGTCCCGGCGTTCACCCGCTTTGTCGATATCCCCAGAGGGACGCCGGTCTGGCTGGCCTGGGAGGACTTCCTGTGCGAGCGGTTTCACGAGGTGTTCATCCACCGCATCGCGGCGCGGGTCAACCGGTACCACGCGGACAACCCCGACTGGCGCGGGGTCTGCTTCTTCAACAACGACGTCACCGCGCTGGACTACCGGAACTTCCAGACGCGCTCCGCCCGCACGGGGTTCTCGATGGGCTACTGGCCGCAGGGGAGGCGCATGGGCGTGGACCTCCCCCGCCTGCTGAAGGACCCGGAGGTCACCTGCTTCATCAGCGAGACGGTCCAGTCCGTCCGGGACTACCTGTTCTACGAGGAGAACCCCCTGTCCCACGGGATGGCCCTGGCGCGGGAGGCCGGGCGGCCCGGGGACTACGGGTTCATGGTCCACTACTGCGACGCCTGGGGGCAGGTGGGGGACATCCGCGCGCCGGGCGGGGGGATCATGGACGACGTGGAGGAGGACCTGCGATGGGAGATGATCCATAAATACCGCCCGCCGGTCTTCTCCTACTTCAGCATCCCCACCACCCTGGTCCGCGAGGGGGCGTGGTACCAGAAGGAGGCGGCGGACCGGTTCTGGGGCCGGGTGGAGGAGTACAGGAGGTCCTTCGGGAGAGGGGTGTGACGGTGGAGGCTGAGACACACGAAACGCTCGCGCGGACCTTCCTCGACCCCCCGAGGGAGTTCGGCGCGATGCCGTTCTGGTTCTGGAACGACGACCTCGATGAGGCGGAGCTCCTCCGCCAGATCAGGGAATTCCACGACAGGGGGTTCGGCGGGTTCGTCCTGCACCCCCGGATCGGCCTGTCCAGGCGGGTCGGCTACCTCACGGAGGAATACTTCCGCCTCGCCCGGCTGTGTGTGGCCGAGGCCGCCCGGCTGGGCCTGAAGGTCATCCTCTACGACGAGGGGTCCTACCCCTCCGGCTCTGCCCAGGGCCGGGTGGTGGCGGAGAACCCTGACTACGCGGCCCGCTGCCTGATCGCCCTGCACAAAAAGGTCGAAGGCCCCGCCACGGGCTACTGGCGGCCCAACCCGGGCCGGGCGATGAAGGACCGGCTGGTCTGCGTCGTGCAGGGACGGGAGGCGGGGGAGGACGCCCTCGACCCGGGCAGCCTGACGCTCCTGGAGCCGCAGGGACACGGCCTGGTCCGCTACGACGTGCCGGAGGGGGCGTGGCGGCTGGTGGCGTGCTGGGACGTGTTTAGCGGCGGGATCATCCGGGGGGTGTTCGACGAGGAGGACGACGGTCACGCCCTGGCCCCGGCCGCCGGGGCGATCATGGACCCCGACGCCGTGGCCTGCTTCCTCCGCCACACCCACGACCGGTACTATGCACATCTCAAGGACCACTTCGGGACGACGGTGGTCGCCATGTTCACGGACGAACCGAACCCGATGGGCCGCTCCCCCCGGCGGGGGCCGCACCCGAAGCCGTTCTGCGCGGAACTGCTGGGGGAGGTGCAGGCCGTCTGGGGCGACGAGGTGCGGCGCTGGCTGCCCGCCCTCTGGCTGGACTGCGGCCCCCGGACAGCAGACTTCCGGAAAGTCTACCACCGGGCGGTCCAGGACCGGATCGAGCGGGTCTTCTTCGCCGCGCAGGGCCAGTGGTGCGAGGACCACGGCATCGCCCTGACCGGCCACCCCGGCGCGAGCGATGAGATGGGCGCGTTCCGGCGCTTCCACTGGCCGGGGCAGGACATGGTCTGGCGCTACGTCGAGCCGGGCAGGCCGACCGCCCTCGAAGGCCCCCACAGCGTGGCCCCCAGGGCCGCCAGCAGCGCCGCAGTCCTGGGCGGTAGGCGCAGGAGCGCGACCGAACTATTCGGGGCCTACGGCTGGCGGCTGACCCTGGACGAGGTCAAATGGCTGCTGGACTGGCACCTCGTGCGCGGGAACAACCTGTTCATCCCCCACGCCTGCTTCTACGCCATCCGGGGTCGCCGGGCCTTCGAGAGCGAGCCGGACCTCGGGGCGCACAACGTCTGGTGGCCTTACTTTCGGACCGTCGGCGACTACCTCCGCCGGGTCTGCTGCCTGCTCACCGACAGCGTCGAGGTCTGCGACGTGGCAGTGCTGACCGACCCCCACGCCGTGGGCTGGTCCGCGGCCAAAGCGCTGTTTCAGGAACAGATCGGCTTCATCTACGTGGACGACCTTCGCCAGGCCCGCGTGGAGGACGGTCAGTTGCGGGTCGGCCCGCAGAGGTTCCGCGCCATCGTCTGCGATCCTCAGGGCATCGTCGGGGCCCGGGCCCCCCTCAGGGCGCTCCAGGACGCCGGAGGGCGGGTCCTGGGGGCGTGGACGCCGGACGATCTCGCCAGGCAGGTCGTCTCCGCCCTGGGCCGGGACGTGGACTGGCCGGGTGCGCCGGACCTGCGGGCCCTCCACTGCCGCAAGGGGGGGCTGGACCTCTACCTGCTGGTCAATGAGGGGGAGGGGACGCTGGAAGGGGACCTCTCGCTCAGAAGCGCCGGCGCACTGGAGCTGTGGGACCCAATGGATGGAAGCGTGCGCCCCTGGCCGGGACGGATAGAAAGGGGACGCCTGCGCACCCATCTGCGCCTCGAACGGCGGCAGGGGCTGGTCCTGGCCGTGGACCCGGCGGGAAAGCCGGACCCGGATGCAACGCCTCCTCCGCTCCCCGGCGAGGTCATCGCAGAGATTCCGGGTCCGTGGAAAGTCCTGGACGCCTCCGGGCAGCCGGTGGAGGCCCCCTGCCCCGGCGACTGGGCGCAGGCAGGGGCGTGGGAGACCTTCACCGGGACGCTCCGGTTGGTGACAGAATTCGGTCTATCCGCCGGGCAGGAGGGCCAACCTCTATTTCTGGACCTGGGCCGCGTCGGGGACATCGCCGAGGTCCGGGTCAACGGTCAGCCCGTCGGCCTGCGCGCCTGGGCCCCCTACGTCCTCCGGATCGACGGGGCGTGCCGGGCGGGGGTCAACACCCTGGAGGTCCGCGTCACGAACTCCATGGCGAACGCCTACGACGGGCTCCAGATGCCCTCCGGACTGATGGGGCCGGTCGTCCTGCAAGGGACAAAATAGACGGTTTGGGCGCATCCGAGATTGTGTCCACGTGGACACAATCTCAAATTCTGCCCCCGGGGGCAGAATTGGGGGGTGTTTTATCCGTCTCCCCTATTTTTCGTATTTCAATTTTATCGCTTTAAAAAACAACAAGATTGGGGCCGAACGATGTCGAATAACACACATCTCCTCAACGACGAACAGATGCGGCAGTTCATCGTGAACGGTTACGTGACCGTGCAGGCCGACCTCCCCGCCGCGTCTCACGAGCACCTCTACGGGCGTCTGGAGGACGTGTACGCGAAAGTGGGGAACGAGGGGAACAACCTCCTGCCCCGGGTGCCCGAAATCCGGGAGGTGTTCGACTGCCCGGCAGTGCGGGGGGCCCTCTCGAGCCTGCTGGGCCAGAACTATCTGATGAACCCGCACCGTTACGGCCACCTCAATCCGTCAGGGGGACCCGGGCAGAAGTGGCACAAGGACAGCTACATCGACCACAACGTGCGCCACCCCCGCTTCCGGGCGATCCTGGCCTTCTACTATCCCCAGGACGTGACGGAGGACATGGGGCCGACGGGGATCCTGCCGGGCCGGCAGAACCACATCGAAATTTCGGACGTGGACCCGACCAAGACCGCCGAACCGGCGCTGCCGCTGTGCGGGGGGGCAGGCGCGGTGACGCTGGTGCATTTTGACTCCTGGCACCGGGCCACGCCCAACCGGAGCGAGAAGAAGCGCTACATGCTGAAGTTCCTGTTTGAGCGGATGGAGGAGCCCCGCGAGCCGTCCTGGAACTGCCGGGACGCCGCGTGGCAGGCCTCCGGGGAGGACCCCACGCAGGGGCTGTCGAGAGGCGTGTGGGAATGGCTGGCCGGGACACAAGACAGGTCGGACGCGGCGGAGGAGGGGGGAGACGTCTCCCGGCTGATCGCCGGACTGCGGGACCCCTCGGAGACAACGCGCCTGAACGCCGTCTATGCGCTGGCGGCGATGGGAGGTCGCGCGGCGCCTGCGCTAATAGCGTCCCTGCAAGAGGAGGCGGATGCGGTCTTCGGACAGAACAGGGTCAACAACCCCGCCGATGTGCGGGGGAGGAACCCCATGGCCCCCTGCGCCGCGCACGCGCTGGCCGCCATAGGACATCTGGCTGTGCCGTTCCTGATCGACGCCCTGCGGGACGCGCGGTGGACCGTGCGCACAGCGGCCGCGGACACGCTGGGGGACATCGGCCCTCCGGCGCATGAGGCCGTCCCGGCGCTGACGCCCCTTCTGAAAGACGAACACTGGCGGGTCCGGCGTCACGCGGCGGAGGCCCTGGGCCTGGTCGGGGCACAGGATGGGGAGACGGTGGCGGGATTGATCGGGTCCCTGCGCGACGAAGAGACGACCGTCCGCCTGAACGCCGCCCTGGCGCTGGCGAAGATCGGTCTGCCTGTAGAGGAGGCCATCCCCGCGCTGGCAGGATGCCTGGACGATGAGAACCGCTACGTCCGCTACTACGCGGCTGTGGGCCTGAGGCGGATCGACACGCCAAGCGCCCGGGAGACCCTGCTGGACGCCCTGTTCACCTCGCGGTGGTGTCCCATCACGACGAAGGAGAAGCCGTATTGAGCGTGAGAAAATTGTCATGACAGACCTTCCGGCATTCGCCATCGTGGGCATGGGCGGCTTCGCCAGGACGCACCTGAGCTACGTCCGTAAAACGGAGGAGGCCGGGCTGGGCAGGCACGTCGCACAGGTGGCTATCCCGGCGGACCAGGAGCGCTACCCCGAAGAGATCAGCGATCTGAAATCGCACGGGGTCGAGATCTACGCCTCCCTCCGCGAGATGCTCGCCGCCGCGCGTGACCGCATCGACGTCACCTGCATCCCCACCGGCATCCCCCTCCACCGCCCCATGGCCACGGCGGCCCTGGAGGCCGGGACGCACGTGCTCGTGGAGAAACCGGCCGCGGGCTGCATCCAGGACGTGGACGCGATGCTCCGGGCCCGCGACCACTCCGGAAAACACTGCGCCGTGGGCTATCAGCACCTCTACCGCCCGGACACGCAGCGGATCAAAGCCTGGGTCTGCGAAGGCCGGCTGGGGAAGATCCGGCGCATCCGGACCTTCGGCTGCTGGCCCCGGGGAAGGACCTACTACACCCGCAACGGCTGGGCGGGCCGGCTGAGCGTGGAGGACACGTGGGTGCTCGACAGCCCTCACAACAACGCCCTGGCCCACGCCGTCAACGCCATGAACTACCTGGCCTGCAGCCGTCCCGGGGAGTCCGCCGTGCCCCTGTCCATCCAGGCGGAACTCTACCGGGCGAACCCCATCGCGTCCGCCGACACGGCGGTGTTCCGCGCCACCACGGACGAAGGGGCGGAGATCTTCTTCGCCGTGAGCCACTGCACAGACCAGACCCTCCACCCCGTCACGATCATAGAAGGGGAACGAGGCCGGGTCGAGTGGTCCTACTACGGAGAGACGAAGGTCCGGTGGAGCGACGGGTCAGAGCAGACATTCGAGAAGCCCGAAGCATCGCCCCGCGTCGCCGAGGACGTCGCCGAGGTCCTGCTGGGCCGGAAGGCCTCGCTCTATGGCCCGCTCGACGTGGCCCGCGCCCAGACCCTCTGCATCTGCGGGACGTTCGAGTCCTCGGCCATTCACGACCTGCCCTCAAACCTGCGCATCGAAGACCCGGAGACAGACATCACCGCCGTCCGGGGCATGACGGAGGCGGTCTTGAGGGCCCATGAAAACGCCGCGCTCTTCTCCGAACTCGGCCTCCCGTGGGCCAGGGCGGGGGATCGGATCTCCCTGGAAGGGTACCGCTATTTCCCCACCTTCCGCCGCGACATGGTTTGAATTCTTTTTCAGGTCTGTTTTCTCATCCCTCAAGGAGTCCGTCTATGTCAGACTTTCAGAAGGTCGCATCCCTGCAGGAAAAGAGAAATGAGGCGTTGATGACCGGAAACCGATGTCTGGGCCAGAGAATCTCTTCCGAGGTCCTCCCCCTGCACGTGGACATCGAAACGACCGGGATGCTGGGAGAGGCGCAGACGCAGGCGTTCACCGCCCTGCAGATCGAAGCGGCCCGGACCGCGATCCGCTCCCTGGCCTCCCTGGCCAGAATCGGCGAACTGGATCACCTGGGCGGCGGGCTGGAGCTGATTCCCTCCTTCCTCCTGACGCTGGCGCTGATGGATTACGAGCGTCGAGAGTTCACGATCGAACACGCCCACACCAGCGTGGGGTATTATTCGGCCCTTTCGGCCTTCGGGTTTATCGACCCGAATCTGGTGGTGGAAGGTTTCCGGAGGGGGCTGGACCTGCCCGGACACGTCTCCTGGGTGCCGGGCGGCACGCAGCAGAACGGAGGACGCCTCGGCGTGATGGTCCCCGTGGCCGTGGGGCAGGCCCTCGGCAAGCGGGCCGTCTACGGAAAGGGGAGCTGGGTGGTCGTCCACTGCGGAGACGCGGGCTGGATCTCAGGCCAGGCCCTCGACGGGTTCAACGGGGCCCACGTCCACCAGGCGCCGATCACCTTTGTGATGCACCGCAACGGCATCCAGCTCTCCGGCAGCACGCGGAGCATCATGGACAAAGACCCCCGGCCCATCATTCACGCCCTGGGCGTCGAGATCCTGGAGATCCCCTCCCTGCACGATATGACCGCCCTCTACCAGGCCTACCGCCAGGGCTATGCCCTCGCCCAGCAGGGGCGGCCCAGCCTGATCTATCCCACGGGCTACCGCTCGGAGAAGGGCAGACGGGTGGACCTGCGGCTGTTCGGGGAGATGTACGGGATCCCGGAGGCCGTGGCGGAATTCGCGAAAAAACACGACGTGCCCCTGGACCGGGAGGTCTGGATCCCGGGGTCGTTGATGAGTTTCCGGGACGTGGGGCCGATGCTGGAATGCCTCTTCCTGGTGAACGGCCTGCCGGGGGGGGCAGGGCACCACGACGGGCACATGAAGGGCCGGAACGAGGACGAGGTCCTGTCCAACCCCATGTTCCGGATGACCGAAGCGCAGACACAGGCCCTGAAGAGTCTCCGGAGTCAGCCCCCCAGAAAAGTAGTGACGGAGGCGCGGCCGGCCCCCGGCAGCCCCAACCTCTCGGTCCCGGCCGAGGCCATCGGAAAGGTGAAGCTCCCCGGGTCGGGCCAGAAGGCCAGCCCCCGCGACGGAACCCAGGCGGGCTACGCCCTGGTGGCCGAGCGCTTTCCGGACCGGGTGTTCGTGGTGAGCTGCGACCTGGACGCCTCCACCCGCCTGGCCAGGGCGCGGACCTTCCTGGCCCCGGACCACCAGTTCGAGATGAGCATCGAGGAGCAGGCCGCAGCCCTGATGGCGAACGGACTGGCCACGAGCACACGGGGGCCGCTCCTGAACGTGGTCTCCACCTTTGCGGCGTTCTTTGAGGGCATCGCCCGCGAGGGGATGGACATGTGGCAGTACCAGCGCAACCTCACGGGCGTCAACGAGGGCCTGAACGTGGTGTTCCACCTCTCGCACGTGGGGGCCTGCACCGGCCGCGACCACTTCTCCGGCTGGGGTCTGGACTGGGTCAACGTGGGCCTGACCTACCTGCCCTATCTCCACCGCTTCTACGCGCCAGCCGACGTGCGGATCGCCTTCCTGTCTGTGGTGGACATGGCCGCCCACTACGGTGGGCATATCATCGGGGTGCCCAGGGACAACCTCCCGGTTTTGGAGAAGCAGGACGGCGTCGGACCCCTGTGGGAGGCCGGCGACCCGTGGGAGGCGATCACCCGCTACCGGACCTATGCCGGGGCCAGGCGGGCGATCTTCGCCTTCGGAGCCCCGGCCTTCCTGGGGGCCGAGGCCGCCGAGGCGTTGAAGGGGCGCGGCATCCCCACGGACGTGGTCATCGTGAACGGACTGCCACTGCCGAAGGGTACCCTGGAAGGGCTGCTGGCGTCCTACCGCGAAGGGGTGGTGACGATTGAGGATGGGAAGATCGGGACGCCGGAGACCGGGGTGCGGGGGTTTGCGGGGCTGGTGGCCAGCGTGGCCGGCGGGCAGGGGATTGCGCACGCGCACCTGGGCATCACAGACCCCCGGATTGCGCCTTCGGACGGGCACATGGAGACCTGGGCGCACTTCGGGATCACGGCAGAGGCCCTGGTCGAGGCCGTGAGGGGATTATAATCAGAGACCACGAAATGGCATAGACTGCCCAGAATCAGGCGATCTATCGTTCAGGTGTAGGGGCGATCCTCTGTGATCGCCCTCGGCCTGAGACGACAGAATCGCCGGGCAGCCACAGAGGGCTGCCCCTACGTCCAGGGGTAAACCGCCTGGTTTGGGCCTCAGTCGCCATTTCGTGATATGAATGACAATGGTATCTATAGGAGATCGAGCGTGGGGATCAACCGGATCAAACTGACCGTGGAAAACGTGGGGGGAGTGGAGCGCCTGGCCTGGCCCGTCACGCAGGGGGTGCCGTTCGCGGAGGGAGGACTGGAGCGGAGCGCACCCGTGCGCCTGGTCACCTCCGAGGGCGAGTCCCTGCCGGTCCAGGCCACCTGCCTGACCACCTGGAGAGAGGACCTGAAACACGTCAAGTGGCTCCTGGTCGACTTCCAGACCGACCTGAAGCCCGACCAGACGCGGGAGGTCTTTCTGGAGTACGGTCCGGGGGTGACGGCTACGGTCCCGGATCAGACCGTGAAGGTGGAGCGAATCGAAGGCCGCACACGCATCGACACCGGCGCGATGCAGGTGGAGTTCCGCCCCCGAGACCCGGATTTCTTCGCCGCCTGCCGGGTGAAGACGCCTGGAGGCTGGCGGGACCTGATGTCCGGACGCCCCGGCCCCTTTCTCTACATGGTGGACCATCAGGGCGTGCCCTACGACTCCTTCGCAGCGGCTCCGCCGCCGTCGATCACCGTGGAAGACGCCGGCCCCCTGCGCGCCTCGGTCTGCCTCCGGGGCTACCACGCCTCGGAGGATGGACGGCGCTTCTGCCCCTACGTCCTGCGCATCCATCTCTTCGCCGGCAAGGCCGACCTCCGCTTTCACCACACTTTCATCTTCGACCAGGACGTGGATCGGATCGAACTGTCGGAGGTGGGTGTCCGGTTCCCCCTGATCCTGGGCGATGGTCTGCGCATGGCGTTTGGAGGGGATCAGAGGTCTCACTGGGCGAAGCGATTCACGGAGGGACAGTTCCTTCAGACCTCGGATGTCGAATATCAGGTCACGCGGGACGGAGAGGCGTTCGGGACGGGGAGCAAGACGCGCGGCTGGGGGGGCCTGAGCGGTCGCGAGGGCGCCGCCATCGCGGTCCTGAAGGATCTGTGGCAGGAATATCCGAAGGGGATCGCCATCGACCAGGAAGGCATCAGCGTCCAGATCTGGCCCGCAGCCTGCGGGGAGACCCTCAAGTTCTCCACGCCCTGGAAAGAACGAGCCGCGTACTTCAGCGGCTACTACGGGGACCCGAAGGTGTCGGTGGCCGCGCGGGACGAGGAGGGCTTCAAGCGCATCCTGGAACTCAACCCCACGGCCCCGCTCAACCTGAAGAGTCTGGGCGGCGTCTCCTCCCGCGAGGACCTGCTCTGGGTGGAGGAGATGATCGCCCGGCATGCGCCCGGACGGACGGCGAGCTACAATGACACGGGGACGGAGGACGGGTTCGGCGCGGCCAGGACCACGGAGTTCTGGCTGCGGCTGTCTCCGGAGGCGATTTCGGACGAGGCGGCGGAGGTCTTCGGCGTCTGCGTGCAGGAGCCGCTCATCGCCGTGACGGACCTGGCCTACGCCTGCGGCACAGGGGCGATGCGCGTGGTCGCGCCGTTCGACCCGGAGCGGTTCCCGGAGGTCGAGAAGGGTCTGGATGGCCTGTTCGAGCGCATCGTGGCCGGGCCCCGGCGCGTCCTGCGGACCTACGGAATGATCGACTACGGAGATCTGATGTGCTCGCACTGCGCCTCACCCGTGGCCATGTGGGGGCACTTCAAGGACGACCCCGACGTCATCGAAAAGATGAAGCACTGTGCCCGCTCCTACAACAATGAGGCCAACGATCAGGTCTACGCGGTCTGGGGGTTCTACACCCACACCGGCCAGCGCAAATACTTCCTGGCGGCCGATGCCTACGGCAGGCACATGGCGGATGTGGACATCGCCCACGCCCGTCCGGACGGGTCGAAGGGCGGGCTGATGCACTACCACAACTGCCACCACTGGACCGGCGGCGGCTCGCCATCGCACACCTGCACCGCAGGGCTGATGCTTCAGTATTACCTGACAGGCAACCGCCGTATCTTCGACGTCTGCCGGGAGGTCGCGGACTGGGTCGTCGCCCACCAGGAACCCTGCGGCATCTACGGCAACAAAGGGGCCCTCGTCCGGGAGTACACCACGCCCCTGGCCAACCTCCTGGAGTTCTACCAGGCCACCTGGGAGCACGAATATGGGGACCTGGCCCGGCGAAGCCTCAAATGGCTGCTGCTAGCCATGCCCGAGCCCGGCTGCTTCCCGGAGAGCATCTACACGGCCGGCGAGCGGGGGGACGAGGCGGAGGTGGTTCAGAACGGCTGGCACCTCCGGCAGGCAGGCGGGATGACCCCGCAGCTCCTCTACGACGCGACGCGCCTGTTCGGGGATCGCGCCCCCCTCTTCCAGCAGGCCCTGCTCGGCTTCGCGAACCGCTTCGCCTGGGGCCCGGAGACGGCCATCAACGAGGCTTTTCAGGTAGGTGAGGTGAAACGGATCGATCCCTACTTCAATGTCTCGATCATCGCCTACGCCTATGATCTGACGGAGGACCCGGCCTACGCCGCCTTCTGCCGCTACTACCTGCGCGAGCACTTTCCGAAGGTGGCAAAAGAGACGTCCTTCACCTACGTCTGCTGGGGGAGCCTGATTCCGCCCGTGATGGAGGCCGTGCGCCGGGCCGAGGCCAAACATGGCGCAGAGGCGCTGGAGCAGGCGGAGCAGGAATGGGTCCGGAAGATCGAAAAGTTGAAGCCTGAGTCGGCCCCCGCCGGACGGCCGGACCGGAGGTCCATCGGGGTGGTGAAGGGGTATGGTTCATGATTGAATACATGTAGTTAGGAAAACCCCAGAAATGCAGCCAGTTCTCAGGATAACTCCTCGCACAGGAGAAGCGCCTATGAGTCGTATCTAACCCAAATCACCCCTTTCCTGAATCCGACTACTCAAACGCACATCGGGGAGGAACAAGATCATGAATCATCTGACCGAACGCAGACCGTCTCGCGCCGGACGCATCCGCGTCCTCGCCATCGCCTTTGCCCTCGTCCTGGCCGGGGCCACCCTGGCCGGGGCGCAGGTGGATCTGATCAACTCGACGTCCGTTACGCTCGCCCCCAACCCGAACGATCCCAACACGTGGCCTGCGACCTTCAACGGCGCGCCCGCCATGGGACCCTACGCCTGGGTGGACGGCCCGACCCACCTCCAGAAGGACCCGCAGTTGGCCAGCGGCGTGTTCGCCGGCCAGGAGGGGACGCGCAAAATGTTCGTATGCCGGGTCAAGCAGTCGGACGGCATGCATCCGGGCAAATTTTTTGACGGTTACTGTAACATCGGATGGGGGGGCAAGGAGATCTCTCTGACCTCAGGCTACGAGGTGCTGGTCAACACGCAGCCTCAGAACGCGAAGTTCCTGACGCAGACCTGGGTGAGTCCCGCCACCGCTGCGAGCGCGACGTTCACGGGCGGATCGGTCGGGACCACGGCGATGCGCGTGGCCAGGGCCTCGTATAACAACAGCGTCCATCCGGGCAAGGAGTGGGCGGGCAAGTGCTACATCGGCTTTGGCGGGCAGGAGGTCGCCGTAGCCCCTTACGAGGTCCTCGTCCTGGGGTTCGACAAGGCCGCCTGGCAGGCGGCGCAGCCACCCCCGCCCTACAACCCGAACGACCCGAACTCGTGGCCTGCGACGTTTGACGGGGTCAATGCCCTGGGACCCTACGCCTGGACGGACGGCCCGGCGGCCCTCCAGAAGGACCCGAGCCTCGCCAACGGCGTGCGGAGCGACGGGGGAGGGGGGTGGTTCAAGCCCGTCCTGGCCCGCGCCAGGCAGACGGACGGCGGCATTCACCCGGGCCAGTATTCCGACTACTTCAAGAAATTCAGCATCGGCTGGGGCGGCAAGGAGGTCGTCCTGACCGACGGTTACGAGGTCCTGGTCAACTCGCAGCCGTCTTACGCGAGGTTCCTCACCCAGACCTGGTCGGATGCCAGATCCGCCGATGCAGGCACGACCTTCAAGGGCGGGTCCGTCGGAAGCACGCAGATGCGCGTGTGCCGAACCCTCCACGACGGTCTCTTTCTGGTAGGCAAGGAGTGGGCGGGCAAGTGCAACCTCGGCTGGAAAGGACAGGAGGTCCCCGTCGATAATTACCAGGTTCTCACGCTGGGATTTGACAAGGCCGCGTGGCAGGCGGCCGGCAGTCCCATCTCCATGAATCTCGACCTCAACCTGACGCCTTCGCCTCTGCCGCAGATCACCTTTGACCAGGGCACTCAGGTCCAGATCGGCAAGATCCTCAGGAACGTGTTCGTCATGCGGGTGGCGAACAATCCCGATGTGTGCGTCGGGGTCGCCGTTCCGGACTATCATCTTAACGCAAAACCTGGGGTCGCCAGGTCCCTGGTCAAAGAAGGGACGTCCCTCCGCACCTATAACTGGGGGGTGACGCCAGCCGGAGGTCTGCCCGGATGCGTGACCACCCTCCCCGGCGCGTGGTTCGTCCAGGAGAACGGCCAGGCAGGCTGGTTCCGTCTGAAGTGGTTCGACACGAACCTCTGCCTGAACGCCGCCTCGAACACGGAGGGGGCGTCCGTCCAGCTCGCCACCTGCAACGGGTCGGTCAACCAGTCATGGACTCTGGGCCACGCAGGGACTACAGGCAACCTGGACGTACTCAAGTCCGCCCTGCAGGTGGATAACAACACGCTCACCAGTTTGATCAGCGACTATGGCAAGTATCTCTTCCTGACGTCCAAGGATGGAAACCTCGTCCTCAGCGGCCAAAGCTATTTGTCGGTGACCACCAACCAGTTCCCCGAATGGGTATTCCAGGAGGATATGATCGGGGGGCATCCGAAGTGAGACCCCTCTCCCCCAAAGGGAGAGAGGGGAGAGATCCATCTTTTAGGAGACACGGCGGGAGTGGTGGAGTGGATATCAGGTCCGGCAGGTCGGGGAGGCGATTCTACCGTCGTCCTTTCCGGCCTGCCGGGACAGAAGTCAGTCGGGAGATTCAGGGGAGGTGCGGGCCATGAGTCAGGCAGAGATTCCGAACAGGATTCTGTTCACCGACCTGCGCCACATCCAGTGCGGGACGCTCTCGTGGGCCACGCCGGACGGGAGGCGCTTCGGCGTCTCCCATCCCCCGGCGCCGCAGGTGGAGATGCACGCCCAGCCGAGGCACGTGCCCCACGGGGTGCGCCTGGCCGCTCAGCCGGCCCGCAAGACCGAGCCGATGGCGGAGTGGAGGGGCTGGGGGCGGATCGTCCACGACCAGGGGAGGTATCGTTCCTGGTACCTGATGGTGGACGGCCACGCGCTCCAGGGGAGCGGCTCCCGGTCGCAGACGGAAAGTCCGGGGACGGTCGAGGTCGTGTCCGTGGAATCCGAAGACGGGTTCGCGTGGCGGGAAGGGAACCGGTGCCCCATCTCCGTGCCGGGCCAGAAGAGCTTCGACGGGCTGACCTTCTTCGTCGATCCAATCGCGCCCCCGGCGGAGCGCTACAAGCTCGTCTACTGCGCCCAGCCCCCGGACGCGGTGGGGAACGCGCTGCTGGCGGAGTACATGAAACGCCCCGCGCGGCACCGGGATGTCCGGATCGGAGAGCGCCGGAAGCCCTGCTTCTTCGCGGCCACCTCGCCGGACGGGGTTCGGTGGAAGGCCGTGGAGCGGCCCCTGATGGTCCATCACGGGGACACGGACAACACCTTTTACTACGACGCCTCCATTGAGCGCTACGTGCTCTACACGCGGATGTTCCGGCAAGACCGGCGGTGGGTGGGCCGGGCGGAATCGGAGGACTTTCGAGACTGGGGTCCTGTCGAGCCGATCCTCTGGCCGAGGCTGGACGACCCCCTGGACCAGGACATCTACCTCAACGGGTACACGACCTATCCCGGACTGCCGGACTGGCGACTGATGTTCCCCATGTTCTACCATCGGTCCACGGAGCGGTCAGACGTGCGGCTCTATGCGAGCGAGGACGGCATCGTCTGGAACCAGGTCCCGGGCGGGCCCGTGATCACACCCGGGGAGTCCGGGGCGTGGGACAGTGAGTTCATCGCGGGGGGAAAGGACCTGGTCCCCCTGGGCGAGGGGCGCGTCGCCATCCCCTACATGGGGACGCCCTACCCCCACAAGTACCCGCGCTGGCCGGAGGTGTTCCGGGCGTGGCGCATGGGGTGGGCGTGGTGGCCGGAGGGTCGGCTGTGCGCGGTCCAGGCGGACGGTGACGGGGTGTTCTGGACCGCTCCGCTCCTCCCGACGGGTCGCGGCCTGCGGCTGAACTTCCGGACCCCGAGGGGGGGCGAGATGAGGGTGGGGCTGGAAGGCGTGGCCGGGAGGTCCGTGGACGACTGCGACCCGATGCACGGGGACGACCCTGCCCGGAAAGTCACCTGGAGGGGACAGGCGGATATCGGCGCAGCCGAAGGGCAGGAGGTGGTCCTGCACTTCCAGATGCGCTGCGCGGACCTGTTCGGGGTGGAATGGGTTTGATTCGATCTCGTGTTCCTCCCCTGATCCGGTAGAGCGAAGAATACACCTCGCTCTCAACCTAACGCATACCCCATAAAGGAGAAATGCTGTTATGACCCGTCAGTCTGAATATGCACCGCCCCTCTTCAGATGCAGTCGCATCCTGGCCCTCGCCCTCGTCCTCACGCTGACCTCTCTGGCCGGTGCGCAGAGCGACCCGAATACGTGGCCCGCCACCTTCAACGGCGCACCCGACATGGGGCCCTACGCCTGGGTGGACGGCCCCACGCACCTCCAGAAAGATCCGCAACTCGCCAGCGGCGTGTTCGTCGGCCAGGAAGGGACGAACCGGATGTTCGTCTGCCGGGCGAAGATGGCCGACGGGGTTCATCCGGGCAAGTTCTTCAACGGGATGTGCAACGTCGGCTGGGGAGGCGTGGAGAAGGTCCATACCTCCGGGTATGAGCTTCTGGTCAACACGCAGCCGCAGAACGCGAAGTTCCTTCCCCAGACCTGGGTGAGTCCCGCGACCGCTGCGAGCGCGACGTTCACGGGCGGGTCGGCCGGGACCACGGCGATGCGCGTTGCCAGGGCCTCGTATAACAACGGCGTCCACCCCGGCAAGGAGTGGGCGGGCAAGTGCAACATCGGCTGGGGGGGGAAGGAGGTCGCGGTCACGCCTTATGAGGTCCTGTCCCTGGGCTTCGACAAGGCCGCATGGCAGGCGTCGCAGGCCCCGCAGACCCAGACCTTCACGACACCACTTGCCCCCCCGCCCCCGCAGCCGAAAGGGACGACGGCCCCTTCTGCAAGGGAGACGGATCCTGTCATATCCTATTCATTTTCCGTCGTGATCGCCGGGGGCGTGAACGCGAGCGGCTACTTCACTGCGGTCAGCGGGCTTCAGGGGGAAAATGATGTGGTCACCCACAGAGTGGTAAGTCCTGACGGGAAAGAGTTCGTCCAGATAATCCCCGGGCGGGTCAAGTGGGGGGAAGTGACCCTCAAAAAGGGGGTCACGACGGATATGGGGTTCTGGAAGTGGCGGGAGCTGGTCATCCTGGGCAAGATCGACGATGCGCGGGCCAACATGACCATCACGATGTACGATCGGAACTACACCCCCGTGATGAACTGGACCTTTCGAAACGCCTGGCCCTCCAGGCTCAGCGGCCCCTCGATGGACTCGGGAAGCAGCGATTTTTCCGTCGAAGAGATGACTATTATACACGAGGGGATGACCCGAGAGGGGCAAGAAGGGTATCCGATCCCTCGGTGACCCCCTCCCCCGCATCACCGTCCTTCAGCGCGAGGGGGAACGCCTGAATCCTCAAAATGAGGCGGAAGTGATGATCGAATGCCTATCCACCGGCCTGGTCTACCGGAACCCCAAAACGTACCTCCGGAGCCGGCAGGCGTTTCACCCCTCGCTGGTCCGCCTGGAAGACGGAGAACTGGTCTGCACGTTCGACGTCGGAGAGGCCGTCGAGAGCCTGGACTACCGGACCTACCTGTCGCGGTCGAGCGACGGCGGTCGCACCTGGGCATTTCAGGGGCCGCTGTTCGAGGACCGGGTGGACCGGAGGACCTCGTCGAGCGTGCGGGTGAGCCGGATGTCCGACGGGACGCTCATCGCGTTCGGGGGCCGGTCCTACCGGGACGATCCGGAGGAGGGGGTGACGAACAAGGCCACGCTGGGCTACGTGCCGATGGACCTGATCCTCCTCCGATCCTCCGACGGCGGACGGACGTGGGACAGCCCGGAGGTCATCGACCCCCCACTGGTCGGGCCGGCGTTCGAGATCTGTCACAGCGTCGTGGAACTGCCGGACGGGCGGTGGCTGGCCCCCACGTCCACCTGGCGGGGGTGGGACGGGGAGCGCCCGTCGGGCGAGAAGACCCTCGTGCTGATCAGCGAAGACCGGGGCCGGACCTGGCCGCGCTACGGGGTCTGCTTCGACGGGAGCGCGTCGGGGGTGATCCACTGGGAGGTGTCCGTGATCTCCCCCGGCGGGAACCGCGTCCTGGCCGTGGCCTGGGCGCACGATCCCCAGTCCGGAAAGAACCTGCCCACCCCCTATGCGCTGAGCGAGGACGGCGGCCTGACCTTTGCGCCTCCGGGGTTGACGGGCCTGCGCGGGCAGACCTGCAAGATGCTGAGCCTGGACGACGGACGCACCCTGTGCGCGTACCGCCGGGACGACCGGCCAGGGCTCTGGGCCAACCTCTCCCGGCTGGAGGGAGATGCCTGGGTCAACGAGGCAGAGTTGCCGCTCTGGGGGGCCCATCTCGGCTCGTCGGGCATGACGGGGCAGGCCGCCTCGGCGGAGGAGTTGAGCAGCCTGAAATTCGGGTACCCGTCGATGGTCCGGATGCCGGACAGGGAAGTTCTGATCGTCTTCTGGTGCCTGGAGGACGGCACGACGAACATCCGCTGGCTCCGGCTGAAGATCGAGGGATAGAGAGGTGCTATGATTCGCGTGGGGATGATCGGGCTGGGACACAACGGGGTTGCGCACGCGGAGGCGCACCGGCGTGTCGGCAAGTCGGAGGTTGTGGCGCTGTGCGACACCAACCCGGTGCGACTGAAGGAGGCATCGGAGCGGTTTGACATCTCGCGAACCTATCGGTCTGCGGAGGAACTCTGCGCACAGGCGGACATCGAGGCCGTGAGCATCAACACCGGCGACCCGTTTCACACGGAGCCCTTCCTGGCCGCTGTGCGGCACGGGAAGCACGTCCTGGTGGAGAAGCCGCTGGCCAACAGCCGGGAGCAGGTGGAGACCATGGTCGGGGCGGCGCGCGCCGCAGATCCAAGGCTGAAGCTGGCCGTGGGCTACATCCTGCGGTTCAACCCGGTGTTCGAGGCCCTACACCACCTCTGCCGTTCGGGAGAGCTCGGTCAGGTCTACTACACGGAAGGGGACTACATCCACAACCTGCTCTACCAGGCCAGGCAGACGGATGCCTCCACCGGCCTCAACTGGTACCTGGAGCATGAGCGACCCATCGTAGGAGGAGGGAGCCACCCTCTCGACCTCCTCCGCTGGTTCTCCGGGGCGCAGGTCGTGGAGGTCAGCGGCTATTCCAACCACGTGGCGTTCCCCGCGATGAAGCAGGAGGACTGCCAGGTGGCGCTGTTCCGGTTCGACAGCGGGGCCATCGCGAAGGTCGCGGCCCTGTATGCGCCCCGGCTGAAGATGGCCCCCTACTACAACCTGCGCGTCTACGGGACGCGGGGGACCGTAGAACGGGACCAGGTCGCCCTCGCCAGGGACGAGGAGGACGTGCACCCGGCCCTCCGGCCTGTGGCTGCGGACCGGATCGCCGGACACCCCTACGACCGGGAGATCGAGGACTGGCTGGACGCGATCCAGGAGGACCGCAGCCCGTGCTGCGACCTGTTCGACGGGGCGAACTCCACCGTCGCAACCCTGATCGCCGCAGAGGCGATGGCCCTCGGAAAACCGCTCCCAGTCCCGGTCTACAGACGAACATAAAAAAAGTAGCACACGGTACCCTAAACAGGAGGGCCACCCCATGTCAGATTACGAACCCCTCGACCTGTCTCCCCTGTGCAACGCCGGCCTATCGGTACTGGGCGAAAACGTCCAGGCCCCGGTCGGACGGCAGACCTTTCACGGCCTGCCCTTCCTGATCGGGCGTGAGGGGGGAGGCGACGGCCCCTGTTTCCTGGCACTGGACGCCGGCGCTAACAGCGTGACCCTCTCCATCCGGAAACCCGCCCGCCGCATCATCATCGCCCACCGCCTGCTCGAATCCGACCTGCTGGAAGGGGGCCTGCCGGGGAAGGCCGTCGCGGACTACGTCTTCCGCCTGTCCGGCGGCGAGGAGATCCGGGTCCCGATCCGGGAGCGGTTTGAGATCGGATTTTTGCCGGCCAGCATGCCCGGCGCGCCGTTTCGGGCCGTGGCGGACCAGAAGGACACCCTGCTGCCGCGCCACGAGGGGCGCTGGGGGGACGCCGGACGCCGGCAGACCGAGGCGGGGCGTGGAGGGGCGCGCGGCTACTACCTCTGGGCCTGGGAGAACCCGCAGCCGGACCGGGAGGTCGAATCCCTGGAGGTGGTCCCGCAGGGTCCGCGCTTCCTCGTCGCCGCCGTCACGCTGGGACATCTGGACGAGCACCCATTCGTCCGGCAGGGCAAGCGGGAGGCCCGCATCGTGCTGACGAACCCGGAGGACGCCGGGAAGCCTTTCGACCTGGACGTGGAGGTGGACCGGGGCGTGGCCACCTACGTCCACCCCCTGCCCGAAGCCCCGGTGGAGGCCTTCCTGGACGATACCCACAAAGGCTGGGGCGAGGCGCAGAACCCGAAGCGCAGCCCGGCCTACGTCGAGGTCGCGGCCATCCCCTCGGCCACGCTCACCGTGAAGCAGGGCGCGGAGGAGATCGGCAGGGTCAACTGGGGCGAGGTGGAACAGAAAGGCGTCGCCAGCACCCCGAGGATGCGGATCGAACTGGCGGACCGGGGCCGGAACTGGGTCCACGTGACCGTGCTCGACGACGATACCGGCAGACCTGTCCCCTGCCGTGTCCACTTCCGTTCGCCCGAGGGCATCCCCTACCAGCCGCACGGCCACCACAACCAGGTGAACTCCAACCTCGGCACCTGGCACATGGACGTGGGCGGAGACGTGCGCCTGGGGCAGATCACCTACGCCTACATCGACGGGACCTGCCAGGGCTGGCTTCCGCGCGGTGAGGTGATCGTGGACGTGGCGCGCGGGTTCGAATACGAGCCCCTGCGAACAAAGGTCGCCATCCAGCCCGGCCAGCGGGAGCTGACCCTGCGCCTCAAACGCTGGACGAACATGAACGCCCGGCGCTGGTTCAGCGGGGACTCGCACGTCCACTTCCTCTCGACCCAGGGCAGCCACACCGAGTCCCAGGGCGAGGACCTCAACGTGGTCAACCTCCTCCAGTCCCAGTGGGGCAGCCTCTTCACCAACACCGAGGAGTTCACGGGCGGGCCGAGCATCTCGCAGGACGGGAACAACATCGTCTATATCACCCAGGAGAACCGCCAGCACTTCCTGGGGCACCTCATCCTGTGGGGCGTGAAGCGGCCCATCATGCCCTGGTGTACCGACGGCCCCGGCGAGGCCGAGTTGGGCGGCGCCCTGGAGATCACCATGTCCGACTGGGCAGACCAGTGCCACGCGCAGGGCGGCACGGTCATCATCCCCCACCTCCCCAGCCCGAACGGCGAGCCCGCCGCCCTGATCGCCACCGGCCGCGCGGACGGCATCGAGATGCTCCGGCACACCGCTTTCAACCACCTCGAATACTACCGCTACCTCAACTGCGGCTACCGCCTCCCGCTCGTGGGCGGCACGGACAAGATGAGCAGCGACGTGCCCATCGGCCTCTACCGCACCTACGCCTGCGTCCCCGACGACGAGCCGTTCACCTACGACACCTGGTGCCGGAGCGTGGCGCGCGGGCGGACCTTCCTCAGCGGCGGCCCCATGATCCACCTCACCGTGGACGGGCTTCCCATCGGCGACACGGTCCGGATGTCAGGCCCCGGCGCCATCGAGGTCGAGGCATCGGCGGAGAGCATCCTCCCGATCCACACCCTGGAGATCGTCCAGCGGGGCCGCGTCGTCGCCTCCACGGAGGAAGGCAAGGGCGCTCGAAAGCTCACGCTGAAGGCGAAGGTGAAGATCGAGGGCCATACCTGGCTGGCCGCGCGCTGCGGCGGGCCGGGCTACACCGGCATCTCCCACCATGACGGCTGGCAGCGGGGCATCTTCGCGCACACCTCGCCGGTCTACGTGGCCTGTGGCGGGGAGTGGTGGATGTTCGACAAGGACGCGGCGCAGTACATGCTCACCCTGATCGACGGCAACCTGACCTACATCCGGGAGACGGCGGCGCGCTATGCGCCCGGCACGATCACGCACCATCACGGCCAGGACGACCACCTCGCCTACCTGGAGCGCCCCTTCCTGGAGGCGCGCGAGGCCATCCACCGGCGGATGCATCGTCTGGGCATCGTGCATTGAAAGGCGCGGAGATTCATCTCCGCGCAAGGGGGGCAGGGCAGGGGATATTTTTTTCGTAGCGCGGCGGTTTATCGCCGCGCCTGAAGAGAGCGAGGCGTTCATGAAAATCAAATCCATCGAATCCTTTCCCATTAACATGACCTTCCTCCCGGAGGTCTCCCCGCACATGCTGCGGGCGCTCACGCACGGCACGGCCCTGGCACTCTGCCGCGTCGTCCTGGAGGATGGCGCAGTCGGCTATGGAGACAGCGGGGGCACGGACAGGTCCTGGGTGGGCCGCAGCGCCCTGGAGGCCCTCCGGCATTGCCGGGACAGCGGCATCCAGATGGCCTGCTACGACGCGGTCGGCAGGTCGCTCGACGTCCCGGCCCACGTCCTGATGGGCCGGCAGGCGCGCGCCCGCGTGCCCTTCGCCTACTGGACCATCGACCTGCCCCCCGACCTGTTCGCCCAGCAGGTGCGTCACGCCGCGTCCCTGGGCTACACGGTCTACAAGTTCAAGTGCCGGCCCTGGTGGGACCCGGTGGAACAGGTGGAGGCCGCCGCCAGGGTCGCCCCGCCCAACTTCCGGGCCTGGCTCGACTTCAACGGCCACCTGCGCGAAGCCCGGCTGGCCCTGCCCATCCTGAAGGCCCTGTCCCAGTACGAGTTCGTGGGCGGGTTCGAGTCCCCCATCCCCCAGCGGGACGTGGAGGGCTACAAGATCCTGCGCCGCAAGATCGACCGGCCCATCGCCATCCACTACGGCGGCGGGTGCTGCCACGTCCGCTCCGACCCCGGCTACGACCCCGGCGTGAACGCCGCCGTGCAGATCCGCGAGGAACTCTGCGACGGATTCGTGCTCGGCGGCGGCGACGTGGACGAACTCCGGCAGATCGCGGGCGTGGCGCACGAGTTCCGAAAACCCTTCTGGATCCAGACCGTGGGCACGGCCCTGCGCGCGGCCTGGATCGCCCACCTCGCCTCAACCTGCCAGGAGGCCCTCCTCTCCAGCCTGGCTGCGCACGACCTCTGGGTCAGGGACGTGACCTCCGTCCCGCGCGTCACAGGCGGCTACCTCCCCGTGCCCGAAGGCCCTGGCCTGGGGGTGGAGGTGGATGAAAAGGCGGCTGCAGAACTTCGGACTGCGCCGCCCGAGCCCGACATCAAACGCATCTCCACCGTGGTCTATCCGGACGGCCTCCGCTGGCACTTCGCCAACGAACTGCAGCGCCACGAGGCCTTCTACTTCGGCGACCTGCCCGGCTTCATACGCGGTGTCCGCCTGGAGGTCCGCGAGGACGACGGTTCACGCACCTTCTCGGAGTTGCACAGCCGTTGCGAGAAAGCACCAGTGGTGGAAGGGTAGACTTACCAGGATCTTCCTTAGCGTCCTTTCCCACCTTTCTTGCTCGTGCAAGAAAGGTGGGGCCAAAGAAACACGCCCCTCATCCTTCGACTACGCGGCTTCGCCGCTCCGCTCAGGATGCGTTTCCTCCGCCCACGTCCTGAGCGGAGGGCGAAGCGAAGCGAGCCCGAAGTCGAAGGACGCGGCGCAACGTGGACGTTCAGTTGTCGCACCCAATGTTGTGCCCCCGGCAAGTGGGTTGCTTCTGCTGTGCTGGGGTAGTAAAGGTTTCGGCGCCGCGCCGTCAGATCTTTGGTCTTGGGTGTGTTTTTTGCCGCGCCGTCCCGGCTTTCAAGCAGAAAGCCCGTCAAGGCACGGTGGGGTACGAGCGACGCGAAGCGGCGCGGGGGTGCGGCGGAAGGGGCTCGGCCTTCCACTGGACCCAGATTACGCCACTGGACGAAGTACGGCGCGGCAAGCCCGCACGGCGCCTGAGTGCGATTCTTTGCGCCACTTTCTTCTAAAGAAAGTGGCAAAAGGGCCGGTGAGACAGGTCTTTTCTGGTTACCGAAGCCTCGCCCTGAGACAATCCACCCACAACGCAAGGAGCCATGCCAATGAGAGAAGTCCGCTGGGAACGCATGTTCCCCGACGAGCTGGAGCGGGCCTTTGCAGCATGCCCCCTGGTCTACTTCGCCTACGGCCTGTGCGAGCCGCACGGCCCCCAGAACGCCGTGGGCCTGGATGCCCTCAAGGCCCACGCCATCGCCTGCCAGGCCGCGCGGGCCCACGGCGGCATCGTCGCGCCCCCCGACTACTGGCACATCCACGAACTGGGCGGCTACGCCCTCTGGGCCCAGCGCTCGGTCGGACAGGTCCAGCGCGCCTGGCTCACCTGCTTCCCCCCCTGGCAGCACTTCAAGAACATCTGCTACCACCTCCGCACGGCGGAGGCACTCGGCTTTCACGCCGCGATCCTGGTCACCGGCCACTACGGTCCCAACTGGCAGGACCTGAAGACGCTTGTGGATCTGATCCAGCCCCACGTCGGCGTCCGCCTCTACAGCCTCCCCGACTTCGAGGCCAACCAGCCCGGCTTCGCGAATGACGGCAAGAGCGGCGGGGACCACGCCGGCAGGGTCGAGACCTCCCTCCTCTGGGCCCTCCACCCCGAGTGCGTGGACGTGTCGCGCATCCCGCCCGAGGACCAGCCCGGCCCCCACTTTGCGATGGGCGCGAACGCCCGCCTGTCGGATCGGCGGACCGGCGAGCGCATGGTCGCCGACGAGATCCGCTACCTCGGCGAAAAAGCAAAGGAACTGCTGGCCGCCTACGACCGCGAACGCCCTCGCCACACCCTCCGCACCTACGAGGACGTGGAGCGGCTCTGGGAGACCGTCGTCCGGCCGGCCCTGAAAGATTTCAAGACCATGCAGGACACATGGACGACTCAAGATACCATCCCTGAGGACTCCGTCTGGTACCCCAACTGGCGCGTGCCGGACCGGGGATAGCGAAGGAAAAAAGGGAGGTTTTCATGGCTGTGGTTGAACAGGTCGAAGCCTGGGTCGCCCGGGCGCAGACCAAACTTCAAAATGGGGGCCTTGATGCCGCCGACCTGGACGAACTGCTCCAGGCGGTCCGAAAGGGACGCATCCTCCGGCAGCGCCTCCTCTACCTGCACGCCGCCACGCCGGGCATCCGCTCCCAGGTCATCGGCATGGCCCTGCACGAGCCGACCCCGGGCTCTGTCACACAGATCGAAGCAGAACCCCAGGCGTGGCCCTACAAGACCGTCCACGACGCGATCCTGGACGCCTGGAAGGTGATCCACTTCCCCGACCAGCGGACGCCTTTCGACGACCGGGAGATCGACCTCCTGGGTTACGAGTTCATCCTGCAAAAGCTGGAGGACGACGATGAGTGACACCCCCTACCGGTTGACCGACGACGAAGTCATCACCTTCATCATCCGTGGCTACCACGTCGTGGAAGCAGACTTTCCGGCGGGCTTCAACGAAGCGATCTATGAGGAACTCGGTCAGTTGACGGAGAACCCCGGCAACGCCATTCTGGACCGGGTGCCGAAGCTCTACCAGGTCTACGATCACCCGAAGGTGCGCGGGGCGCTGATCAGCCTGCTCGGCGAGGATGTTCAGATGCACAGCCACCGCCACTGCCACGTCAACCCCCCCGACACGCGCAGCCAGGCCTGGCACCAGGACGGGGTCAACCAGCGGCGCCACCAGCTCAGCACGGTCCTGGCCATGTACTATCCCCAGGACGTGACCCCGGACCTGGGGCCCACCGTGCTGATGCCCGGCACCCACTTCCGAAACGCCCCCACCGACCGCATGGCCACCTACGCCAACTTCCGGGAGCAGGTGGTCCTCAACGTCCGGGCGGGGACCGTGGCCATCACGCACTACGACATCTGGCACGCCGCCATCGCGAACCACGGAGGCCGGACGCGCTACATGCTGAAGTTCCTGTTCCGCCGGGGCAGCGAACCTCAGGCCCCGGCCTGGGACCACGCCCCGGAGCGGGCCGCAGCCCTTATACACCGTTTCTCGTCCGAGAAGGCCTGCGCCTGCTCGCAGTCAGATCACTACAAGGAACGCGCCCTGCGGATGGAGATGTGGAATCACCTCGCAGGCCGCCTGAACGATGTGAACCCGTAGAAACGTCGGACTTTCCGAGGAGACCTCGTGTACCCCAACCCCCTGAAGCAGAAGCTGAGAAACGGCGAGATCGTGCTGGGCTCCGGCCTGCCCGCCCCGTCGGCGCTCGTCGCCAGTGTGATCATCAACACCCGGCCCGACTTTCTCTGGATCGACACCGAACACGCGCCCTTCGGGATGGAGGCGCTGGACGTCATCCCCACCCTCGCCCGGCAGCGGGGCGTGGCCCCGATGATCCGGGTGGCCTGGAACGACCCGGCGCTGATCAAGAAGGCCTACGACGTGGGCGCGGTGGCCGTGATGGTGCCCCAGGTGGACACCGCCGAGCAGGCCGCCAGGGCCGTGCAGTACGCCCGCTACGCGCCGGAGGGGCGGCGCGGCATCTCCCCCTCGTGGCCCCACATCGCGGGCGAGGACTGGAACCGCGTGATCCAGACCGCCAACGAGGAGACGGTGCTGGTGCTCCAGGTCGAGAGCCGGGAGGCGTACGAAAACATCGATGAGATCAAGAAAGTGCCGGGCATCGACGTGCTCCTGGTCGGGCCTATGGACCTGTCCGCCTCGGTCGGCAAGATCACCGAGACCGGCGCCAGGGAGGTCCAGGAGATCATGCGGGACGTGCCCCGAAGGCTGGAGGGAACCGGGATCGTCGCGGGTACCACGCTCGGAGAAGTGGCCGAGATCCAGGAAAAACTCCGGTGGGGCTACCGCTTCATGAACGTCGGCAACGCCCTGTTTTACGGTGCGCAGGTGCTGGGGAAAAACCTGGAGACCCTGCGGGCCGACCCGAAGGGAGAGAAATCGTGAAGGACACCACGAAAGGAGAAGGCTGTTGAAACCTCGCACCATTTTGTTGACCGCCATGCGCAGCCCGCACGTGCCCACGCGCGTCAGCATCCCGTTTGAACAGGGAGAAGTCAGAGGCTTTGAAAACCTGATCATCCAGGACGCCTCCGGCCACGCCGTGCCATCCCAGGGCCGGTCCCTCCTGGACTGGAAGGACGGCTCGGCCAAGTGGGGGCAGTTCGTGTTTGAGCCGGGGGATTCGGACGGCCCCTTCACGCTGAAGGAGGGGCAGCCGGAAGGCGACCTCCTGCTGCGGGAGGAGGGGGACCTCTACCGGATCGACACCGGCAGGGTGGTCATCGACATCCCCATCATCCGGACCTGGCCGAACGCGATCTGTTATCCGCCTTTTGTGGCTAGCCTGTCTTACAAGGACGAGCGCGGCGGGCTCCACCCCCTCCTGCGCGGCACCCCGCATACCGGCCTGCGCGTCGCCGAGGCGGATGGCCGGGTCTTCCTGAGCGAGCGCACCCTCAACGCGGACCAGTTGATGAATGAGCCGCTCCGCCGCCGGACACGGGAGGTCACGGTGGTGGAGCGGGGGCCGGTGCGGGCGTGGGTGCAGATCCGGGGCATCTCGGCCTGTGACATCTACAGCCCCGGCCTGGATTACGTCATCGGCATCGAGGCGTATCGGAATTCGTCCCTCGTGAAATTCGAGGTCACCTGGCGGCACGCGGACCAGGAGGTCTACCACCTGGTACAGGACCTCCGCTTCACCCTGCCGTTCGCGAGCCGCTGCCGGCGGGTCACGACCGGCATGGAACACGGGGCCACCACGGACAACCTGGCGCCGGGGAGCGAGTACCGGGTGCTCCAGGAGGATGAAGGGGTCTACTATGCGGACCGGCTCGACCCGAACGGGGAGCGCGTGGGCCTGGCCTGGGGGTCCGGCCACGGACGGACGGCCCCGGGCTGGATGCAGGCCCGGTTCGACGACGGCCGGATCAGCGTCGCCGTGCGGGATTTCGTCCGGGAATACCCCAATGAGATCCGCGTCACCGAGGATGAGGTGAGCGTCGGACTCTGGCCGCAGGACGCGGCGGACCGGATCGCCAGCAAGCGCCTCCTGCCCATCCATCCGCTCACGGCCCGCGACCCGGACCTCCGCCACCGGCACACGATATACGACAACCTGGCCTGCCACCCCTACTGGGCCTTCTTCGACCCGGAGACCCGCTGCCTGGAGACCGTGCAGGGGATGCAGAAGACCCAGGTCCTCTGGGCGGACGTGGACCCGGCCCTGGACAGCCTCGCGTGGAACCGCCGCGTGCGGGAGGACCTGCTGGAGATCAACCAGGCGCGCGTGGCCTGCGAGGACCTCCGGAAGTCGGCGACCTACGCCTCCGTCTATCAGCTCGACCGGGAGAAACGGCCCGCCTTCGCGCACGTGCTGGACGTCGCCGCTCGCTGGCTGACGAACCACGAGGAGGCGTTCCACGTCACCGGGAAGTTCGACGCCGGGGACCTGATCTACATCTGGGCCCCTCACTCCAGCTCCAAGGACCACGACCGAAAACACGCCGCCCGGCGGGAGCACTCCCGGATGGGCTACTGGAACAACAACGAGGAGGACCCCTGTCACGGCTTGCACACCTACTTCCTGGCCACCGGAGACGTGCGCGCCTGCCGGACGGCCGCGAACATGGCCCGGCACATGTGGGACATCGACATCCGACACTACCCCCACCTGGGGATGTACACGCACTGCTACGGCCACTGCTTCCGGGGCGGAAGCGCCACGGCTACCGACCACTTCTGGATCGAGGGGCTTCTGGACTACTATCTCCTCTGCGGGGACCCGGAGATCCGGGCGGGCATCTCGGGGCTCACCCGGTTCCTGGCCCAGGACACGGAGCGCATCCGGTTCGAAGACTGCGACCTCCGCACCGTCTCCCTCTTCCTGATGCAGCTCGTCAACTACAACGACTTCAGCGAAGACGTGGACCTGATCGAGCGGGCGCGCCGGATGGCGGAGAGCATGATCGCGGAGCAGCACCCCGACGGCTTCTTCCCCCTCTGGGGGTCCGCGGCCCGGAGACGCTTTGCGGAGCAGAAACGGCCCGGCTACGACTCCCCCCACACCGCCGGGCAGGGGGCCTGGTTCTCCACGCTGGCCCTGCAGGGCCTGATGGGGCTCTACACCGTGGACCCCGACCCGCGCTGGCGGGAGGCGTTCTATCGTCAGTTCGACTTCCTCGTGGATCACTGCCTGTTCGGGGAGCACAGCCTGATCGACGAGCGCACCCGGCTCGACCGGGACACGATCTTCCACGCCCCCAACATCCCGACGGAACCGCACGCCGACTGGTCGTCGCCGGAATTCCAGCGCATCCTGGTGTTCGCCTACCAGGACCGGAAGGACCCGAAGTACCTGGAGATGGGGCGACGGATGATGGGCTACTACACGTCCCGCCCGTACTGCGGGCCGGAGTGGGGGAAGCGGCTGGAGGGGCTGCCCGTTCCGGGGAAGGCGCACGACGACGACGGGAACCGGGTCGAGGCCGCGCCGGACCGGCACGAGGACCAGGTGCGGCCGCTGGTGCCCTCCACGAACCTGCGGTGCCTGCCGGCGATGATGGCCCTGTTGATGGAGACCGGGACAGTTTGAACCTACCTCCGCGAGCAGAAGAGGGAGGGCGAAAGAAGGATATCCGCTCAGAGATTTTCTTATCGTCCTTTCCCACCTTTCTTGCTCGTGCAAGAAAGGTGGGGCCAAAGAAACACGCCCCTCAGACGCCGGGGAGGCTTGGGCGCGGCGCAACGTGGACGTTCAGTTGACGCACCGAATGTTGTGCCCCCGGCAAGTGGGTTGCTTCTGCTGTGCTGTGGTAGTGAAGGTTTGGGCGCCGCGCCGTCAGATCTTTGGTCTTGGGTGTGTTTTTGCCGCGCCGTCCCGACTTTCAAGCAGAAGGTTCGTTCAGGCACGGTGGGGTACGAGCGACGCGAAGCGGCGCGGGGGTGCGGTGGAAGGGGCCCGGACTACCACTGGACCCCGATTACGCCACTGGACGAAGTACGGCGCGGCCAGCCCGCGCGGCGCATGAGCGCGATTCTTTGCGCCACTTTCTTCTAAAGAAAGTGGCAAAAGGGTCGCTGAGATGGACGTCAGGCGGTTGCCGAAGTTTCGCCCTGAGAAGATGCCATTGATCAAAGATCTGAAAACCTTATTTACGAGAAGGAACTCCTATGGATAGAGACGCAGAATCCCGATACATCTTAGATATGACGCAATGCGAACCGCACACAGCTCTCTCCCGCGCCTTCGAGCACGGCAAGTGGACGGCCGTGGACTACGAGATCGACGCCGGACCTGGAAAAATGCTGTTCTGCGGCCCGGATGCGGACGCCCCCCCCCTCACCCTCAAACTCCACGCGAAGGGGTGGCACGCCATCTACGTCGGGACCTACGGCGGCCCTTCGTATCAGGCGGGCGAGATGGCGCTGTTCCTGAAGCTGACGGGAGACGCCGGCTATACCTACTCGACCCAGGAAAACTTCCGGCCCGGAAAGGACATCGTCCCGCCGGAGATGGTGCCGGGCCCGGCGGACATCAGCGAAGCCTACTGGAAGTCCGCGGACCTGGCCGGACAGGACATCCTGTTCCACCGCCCGGAGTCGGGGGAGCACGGGGAGTCCCCCACGAACGTCAGTTACATTCGCCTGGTGCCCCTGTCGGAGGCGGAGGCGGCGCGGGCGCAACGCGACCGGTCCCGGACGGACACCCGCCTGCTGATCGCCAACCACGACAGCGGGCAGCACAACTACTGGAGCTACGCCTCGCAGCAGGACATGCGAAATGAGTTCGAGACGTTCAGGGGGAGCGACTTCAAGATGATGCTGTGGGGGTGCTCCCTGGGGCTGGGGACGTTCTACCCGTCCCGCGTGGGGACGGAACAGGTCTGGACGTTCGGGTTCCGGGGTCGGCGGGCCGTGTCGAACGAGTCGCGGGACCGCTACCGGCGGGCGGGATTCGACCCGCTGCGAGGGGCGGTGGAATGCGCCCATGAGGTCGGGATCGAGATCTACCCGCAGGTCCGCATGGAGAGCGCCCAGCTCCCCCCCAACCACCTCAACTACGGCGGGCCGGGGCAGTTCTATCTGGACCATCCGGAATGGCGGTGCCTCACGCGGGAGGGGAATCCGACCCGCGGACTGAGTCAGGCGTTCCCGGAGGTGCGGGCGAAGTACGTCGCCCTGCTCCGGGAATGGGTGGAGGACTACGGGGCCGACGGGGTGAACATCATCTTCTGCCGGTCCTGGCCCTACGCCCTGTTCGAGGAGCCCGTGCGGGCGTCGTTCCAGGAGAAATACGGGGAGGACATCCTGAAGCTGCCCGCTTACGACGACCGCGTCCTGGCCCACCAGGCGGGGTTTCTGACACAGCTCCTGCGCGAGACGCGGCAGATGCTCGACGAGGTGGGGAAGAAGCAGGGCCGTCGCCTGGGCACGTGCTACGTCCTGCCCACGAGCTATAAGCTCCCCGACTTCCCGGACCTCGGCCCGCTGACGAGCTGCAAATGCTACGGCATGGACGCGGAGACCTGGGTGAAGGAGGGCCTGGTGGACCACCTGGCGGTCCACATGGAGCAGGTCGCGCCGCACGACGGGAGCGGGGCCGTCCCCATCCTGAAGGCGTTCCAACAGTTCACAAACGGGACCCGGACGCAGCTCTACGCGGACCTCTACCCCCGGAGGCAGTCCGGGGATTCCATGCGCATCCGGGCGAAGACCTGCTACGACGCGGGCGTGGACGGCCTCTGCTTCTGGGACACGCACGGCCGCATCTCCCGCCTGTCCGGCTGGGCCATGCACCGGGTGCTGGGACACAAAAAGGAGATGGACACCCCGGAGATGGAGCGGTTCGCGAAGAGCCTGTTCCGGTGCGTGCCCATGCGGACCCTGGACGGCTATCAGATGGACGGCCCCTGGGCCATGCCGAGCGACGGATGAAAGGCGCCCCCCTTCCACCCCCAATCCCCTCCCTCCCCCAGCATTGGGGGAGGGAGGGGGTACTCAGGGCTTTGCCCCTTGAGATGGGGGAGGGCTGGGGGCTGAACCTCCTTCGTGTCTTGTGCGTCAATTTTTACGGAGAAGGCCTCGTATGGATGGACATATCTTTTCTGGACTGGACGGAACCCCGCGTGCGCCAAAGCCCCGGACGCGCGGCCTGACGATGGTGATCGACTGGGGCATCGGCATGAACGCCCAGGAGGACCTGGTCGTGACCGGGGCGGATTACTTTGATTTCGCCAAGATCGCGGTGGGCATCTCCCGCCTGTTGTCGAACGAGACGCTGACCGGAAAGATCAAACACTATCAGGGACACGGGATCGAGCCGTTCCCGGGCGGGATGTACCTGGAGTACGCCGAGGTCTACGGCAAGACCGACCTCTATTTCCCGGCGGTCGTGCAGGCCGGGTACCGGTGGGTCGAGGTGTCGGACAACCTGGCGCCGGTGGGCGTGGCCTGGAAACAGCGGATGATCCGGGAGGCTTCGGAGAAGTTCGGTCTGTCCGTCCTGGGCGAGGTGGGCAAGAAGGAGGGGCTGGAGAGCACGACCTCTCTGGCGGACGACGCCAGGGCGTGCCTGGACGCAGGGTCGCGGGTCGTCCTGCTGGAGGCCGCCGAACTCGTCAGTGAGAACCCTGAGATCGCGCGGGCCGTGGAGGAGGTCGTGGAGGCCATCGGGCTGGAGCGGGTGATGTTCGAACTGCCGGGGCCGTGGATCTCGGGGGTGAGTGCGTCAGGCATCCACCAGATGCGGAGACGGCTGATCGAACGCTACGGGCCGGAGGTGAACCTGGGCAACGTGAGCCCGGCGGACCTGGTGTCGTTGGAGGCCTACCGTCAGGGACTGGGCGTGAACGCAGGAAAAACGAAACCGTAGGGGCGGGGCTTGCCCCCGCCCTGTTCCTGCCCAGACCGATACATCGCCTGATCTGGGTCAGATTGCGACAAGGAAGGTTCTCTTTATGCGCATCACCAAGATCCATCCCGCCCCGGAGGCCGTCACCGATCCCGAGGGCCTCTACCGGCAGATCGTGTTCGTCACGCTCGCGGAAGAGGAAGGCCTGGCGCAGGGCGTCAGGATCACCCTGCGCCGGAAGGACGGAGGAGGTCAGGAGGTCAAGACCCTGACGCACGACATCGCCCGGGGCGCGGAGGTGAAACTCGGCTTCTGGATTCCCGTACGTCCGGATGAGGTGGGCGCGGAGATCCCCGTCGATCTCGTCGTGGAACCCGGACCTCAGACGGAATCCACGGCCTTCACCGTCCCCCCTCGCACCCGCTTCCCGCTCCGCCTGGACCGTCTCAAGTCCGACCTGAAGCGCAGGATCGAGGCCACGGCCTGGGAGGGAGACCCCTTCGAAGGCGCGCGCTTCCGGGCGGACGTGGAAGACTACCTGGCGCAGCACGACGTCGTCTACCAGCGCCCCGTGGACCACTGGTCGGACGGCCTCCTCCTGGGGAACGGAGACTTCGGCGGGATGGTCACGGGCGCGGAGACGTTCCGCTTCTGGATGCAGAAGGCCGACCTCTGGGCCACGGACAGCCGGGGCATCGGCACGGGGCGCTGCTGGGCCGGCCTGCTCGCCCTGGACCTGGGACGGAAGTTCGACCCCGCGACGGATCGGTTCGAGGACCGCCTCTCCCTCTACGAAGGCCGCCTCGAACGGACCTGGTCCGGCCCCGGCTGGGAGGCGGGCGTCAACGCCTACGTCCACAGCAGCAGAAATGTCGCCCGCATCCACTGCCGCATCCGGTCCGGGACGCCCGTGTCCCCTGTCCTCCGCCTGGAGCGTCCCGTGCACGCGTTCCGCCCCCCCTCTCCGCCCAGTTCCCTCACGCCCGGCGCGAAGGACCGGACCCTCTCCCTGGAGCACGTCCTCCCGAACCTGCGCTATACGGTCATCGCGTCGGTGCGCGGCGCGGATGGACAGGCCGACCATCAGGTGGATGCACAAGGGACCTCCTGTTCGTTCACGGCATCCCCCGCCACCGAGCTGGACTTCGAGGTCTTCGTGGCCATCGCCACGGACCGGGAGGACGCGAAACCCCCGGATCGAGCGATGGACCTGGTGAAGACATCTATGGAGGCCAACCCCGAAGCGGACCGCGCAGCCCACCGGGCCTGGTGGGGCCGCCACTGGAACGCCTCTTTCGTGAGCCTGCCGGACCGGTTCGTCGAACACGCCTACACCTGCGGCC